>JABCOA020000078.1 GCA_013333875.2 Flavobacteriaceae bacterium | reverse complement strand
TTCTGCGCTTCTAAATATTGAGAAGAGTTTTTTAAATAATTATACTTCTCATAACTCAGGGATAAAAAATCATAATCCAAATTCATTTCCTTTGCCAAGTCTATCCCTTTTTGAATAGCATTCAATGCTTTACTCTGCTTACCTATTCTATTATAATATTTAGATTTCAGCTGATAAAGAAACACATTATACTGAGAATGAGGTAGTTGCCCTAATGCTTTTTCGGCTTTTAAAATATTGTCCTCTACTAAGGCTAATTCTCCTATTTCCAAATATACCGTTGCAAGATTTAGATATGCCCAAACTATTCCCTCGCCTCTTTTTGAGTTTTTTTCTAAAATATCAACTGCTTTTTTTATATAGTCTATTGATTTGTCATATTCTTTTGAATTATTAAAAATCATCCCCATATCTACATAATATCCCGCCAAAAGTTCCTTGTTCTTTGACTTTTCAGCAAGAGGAATACATTTTTTCAGCGTAATGTCCAGAAACTCCATATTGTTTCCCTTCATCTGTTCCAATGCTCCGTAATTATGCCACAGTTTCGCTCTGTAATAAAAAGCCTCTTCAGAGGAAAATGTTTTCAAGAAATTTTCGGCTTTCATGTAGAGTTCTTGGCTTTTACTAATGTTTTTATCATAATAAATTCCTGCTTTATAGAAGGCATGAAGTCCCTTTAGGAAATTATCTCCTCCTATCAATAGCTCTGCTTCTCTAAGTTTTGAAAAAGCTGCTGCTGTATCTCTATATGACCAGTAATCAGAAATTTCCATCAAGATGCGAACTTTTTTCTTTGAATTTTTCGCATTCAGATATTCATTGTTTAGGCTGTCAATGTATTTTTCAGAAGAACTATTCTGCGAAAAAACAATGATTGAAAAAAAGATGAAAAATATACACTTACTCCGTATCATTTATTTAAACTATATGATTGTAAAATTAGTAAAATTATTACTCCAAGCATTATTCAAAAAACAAAATCCCTAAAAACAGGGATAAAATTTTATAAAAATACACGCTTTTAGGGGATTGTGTAACTAGTTTATTCACAATACCTTTGAATTGCTAAAATCATTTTCAAAATCACTAATGTGATTTACAGGCAATCTTTATATTGTTCTGTATAAAATTGCCTGTTTTTAAAAAGACAACTTTTAATTTTTACCATATGAAAAAAATAATTATCGCTGTTTTATGTCTATCTATGGGATGGGCAGCAGCACAAAAGAAAAAAGCAGTAGCTAGTAACAAATCTAATAGAGTAAACAGCCCACAAAAAAGCTATTCTAAAAATCAGCCGCTCACTTTCGGTATCAAAGCTGGTGGAGGACTC
This sequence comes from Flavobacteriaceae bacterium, assembly GCA_013333875.2. Lineage (GTDB taxonomy): Bacteria > Bacteroidota > Bacteroidia > Flavobacteriales > Weeksellaceae > JABCPE02. The sequence continues at coordinate 7,917 of JABCOA020000078.1, read as the reverse complement.
AACAAAATATCAGTTAAAGACGAAACTTATCGAAATCTGAAAAGCAAAATAGGGTTCTATGGCGGACTTTTCGTAAACTACTCTATCAGCGAAAAAATGGCTGTTCAACTAGATGCTCTCTATCAGCATTTTGGAACAAAAATAAACTATAAAGAAGATACTAATGTAAAGGGTGTAAAGGGATACTGGACTCTCAGCCACATTAATATTCCTGTTACATTTCAATTTAAATTTATTCCTCAGGTGTATATAGAAACAGGTCCAGAGGTGAATATTACTATAAAATCAGAGGAGGTCATCACCGATAAAGCTGGATACAACAATATTCCAGACAAAAAAAGTTTTAAGGAGTATACCAAAGGCGCTTTCTTTGGATGGAATTTTGGAGGAGGATATTTCATCACAGAGAAATTGAGTGCTAACCTGAGATACAGCATGGGAATAACTTCTCCTTACAATGAAAAAGAAGATCATAATGGCAAAAAGGATAGAGCTAAATTCCGTACAGGAAATCTCCAATTAGGGCTCTCCTACCATTTCTAATTATAAATTTATTTTTTTAAAAAATTTCTAAACTAAAATATACCTTCCTCCCAAATTTGGAAGGAAGGTATTTTCTATGAAAAGCTTTATTTTGTGTAAATGTTTTTTTGGCTTTCACATTATTTTGCTTTTTTGGCATAATCGACACAAGCCAAGAAAAAAGTTAGATTTTCAGCCTGAATATGAAAGCTTTTCATCGTCATTAGATGATTATTTTAGTTTAGAATATATTTCCTCGGCTATCTTTTCGCTGCTTTTGATGCTTCCTCCCTCAGTGATATCCACGAAGCCAGTCTTACATTTCTTTTTCGAATCCAATTTATCGTAATGAAATTCTTCAAAACTACTGTCGGTTTGTCCAGTTTTAGGATAAAGCAATAATGCTTTTTCGGCATCCCAATGCAAATTATAAACGAACATTTGTTTTAAATCCTCATCCGAAGGGTTATTGGTTTCAATGATTTTCCATTTGGTATCGATGACAAAAGTTCCTTCCTCAGTTTTGAAAATAATATCAGGCCGTATGCATTTGTTTTTCCAGAATTTCTTGGAATCTTGGCGAGACACCTTCTCCTCATCCTTCTTATGTTTTTGGAGAATGCGGAAAATATATTCTTCCCACAGAGCATTCATATCAAACAAAAGCGTGAGCAAATTTTCGCTTCCGTAGTTCAAACTCGGAGAATAATTCAGGATGATGATTTTAGCAATATCAAACGCCTTTTGGTAGTCGCTGTTTTTTCTGTCAAAAACTATTTTTCGGAAATGTTTCTCGCTTATTTCTATGTTTTCAATTTCTTGAAATTCAAAAAGCAATCGGTTCAGCCTATCCTTCAAAGCATCATTTACAAAGGTTTTCAGAATCCGTAATCCTTTGTACAAAATCTGATGCAGCAGATGATTCCTGTCATAAACCTGATGCTCACAATAAAACCGCTCCCGATGCACCAAATTCTGCTGAATATTTTTCGCAAAAAGCAGTTTTCCTTTTAGTGCATTTTGATTGGATTGGTTCTTTTGGTATCTCTTTATCAAGCCTTTATTCACAAGTCGTTCTATTTCAGTAAGATACACCTCAAAATAAACATCCAAAATAGAATGATACCTTTTTTTGAGCTGGGTTTCCGAAACGGATTCCACCCGAATACGCTTGCAGACTTTCAGCATATTGAGCAGTACGCTCTGCCACAAATTTTTATCTGCATCAGCCTTTTTATCAGCCTTGGGAAGGATTTCTATGGTCAAACCACCGACCTGAATAACTCCGACATAGTTCTTAAAAACAATCCCATTATGACCGATTGTAAAGTATTTATTCTGATGCAGCTCATTAAACTTCACCATCGCATCAAAATGACATTCCCGAAAATCTCCCGATTTATCATACTTCAATTTTTGATGCTCAAAAACCTGTATGAACTTCTTATTCTTCATTGTTTGCCTCATAAATAGATCTAAAGGCTTCATCATCCCAGTCTTTAGAAGGAGTAATATGATATATTTTTTTGTCTTCTAAAAAGTTTTTTTCGTACTCGAAATTTTTCGGGAATGTTGTTTTATTTTCAACTGGTTCTATAAATGCTCCTCCTAAAACCAAACCTATTTTTCCAAAATCTCCGTAGAAATATTCCTCCAAAAGCGGAATGATTTTATCCTTGAATGTTCTTTTCAAACCGTCTAAATCCTCAATACCAATGAAATACGAATGACCAATCTGGTGGTCTTTGTCTATCAGCATCTCTATTCGCTCGTTGATGGTTTCTAAAAGCTTGGATAAAACCACACCTTTCACCTCGGATAATTCATTAGGATCAGGCTGCATTTCCACAAAGGAAAATCTTCTCCTAAGGGCGGTATCCAGAGCCTCCACACTTCGGTCAGCAGTGTTCATCGTCCCAATGATGTAGACATTATTTGGAACAGAAAAATCTTTGCCAGAATAAGGGAGCTTTACCTCGATATGCTCTGGATTTCCTTTTCTTTTGTCTTCCTCTAAAAGCGTGATGAGTTCCCCAAAAATAGCAGAAACATTACCACGATTGATTTCATCAATAATAAGGACATGGGTTTTGGGTTCTTCATAATCTGGAATTATTCTATTATTTTCTTTAATCTTATTATTAATATAATTTAAAACTGCCCAATATGCCGTAGAATTAGAACCTCCAATCACAGAACGAAACTCCTTATCAATGTTTTTAACGACCGACAAATCTGAGAAAACCCCTTGTAATTTCTTTGCGCGATTATACGAAACGATATAATCAATATCCAATCGACTATTTTTTGGTTTTATTTTTAAATTTCCGTTATCTGTGATTTCTGTCACATACACCCCTTTATCCTGTGTAAGAACAGGAAGCAAAAGCATGGAATCTGACAATAAATTTTGTTCTGCTTCGGCTATTAAATCATTCCAGCCTTTATCAAAATCATAGATTTCAATATCGCTATTTTTGGGTTTTTGTTCAATTGCTCTACTGCACAACTGCTTAAAAATCCCATCTTTCACCTCGTAAACCACATTACCGTCTATGGTTTCGGGTTTTATTCCCTCAATAAAATCTTCGTAACTCAAACTCTGATTAAAAGTCGTGAAAACGATTTGCCCTGCTTCTATCAGCTTTTCATACTCCTCGTTAATTTCTTCTCTGGTTCTCTCCTTTTTTCCGTTGATAATTTCAACAGCCATTTTCTTCGTGTGGTAGGTTTTTCCTGTCCCTGGAGCACCAAAAAGGATTTGATTTAATGGAATAGCTGGAGTTTTATCGGTGTTTTTCTTTGGTTCATGAGTGATTGTTATTGTTTTTAATTGGTCTAAAACTTCTTTTCGGAAATCAGCATCAAAAGCCATTTTCTCCAATTCTTCTTTGTTATGCCTGAGAAAACCCGAAATTTGGGCTCTATTAAGCTCTTTCTCAATCGCGTTAAATATGGATTGCTGGTGTTTTAAGACTTCTGAAATGTTATTAAATCCATTCCAAAAAGCCGTAGGTTTTCCATCAAAATCCAAATATTTATTACTTATTGGTTTTTCGGAAATTGTATAGAATTTACTAGCATTTTCACAAGGCTCTATATTCCATATATATCTCTGCCCGATTGTAAAAACAATTTGATTTTTATTACTTAAATTAAAAACTAATCTTTCATCACCTTCTTGAAGACCAAATCTTTCGATTATTAAATCTAAAAAACTGTAATATTCTTCTAACTGCTGTTTATTGAATTTTTTCAAATTGAGTTCCATAATCCTTTTTTTCAACTTTTGGTTAGTTACACATCACCTCCCACACCTTTAAACTTCTCTACAAAAGCTGCGATTTTCTGGAAAACGCTCTGTTTTTTAGTAAGATATTGTGTACTGAGCCGGCTCATTTTTGGTAAAATATCATTGAGTTCCGTTCCGTTTTCACTCGCAAATTCTCGCTTCAAGGAATTTTTCAGATATCGTTTTGCGGCCTCCGCATTTAGTTTTTCCTCTTCTATCAGTATACTGGCTTCTTCTTTTTGTTTTTCTTGGGCATAGGTAAAGAACGCTTCTATGATGTTTTCTTTGCCTTCGATAGCATCCAAATCCGTCAAGTTGATAAAATCTACCACTAAGCTCTCTTTGGCACGGCTGTCTATACTTGCACGGATTACTCGGCTCACCTCATCTATTAGGGCTTCTTTGTTCTTGAGTTTTTTATTTTTCTCGTAGATGAGTTCCAGAATGTAATCAAAATTGATTTCCTGCGATTTTAATAGCTCTACCTCAAAAACCACATCTTCCCAGCTCACCTTTGAGTCTTCTACTTTTTCGCTTTCTTTTTGGGTTCTTATCCACTCGCGAATGTCGTTATATGTGGAACGATAATCCTGATTCACACGCTCACTAAGCACCTGAACGCCTTTCATCTCCTCTATATTCTCATCAGTAAGGAAATATCTTTCTTTAAAATCATTTACTGCTTTTTCATCTTGTAAATCTATGGTCTGAAGCGCTTTCAGATGGGTGAATTCATCATAGTTCTGCAAGACATTTTCTATCTGCAGGTATTCACCGAAGAGTTTTACGAATTCCTTTTTGTCTGCTTCTTTTTCTATTTCGGCTGGTTTAGGGAATTTTTCGCTTAGTTCTTTCACCACTTCTATATAACCCCTTCTCGTTTTACCTGTGGCAAGATCTTGGAAACCTTCCAAATACTCTTTGTAGCTCTTTTCCAGCACTACATTTCTGGTATTTTTGTCGCCAAAAAGTGTAATGGCATCCACTGTGGCTTTTTCCAAATCACGGAAACAAACTATATTCCCAAAAGTCTTGGTAGCGTCTTTGATACGATTGGTACGCGAAAACGCCTGAATAAGTCCATGGTAGCGCAAATTCTTATCCACAAAAAGCGTATTGAGCGAAGGTGCATCAAAGCCTGTGAGGAACATCCCCACCACTATCACCAAGTCTATTTCTTGATTTTTTATGTGTTTTGCTAAATCTTTATAATACTGTTGAAAACTATCCCCCTCTATGCTAAAGCTTGTCTGGAACATCGCATTATAATCACTGACTACCTTCCCCAGAAAATCTTTCGCAGTGCTGTCCATCGCCGTAGGTTCGAAATTCTCATCAGGAATCTCCCCCTTGCTCTCCTCATTGGCAGCAAAGGAATAGATAGTCGCTATTTTCAGTGGTTTTTCGCTGTTTTTTTGTAACTCGTTCAGTTTTTCATAGTAGCATTTGGCAGCCTCCACACTGCTGACAGCAAACATGGCGTTAAAGCCTTTGTTTCCGAAATTTCTATGTGTTTTTATATTGAAATTCTGTAAGATATATTCAGATACTTCTTTGATTCGCTCTGGGTGGAGCAAGAGCTTGTTATACTCGGCAGAGGATAGTTTTTCTTCATCTTGTTCTGTTTCTACGCTTTTGAATTTTGGGCGGACATCGTTATAATCTACTTTGAATTTCAGCACCTTTTCGTCATTGATAGCATCGGTGATGATATAGGAGTGCAGCTGCCTGCCGAATACACTCGCCGTGGTTTCTGAGCCCAAAGCATTTTCAGGGAAAATAGGCGTTCCTGTAAAACCAAATTGGTAATATTTCTCAAATTTTTTTTTCAGGTTTTTCTGCGCCTCGCCAAACTGAGACCTGTGGCATTCATCGAAAATAAAAACTACCTGTTTCTTGTATATCGGCAGGTCATTCTCGGAGCGCATCAGGTTGTTAAGCTTCTGAATGGTGGTGACTATGATTTTGTTGTCATCTTTCTCTATATTTCGTTTCAGTCCTGCTGTGCTGTTAGACCCATTCACACTATCGGGAGAAAATTTCTGGTATTCCTTCATCGTCTGGTAGTCTAGGTCTTTCCTATCCACCACGAAAAAAACTTTGTCTATAAAATCCAGCTGTGTGGCCAGCCTTGCCGTCTTGAAACTCGTGAGCGTCTTTCCCGAACCTGTGGTGTGCCAGATGAAGCCGCCGCCCTCTGTATTTGCCCATTTTTTCTCTTGGTAGGCGCTGTTTATTTTCCACAAGATGCGTTCGGTAGCTGCGATTTGGTAAGGGCGCATTATCATCAGGGTATCATCTACGGTCAAAACCGAGTACCTGAACAACACCTGCAAAAGCACATTTTTCTGAAAGAATGTCGCCGTGAAATCCTTCAAATCACTGATGAGCTTATTATCGGACTTTGCCCACTCCATAGTAAAGTCAAAACTATTCTTGTCACGCTTCACAGTATTGGCAAAATAGCGCGTGTAGGTGCCGTTAGAAATTACGAAAATCTGTAAATATTTGAACAAAGAGCTTTCGCTGTTGAAACTCTCCCTGCTGTAGCGGTGCACTTGGTTAAACGCCTCGCGGATGGCTACGCCTCGTTTTTTGAGCTCTACCTGCACCAGCGGAAGCCCATTGACTAGGATGGTGACATCATAGCGGTTGAGGTGTTTTCCTTTTTGCTCAAACTGATTGATTACCTGCACCTTATTGCGTGAGAAGTTCTTTTTGTCTATCAAATAAATATTCCCAAGCCTCCCATCATCAAAGGTAAAATCATAAATAAAATCATCGTGGATTTTTCGGGATTTTTCCACGAGACCGTCACTGGGCTTGTCCAAATATTCTTCCACGAAACGGCTCCACTCGGCATCAGAAAACTCCACTCTATTCAGCGCCTGCAGCTGCTCACGGACATTCTCCAAAAGCGCCTTGGGCGTGGTCAGATGTGTAGGGTTCTCATAGCCTTGGCTGATGAGGTCTTGTATAAACTCACGCTCCAGAGCCGCCTCGGATTGGTAGTCTCCGTTTGACTGAGGAATATTTTCGTATCTGTCTAGTATTATGAAATTATTAGTCTCTGCGATGGTATTCATATCTATATGATTTTAAATGTTTTAGTTTTTAGGGAAGCTCAAAAGTTTTTCCCTGTAGTATTCATATTGTTTTCTTCTTAGTTCTATCTCTCTGGGTAGTCCCTCACTGATGGAATTGACCAAAGTATCAAACTTGTCCAATATACCCGCAATGCGCTCCTGCTCTTCTATCGGAGGAATGGGGATTTGTATTTTTTCCATTTTCTTTTTAGAAACATTAAAACGAGTAACTCCATTAGCTGTTTTTACAATTTGTTTCCTAATTTTTTCAGAACGAAATAAAAATTTCAAAAAATTAGGCAAAAACAATTCAGAATTATGAAAACGATATCCAAAACAAAAGCTATTCAGATAAACATTTTCTTTTACCTCTTCATTAACAACAGAAGACATTCCACATTCTTCCAAACTCTCTGAAGAGCCTGTAAACAAGATATCTCCATATTGAATAGTATTTTGATTTTCACTTTCTCCAATTTTCACAAAATCATTTACTTTAAAATTGGTTGCGATATTTGAAAACACATTCATATAAGAAATAAATTTAGCATTTCCATTAGAAAAATCATTCTTATTTTTTCCTGTAAGTCCTCCATAAAAAGCGCCCAAATCCCCCCGCGTCTTCCATTGTAAATCACTGAAAATCAGCGTTTTAGCCCCCCCCCACTACTTCATTGAAAGTCAGTAACTTATCACGATAGTATTCAAACTGCCGCTTGCGGCAGTCCAGCTCCGCCTCCAGCTCCGCCTCCAGCTGGGTGAACTTGTCCAAAATCCTTACAATCTCCTGCTGTACAGATAACGGAGGAACAGGGATTTGTATAGATTTCCATCGAGGTAATGTTAAACCAAATCTTGTTATTCCTTGTGCTTTTATTCTAATTTGTTTTCTAACTGTATCAGAACTAAATAAATAGGCTAAATATTCTGGATGCAAAACTTCTTTGTCATAAATCCGAAGTCTCATAATATGGTAACTATAAACAGCTCCTTCAATATCCTCTATTGCTGTGGCTG
>JABCOA020000077.1 GCA_013333875.2 Flavobacteriaceae bacterium | reverse complement strand
ATTATATTTTTATTTATAATGATAAAAAATCCCAAAATCGGAAGGTGTCCACAGTGCTGCCTTTTGTCCCGCTGTTTTTAGTCCGTTATTCGCCCAAGTGTTGCAGGTCTGCATGAAATTGTAGCTTTCTTTGGCATCGTAGAAAGCGTCATTTTTTCCATAAACAGCATTCGTTTTTATTAAAATGAAATTTCCGTTTTCATCTTGTTTGAACTGGTTTTTGATAAATTTTACCAAATCGCTGTATTGCTTTTCGGTCAGCATTATTTTCTTGCAGTCATCATTTTCCTCCATTTTATCGTAGAAAGTGCAGTGCATGGCAGATTCGCTCATCCAGAAAGCGGCTTTTATCGCTGTGGAAACCTTTAAATCAGCCCAAGTGGGCGTATCCAGATAAAATCCCTTGTCTCCCCAGCCGATGCCTACATAGGTGAAATCAGTTCTTTTGGAAAGTGTATTTTCAAAAGGAATCTGCTGGCTCCAGTCCATGACTTCCGTTTTGATGGGAACCACCAAATCCGTATGCATCCCATTGGTATAAATATACATAGGAATGGTTTTCGGGTCGGAGGTTTCTTTGGCAGGAACTTTTATCAATGGAAGCAAAAGCCCCAAAACAATATACAATCCCACTATTCCCAGCAGAACACCGATGGTTTTTAAAATGAAAACAAACGCCTTTTTCATCAAAAATTTTTTAGAGGATTACTCCAAATTTCCCATAATTTCTTCCCATTCTTTCATGATTTCCGCCAGCTCTTCTTTCAGTTGGTTGTATTTTTTCAGCTCTTCATCGGTAGGATTAGTTTTACTGAAAATCTCTTCTAAACCAGCGATTTCCGCTTCATAATCGGCAATTTTCTCTTCTGTTTTTTTGAGTTTATTTTGCAGGTTTTTCTGCTCTTTACTGATGAAAGTGTTTTTTGCAGGTTCAGCTTTTACAGGCTCGGCTTTTTCCTTTATTTCAGGCTTTTCACTTAGTTTTGCTTTTTCTATGGAAACTTCGCGGATGCTTTCTTTTTGGCGGTAATCCAAATATTCATCAATATTACCCAGAAATTCTTTCATCTGCCCATCTCGGAATTCAAAAATTTTGTCGCAGAGCCCTTGCAGGAATTCTCGGTCGTGCGAAATCACGATGAGCGTCCCCTCAAAGTTCTGAAGAGCCAGTTTGATAATTTCTTTGGACTGGATATCCAAGTGGTTGGTCGGCTCGTCCATGATGAGCGTATTAAAAGGGCGAAGGAGCAGTTTGCACAGCGCAAGTCGGTTTCTTTCTCCCCCAGAGAGCACCTTCGTTTTCTTACTTACGGCATCTCCTTGGAAAAGGAAGCTTCCCAGTAGGTCTCTTACGCGTGGGCGGGTCTCTTCCGTAGCGGTATCTTCGGCTTCTTGGAGAACGGTTTTATTAGGGTCAAGGACTTCTTCTTGGTTTTGGGCAAAATACCCAATGTTCACATTGTGCCCAAGTGTCCAGCTCCCTGTGTAATCTTTGGTTACGCCCGCAAGTATCTTTGCGAGGGTGGTTTTTCCTTGTCCGTTTTGTCCCAAAAGGGCGATTTTTTCTCCTCTTTGAACGAAGAAATTTACATGGTCAAAAACCTGCTTATCGCCGTAGGCTTTACCTAAATTTTCAGCTTCAAAGATAACTTTCCCAGGCGTGATGCTCGGCTGGAAACGAATGTTGAATTTAGAAACATCCTCATTGTCTATTTCTATTCGTTCTATTTTTTCTAATTTTTTAATCAAAGACTGAGCAAAACTTGCCTTTGTAGCCGAAGCACGGAAGCGATTGATATTGTCCTCCATCTGTTTGATTTCGGCATCTTGGTTTTTCTTCGCCTGTTCTAGTTTTTCTCTTCGTTCTTTGTTTAGTTCAAGGTATTTGGTGTAGTTGGCTTTATAATCGTCAATTTTTTTATTATTAATGTCAAAAGTTCGGTTGCAGACAGCAGTCATGAACTGCTTGTCGTGGCTCACGAGAACGATAGCACCAGGGTAGTCTTTCAGGAAGTTTTCCAGCCAGATGATGGATTCCATATCGAGGTGGTTGGTGGGCTCATCCAGCAGCATCAAATCATTTTTTTGAAGGAGAAGTTTAGCTAATTCTATTCTCATTCGCCAGCCGCCAGAGAATTCATCGGTGATTTTATTAAAATCCTCTGCCTTGAAACCCAGTCCGAGCAGTACTTTTTCTACATCTCCTTCTAGGTTGTAGGCATCGTGGTGGTGCAGAAGGTCGTTTAGCTCTGTCATTCTCTCGATGAGGTCATGGTAGGCTTGGCTCTCGTAATCCGTGCGGGTAGCGAGCTGATGATTAACCTCGTCCAGCTCTGCTTTCATGGCGTTTATCTTCTCAAAAGCCTGCATGGTCTCATCCCAAACGGTTCTTCCCTTTACAAAATCTAAATCTTGTTTAAGGAAACCAATGGTGATGTTTCCCTCGGGAATTACATTTCCTTCGTAGAAACTGATTTCGCCCGAAAGCATCTTTAAGAGTGTGGATTTCCCAGCGCCGTTTTTCCCGACTAAGCCTATTTTGTCTTCTCTTTTAATCGTAAAATTCACATTTTGAAACAAATAGTTCCCTGAATGATGTAATCCTAATCCCTGAACTGAAAGCATATTTTATATAAAAAGTTTTTAAAAATAATCGGCAAAAATAGTGAATTTATCTTATTCTTCTTTCTTATATCCTTCATAATAGTAGGATTGCTCAATACCTTTGAAAATAATTTCTCTGTTTTCGGTCTCTGAGGTGAGGTTTTCTTTCAAAAGGAAACGGATTTCCAAATCATTGATGGGACTTCTTTCCATTGCTTGCAGATAAAGGGTTTTGTCCACCAGCTGCCAGTTTATCACTTTATTAAGGTGTTTTTTCAAAATTAAATCCAGCCAAATGCGCATGGTTCTTCCATTTCCTTCCATGAATGGGTGTGCGATGTTCATTTCCACATATTTAGCAATTATTTCCTCAAAGGTGTTTTCTGGCATCTGCTCTATTTTTGAGAGAATTTCGTTGAGATAGAGAGCATTGGCAAAACGGAAACCTCCTTTGGAAATATTTTTATCTCTAATTTTCCCTGCAAAATCATACAATCCGCCGAAAATATATTTATGGATTTGTTGTAATCCTTTGGTGGTGCCTATGTCCATTCGTTCTATATCTCCACTTTCAAAGAGTTGAAAGGCTTTTTGCAGACTTTTTTCGTCTATTTGTTTCATTTTTTGATTTTAAACTTTACAAAAGTAGCAAATTCAAATCATAAAATAAATTTAGATAAAAAATCAGTTTTTAGCCTAAAAAACACTAAATTAGCCAAGATAAATTCAAATAAATTGAAAGTATGAAAGCCAGATTTTTAAAAATAGGATTTGTTCTATTATTTTTATTTTCAGTGTTTTATGAGGTGAAAGCAAGTGACTGCTACCGCTACCATACAAGGAGAGAAATTAGTGTGAAAGTGGAAAATAGCAAGGTGTTTTTAGTGAATATTATAAAAGACCCTAATGGAATAAGTGTTGTTTCTTATGGGAAAAAACTATTGGAAGGAGTTTCGCCGAAAGATGCACGATTTGTCAGTATTAATGGTGATTATACGATAGTTGCGGATGCTTATTTTTACTATGTTTTTCCCGATAGTGAGGTTATTTTTGAAAAGTATAAAAGCACGAAAATCATTGGAAGTGAGAAAGTTGCCAAAGTAATGGATGGTAATTTGTTCTTAATCAGTGGTGTGTGGCATTATTTAGATTTTAATATTTATAGTAATGAGTTTAAGTTTGTTCCCATTCCTGAATTTCCTGTAAATCCTGTTGTTTTGGCTTCTGGATACAGATCGAATGATGGGTATTTCTACATTATGAAAGATGATAAAAAGGTGTATTCTTATCGTGTAGATCAGAAAAAAATGCAGGATTACCCAGATTTAAACCCTAAAACTACCCAAATTTTTAAAGAGGATGAAACTAAGTTTTTCCTTTACGATGAAGATACTTTCTATTTGGTGGATTTTCCAGTTTTTACGGATGTTACGGCACAATTTAGAAAGCAGGATTTTGATGGTAATTTTAATAACTTGAAAGTCAGACAGATATGGTTAGGATATTGTCTTGATTTTGGTAATGAGGGAGGAATTTGGTTTTACTCCTTGGCTTCGCTTAAGGGTATAGGTGATGTTTATTTTGTGGCTAGTAAAGCAGAGTTTAAGCCGGAAAGTAAATTGTTTTTTTATAAAGATAGAGCCTATTTAAACTTACGAAATGAATTGGATATTTCGGAAGTTAAACATAAGGAAAAGCTAAAACAGGTTTTTGAGGATGTTTATAGCGATGGAGAGAATAACTATGAGCTTAGATTAGGAATGAATAGTGATGCGAAATTAGTATTAAATCCAAGCCTTCAAAATGTTGATTTTGAGAAGTTTGTTTTTTACAAAAATCAAGGACTTTATTCGTATCAAGGGCAGCCAGCGTTTTGGGCGGATGGTAAAAATCTGTTTTACTGGGAGCGTGATAGCAAAACGAAGAAAAATATATCTTCTTATAAATCAAAGATTAAGGATTTGAAACTAGCTTTTGCTTTTGATGATAAAATATTGATAGAGAAAAGGTTAATAAAAAACATTGGAGATTTTGCGACGATGGAGTTTGTGGGTTCTTCTGTAGAGGTGGTTTCTCCTTGTGATGGCAATGGAAAATCTTCTGTAAAGGTGAATTATGTATATTATTTTAGGGATAAAAATGCTCTTTATCTATACAAAAGCGGTCAGGAAGCATTGAAAAAATTGAATGTTGCCAATCCGAAAGAATACACAGAGGAAAATTTCGTGGAGAAGATTTTTGGGAAGAATTCTTTAACATAATTTTTTAGTTCTTATTAAAATAAAAAGAATTATCAAAAAATAATTTAGAAACTTGTAAATACAATTAAACCGCACAAAAGCCTAAACATATAGGGCTTTTGATGATGTTCAAAATATGTAAATCATTATGTAAAAGGCAAATAGGTTTTGTATAATGAAAAAAAATGATTATATTTGCCTTGAATAAAAAACATTTTTTATGAAAAAAGTAATATTATCTATTGTTGGTATGCTGGCTATTTCGGCATGTTATAGAGATGGAGGACCAGAATATAATGCTGAGTATTTCAAATCAGAAGTTGTAGGAACATGGAAAGAATCAGGATATGTAATCTATGATGGAAGAGATAAAAATACTATATTAGATTATGGTAATTTAGTAGGTTGTCAGACTAATAATGGGTATCATTTTGCAAATGATGATACTTATAATGAGCATCAATATGAAACAGGTAGTGATGGAAGATGTTCTGACAAAGGAGAGTTTTTAGGAACATATCAGTATGATGCTGCTGCGAAAAAAATATCAATGACTCGTAATAATGGAGCTAAATCAGAACTGAATCTTATCAGTGTGACTTATGGTGAAATTAGAGTTCGGTCTACTAAAAATATTGATCATAATGGAGATGGTGTACCAGATCTTTATGTAATCGTATATAAAAGAGGAATATAATAAAAAATCCAACTCTCAGAGTTGGATTTTTTCTTTGAAGTAAAATCAGATGATAAAACTAAAAGGACTACTTGTAGATGAGGAAACTCGCTGTGAACATTATCATAGCGAATTGGACATTGTTGCTATAAAATTCAAGTGTTGTGAGACTTTTTATCCATGTTATCTGTGTCACAATGTTTGCGAAGATCATGAACCAAAACGCTGGTCTTCTGAAGAGCTGGATGAGAAGGCTATTTTGTGTGGCTGTTGTAGAAATGTGCTGAGTATCAGAGAATATTTGGATACAGATTCTTGCCCAAATTGCAATAAACAATTTAATCCTAGATGTTCTAATCATTATCATCTTTATTTCGATTTGGAAAATTAGAAAAAATCTTCATCAAAGATTTCCTAAATCCTACATTCATTTCCCATTATCTGAAAAATATTTATTACTTTTGCCACGATGGGACAAATACTGGCAGTAGATTTTGGTAAAAAGCGTTGTGGTCTGGCTGCAACAGATGATTTACGCATAATAGCCAGTGGTTTGGATACTGTGGAAACTACTGCTTTGATGGAGTTTTTGAGAAATTATTTCGGTGAAAATTCTGTGGATGAGGTGGTTATAGGGCTTCCTACGGATTTGAAAGGGAATATGTCCGAAGTGGAACAGGATATTCAGAAGTTTATAGAAGAATTTAAAAATGAATTTCCAGAGGTATCGGTGGTGCGGTTTGATGAGAGATTTACCTCTAAAATAGCTTCGTATTTCATCAGCCAAAGCGGCAAAAACAAGAAGCAGAGACAAGAAAAAGGATTGATAGATAAGGTAAGCGCTACGCTTATTTTACAACAATATTTAGAACAAAAACTATGATTTTACCTATTAGAGCTTATGGAGACCCTGTTCTTCGTAAGAAATGTAAAGATATTACGCCAGACTATCCAGAGCTGAAAACATTGATAGACAACATGTTTGAGACGATGTATGATGCTCATGGAATAGGTCTTGCAGCGCCACAGATAGGCTTGGATATCAGGCTTTTTGTGATTGATATCCGTCCATTGGCGGAGGATGAAGACTATTTGGATATTGCAGATAAACTGAAGGATTTTAAGAAAGTTTTTATCAATGCAAGAATATTAGAGGAAAGCGGAAAGGAATGGAAATTCAATGAAGGGTGTCTCAGCATACCTGATGTCCGTGAGGATGTTTCGCGAAAAGAAACTATTTTGATAGAATATTTGGATGAAAATTTCGTTAAACATACAGAAACTTTTTCCGATATGAGAGCGAGAGTTATCCAGCATGAATACGACCATATAGAGGGAATTTTATTCACGGATAAACTTAGCGTTTTAAAGAAAAAAATAATCAAAGGAAAGCTTAGCAAAATCAGTGAAGGAAATGTAAATGTAGGCTATAAAATGCGATTTCCGAAGTAATTAAAGAATAAAAAATATAATAATAATTTAGAATATGCAATTAGAAAAAATTATTTCAATTTCTGGAAAACCAGGGTTGTTTAAGTTGATTTCTCAGTTGAGAAATGGGTTTATTATAGAGGATGTGACTACACAGAAAAAAATAAGTATTTCTAACACCAGCCAAGTGAGTCTTTTGGATAATATATCTATGTATACCTTTGATAATGAGGTGCCTCTTTTCGATGTATTTGAAAATATAGCAAAAAAAGAAGACTACAAAGCTACTATTTCTCACAAATCTTCTTCTGAAGAGTTGAGAAGTTTCATGGCGGAAGTGCTTCCAAACTACGATGTTGAGAGAGTTTATGATTCAGATATTAAAAAACTGCTTCAGTGGTATAACATCCTTCAAAAAGCAGGATACATCACTCCGAACAGCTTTGTGAAAGCTGAACAGCCAGCAGAATAGTCATCAGCAGATGTTTGATATAAATAAGCCTTTATTCGATTTTTTCAGAATAAAGGTTTTTTTGTCTATAAATTTAAGTTAAATTTGAGGAAAAAATCACAGAAATGCATACAAAAATAGAAAAACAGGAAGCTTTTGGGAGATTATTAGATATCATCGATGAACTGAGGGAGAAATGCCCTTGGGACAGGAAACAGACTATGCAGAGCCTGCGACATTTAACGCTGGAAGAAAGCTATGAGCTGTCTGATGCCCTGCTGGAAGAGGATATGGATGAAATCAAAAAAGAGCTGGGAGATGTCCTGCTGCATTTGGTTTTTTATGCGAAAATAGGCTCGGAGAAGGGAAAATTTGATATCGTGGATGTTATCAATTCTCTTTGTGAAAAGCTGATTTACCGCCATCCGCATATTTATGGAGATGCCAAAGCAGATGATGCAGAAACGGTGAAACAAAATTGGGAAAAACTAAAACTAAAAGAAGGAAATAAATCTGTGCTTTCGGGCGTTCCGAAGGGACTCCCATCTATGATAAAAGCATATAGAATACAGGATAAAGTGAGGGGCGTGGGATTTGATTTTCCTAACGAAGCGGAGGCGTGGAAAAAAGTGGAAGAGGAACTGTCAGAATTTCGTGCAGAGACCGAGAAGGAGAAAAAAGAAATGGAGCTGGGCGATGTTTTCTTTTCATTGATAAATTATTCCAGAATTATAGGTCTAAATCCTGATAGTGCTTTGGAAAAAACAAATCTGAAATTTATTTCTCGTTTTCAGGAGATGGAAAAATTAGCCCAAGAGAGGAATTTGGTTTTGTCTGAAATGAGCTTAGAACAGATGGATGAACTCTGGGAAGAGGCGAAGAAAAACACTAAATAACAGAACAAAAAATATGCTCCAAAGTGACTTCTTCATCTGTGTCACAATCAGTTAGATGATAATTTTGTTTAGCTAAAATTGATTTTAAAGCTGAAAAAATATTTTTAGAAAAACTATTTATAGCAATGTAAATAGTTTTTTTCTTGTCTGTATAAAATCTGGCATCGTATGGGATATCATCTATTGATTTTGGATTTTTCCAATCGATGTAATCCGTTGTAGAAGAGGAGAATAATTCACAAATTTTCAAATCCGTTACAACTGAACTCACAGCTTCTTCTGAGTCTAAATTTATAGAATACTCCCAGCTCATAGAGTTTATTTCTGATGTTTGTTTGACTGGATTTTCCTGTTTTTTTCTTCTCTTTGGTTAAAGATAACTTCTATAATTTTTCCACCAACCCAAGAAAAAGGAAATATCGTAAGGAATATTCCGATCTGATAAAAAGTAGGGTGGTATCCGAAAAAGACAATATCTAAAACGGCTAAAAAAAGCAGAATAAAACCAATCAAGATGGCATAGGCTACTTTGGCTTTTTTCACGATGAAGGCTGTGGTAATACCTCCGATGGTGGATGCTACTCCCGTAGAAATCAATAATGCTACGAAAAACCAGCTGTTTCCACGCATGTCCTCCAATAGTCTGCTCCATTTTTCAAAGGGTGTGAAGTCAGAATAAGTTATCCATTCTGAGTTGATTCTCAGACCGATAGTGATGATAAGCATGGCGACACCAAGTCCCAGCAACACAGCAAAAGTATTTCTCAAAAAACTCATAACTAAATTTTGGTGTGGGCTATCATGGAAATTTCTACATTCGCTCCTTTCGGTAGGGCGGCTACCTGTATGGTTTCTCTAGCAGGGTAATCATCATCACTGAAATATGAAGAGTAGATATCATTTACCAAAGGAAAATTTTTCATATCTGTAAGGAAAATACTCGTTTTTACAACATTAGAAAAATCCAGCCCAGCTCTGTGGAGAATGGCTTTTAGGTTTTTCATCACTTGGTGGGTTTCTTCCTCTATTCCCTCTACAAGATTTCCGTTTTCTGGATTGATAGGAATCTGTCCAGAAATATAAAGTATGCCATCCACTAAAACAGCCTGTGAATAAGCTCCAATAGCAAGAGGAGCATCCTGAGTAGAAATTACCTTTTTCATACTTGCAAAGATACAAAATTCTTCTCTTTTTAGAAAGAACTTGTGGATTGTGGGAAGCTCTGAGTTTTGTATTTTAAAGCATCTCTTAGGATATTGGCTTTTATTCCGATGAAGAAATCATACACCTTGTACTGTCCGATAGGTACCCAGTTGAAAGTAATCGTAAAACTCCTTTGGTCTCTTGCGAAGCCTAATCTAGAGTAAGAGAAAGCTTTATTAACCAAGTCATAATGGGCGCTTCCTGTAATATTCCAATAAGGCGTGAGTTTTATAGAACCATTCAGCCCGATGGATGCCGTACGGTCTCCATACCTCTTTGCAGAGTTGTTATAGGAATAGTTTGCGGTGATGCTCATCGTCCAGTCTTGGTCAAAACGAGCGTAGTTATCATCATCAAAATGGTAGGCTTCCATCATGGCGTAGCCTTTTTTGTGATATGTTTTTTTCTCTTTGTTTTTTGGTTTTAAAATTTCGTGGAGGGATAGATTTGCTCCTAAATTAAAATATTGCAATCTGAAATTCCCCAGTTTGTCAAGCCTTGTTCCTATTTCAGAACCTGGCGTAAATGCTATTTTATAAGGGTCAAAAGAAGCATTGTAATTCAAACTCAATTTATTATTAAAGAACGAATTCTGAGCATTGATATTGATATACGACCACTTAAAGGTAGGTGCAGCAGCATTGTAGCTGAAATTTACTCCAATGTTTTCAAAAAGTTTTATTTTCGATACTCCTGTAGAATCTTTCTTTGAAAGAACTTTCATTTCAATATTATTATTAAAATTAAAAGTAACTGATTTTGAAAGACCTGCACTAGGAGAGCCATAGACTCCGTTTTCAAAAATAGAGTATGAGATAGGATTTCCCGTAGCATCTATGTATTTTTGGTAATATCCCCAGCTTTCACTGCTGAAATCAGGATTGTAGGAGAAACCAATGCTCGGCGTGAAGACATGTCTTACCGCTTGGATTTTACTGCTTTTTCCGAATTTAAGCATTCCATAGAGAGTGGTCTGCACAGAAGCACTCGTGTTAAAGGTGCTAAATCCAGTGATGCTCTTCACATCCGTGGTTTCTACGGTGTTGGTAGCAGAGTTGTAGTTTTTTCTAATGGTTTTATTTGTCAAAACATTATCTGCGGATGCGGATAGTGACAGGTTGAAATATCGCAAAAATGTAGTGGTGGTGCTGAATGTAGATACATTTCTAGCTCCGTATTTCATTTTGTCCCACATGGTTTTTGTGAACATTTCGTTTTGCTGGGCATTTACTTCATTTCTGAAATCAAATTTAGTATTTACAGTGATGTTTTCTATTAGCCCTTTTCTTACGCCATCTTTAGCTTTGAATAGATAAAACTGATTTACACTCGCGGTGAGGGATGGAAGCCTCAAATTGGTTAATCCAGTAGAAAAATTCTGTGAATAGGTAAGGTTTCCAGTAAGTGTTACAGGTAGATTTAGAAATCTTTTAGTAAGCGTAATGGACGAGTTCTGCTGGGCATTTAGCACATCTTGATTGAATATATAAGAGTTGTTGATGTTATTATTATAAAATCGGTTACTTACAATATCCACAGAAGCAGATAGTTGCAGGAAAGGATTGGCTTTTGCATCTTGCTGATGAGACCAATATATCCTATAAGTGCTTGATTTTGAATAAGAATCAAGGCCTTTTATTCCTCTTATAGTGGTTCCTATATCACCGCGGAAAGTACCGCTGTATTTGTAGTTTTTCTTGTAATTGACCTCTGGGCGGATGTTCCAGCTTCCTTTGGTGTAGTAGTCAGTGAGTATTTTTAGGTCAAAATGTTTCCCCAAAGGCTGATAATATCCTAAACCATTCAGATAAAATCCTACATCAGCTCTTTCTCCAAAACTAGGGATGATGAGCCCTGCACTTCTTTTCTCAGTGAAAGGAAGTATGGCGAACGGAAGAGCCAAAGGCGTGGGAACCTGCTCTATGTAAAGCTGAATAGGACCTGTAACCACTTTTCCTGAATTTTTTCCTTTGACAAGTTTTAGGATAGGAGCAGACAGATGGTAGTCAGGAAGGGTGTCTTTTTTAGCTCTGAATAGTTCATCAGTTGTAAAGAAACCTCTCCTCATGTAGAATACAGAGTCGTTTACTTTCTTGGTTTTCTCGGCTACGATAGCCCCTTCGTTTTCCTCTGTTCTAGCGTTGTAGGCTATGGCTTGTCTGGTTTTATAGTTGTAGCTTACCTCGTTGTATTCATATTTTTTACCGCCTTGTGTGGCCACGGCAGGTTTTGTTATTTTTCCCGAAGAATCTACCATTCCCCTTGCAAAAATAGTTCCTCCTTCCCAGTCTATGCTGATATAGTCAGCCTCTATCTGCATGTCTTGATAGTTTATCTGGGCGTTTTTGTTAAGGAAAGTCATTTTTTTCTCAACATCAAAACGGCTGTTTTCTGCTTTACTGAGCAATATGTCCTCTAATTGTTCGTTTACTACAACGACAGTATCTTTTTTTCCTTTATTTTCTTCAATGTTTTTAGGGCTTGTTTGTGCTAAAAAATTGTTAAAAATTAGGATAATTAAGATTTGTAAGGTAAATTTGAACTTTTTATTTATCAATGGTAAGATTTTAATGCCCCAAAAATAATAATTTTAAACAGATGAGAATAAATAAATTTTTAATAAGAGTAACTTTAACAGTAATTTTAACATTATTTTTTATCCCAGCCTATGCCCAGAATAAGAAGTTTACGGTTGTTTTGGATGCAGGGCATGGTGGGTCAGACCCTGGTTCATACAGAACTTTTTCGGATTTGGGAACTCTGAACGAAAAGGATATCACCTTGGCTGTCACTCTATTGATTGGGAAAAAATTAGAAAAAAATAAAGATTTTAAAGTTATATACACTAGAAAAACAGATGTTTATCCTACACTTACAGAAAGGACTAATTTAACCAACCGAAGTAAGGCGGATTTATTCGTATCAATGCATTGTAACGCTTCCAAAAGACCAGAGGCTTATGGGTCAGAAACTTTCGTACAAGGACCAAACCAAAACAAAGAAAATTTAGAAGTAGCAAAAGCTGAGAACGATGTAATCTATCTCGATGAGCAGGATAGAGAAACCTTTGCTTCTTATGACCCGAATTCTCCAGAATCTCTGATTGCCCTAAAAATTCAGCAAAGTAAATATTTAGAAAGCAGTCTTTTATTGGGAGGACTTATAGAAGATAACTTTGTGAATAAAGATAAAAGATATTCAAGAGGTGTGAAACAGCAGAACCTCCATGTTTTACGAAGAAATGCAACACCTTCAGTTTTGGTGGAAATGGGTTTTGTTAGTAATTATGAAGAAGCTAAATATATATCCAGCCAAGAAGGGCAAGAAGCTATAGCGGAGTCTGTATATCAGGCTATTGTAAGTTATAAGAAGAGGCTGGATAGAAATGTAAAAGCAGAGCCAGTAAAAGAACCAGAAAAACCAATGAAAACGGACAGCCGTATCCTGCTGATGAGTTCTGTAACTAAATATAATGAAGGAGACCCTGCATTCAGAGGGTTGAAATATATTTTGACTATAAAGGATGGTTCTATGTATAGATATTATTACAGCACGACTAATTATGCATCTATACGAGATGAAAACCTAAAAACAGCTAAAGATGCTGGATTTAAAAATGCTACGGTAGTTAATTTTACACCTGATCAAAAGTTATCACAAGGTTATTATACTATAGAATTAGCCGCTTCACCATCAAGGCTGCCAAAAGATTCTCCTGTAAATAAAATTCCTGATGTCAAAAGAGAAAAAATAGGAGATACACATTACTATACTGCAGGAAATATAAAAACCCTTGAAGAAGCCGTAAAACTGAGAAAACAGATGGAGGAAAAAGGTATAAAAAATCCCGTAATTCAAAAAAATAATAAATAATTTTTCAAAAAAATTTGGTGGGATAAAAAAAGTTAGTATATTTGCAAACGCAAAAAACAGTTGGCCCGTTCGTCTATCGGTTAGGACTCAAGAT
>JABCOA020000076.1 GCA_013333875.2 Flavobacteriaceae bacterium | reverse complement strand
GTAGAAAGCGTATGTATAGAGGTCTCGTCCTGCTCCTTGGAAGAACCTGTAGCGCCGCCTACGCCATCTCGCCCTGTGGCACCGCCAAGTAAAATCACGATGTCGCCATTCTGTGGTTTTTCGCGTTTTACCCAAGTTTTCGGAACTGCTCCGACCACGAAACCTACCTCCATTCTCTTCGCTCTGTAACCTTCGTGATAGATTTCATTGACCATCGTAGTGGCAAGGCCTATCTGATTTCCATAAGAAGAATAGCCATTCGCTGCCTGCTTTGTGATGGTTCTCTGTGGAAGTTTTCCCTGCAAAGTCGCAGAAACAGGCTCTAGAACATCCGCCGCACCGCTCAGACGCATCGCCTGATACACAAAAGCACGCCCAGAAAGCGGGTCACGGATAGCGCCACCAAGACAGGTAGAAGCTCCACCAAAAGGCTCTATTTCAGTAGGGTGATTGTGCGTTTCGTTTTTGAAAAGAAGATACCAAGGCTCTTTTTTCCCATCAAACTCCGCCTCTATTTCTATCGTGCAGGCATTGATTTCATCAGAAACTACAAGGTTTTCTAATTTACCTGTTTTATGGAAATATCTGGCACAGACCGTTGCCAAATCCATTAGCGAAATCGGTTTCGCTTCTCTTCCTAAGAACTTTCTTTTTTCTAAATAATCGGCGAAAATTTTATCCAAAGTTTCTTTAAACTCGCCTTTGAACTGAATGTCTTTCAGCTCGGTTTCAAAAGTGGTATGCCGGCAGTGGTCACTCCAGTAAGTGTCCAAAACTTTGAGCTCGGTCTCGGTAGGATTTCGGTTTCCTGATTGGAAATAATTTTGAATAAACAGCAAATCATCAAACCCAAAAGCAAAGCCGTGCTGCTTGTAAAATTGTTCCAATTCCGCCTCATCAAAACCGATAAAACCTTCATGAACAATCACAGGAGTTGGTTTTTCCTGCGCAGGGATTTCTAGTTTGGACAAATCTTTTTCTCTACTCTCTACTTTATTGATAAGCAGATCTTTAACCTTATCCAAATCTGCGGAAGAAATGCCCTTTATCTCGATAAGTTTCCCGCTTCGCACAGCAGCGTTGTCCGTTCCTGTAAGCAGCGAAATGCACTGCTCCGCCGAATCTGCCCTTTGGTCATACTGCCCAGGGAGAAATTCTGTAGCGAAATACTGCTCTGTTGCTGGATTTTCTGTGTGAATGATGTCTGTAACCGGGTCTGCGAAAACACTGCCTACCGTTTTGGAAAAATCGCCTTCGGACAGCCCAAAAACATCGTAAATATTATAAACTTTTACATTCTCTACTTTGGGAAGAATGCTCTTGATTTCAGTTAGAATTTTAGGACTTTCTACATCGAAAATCCCTTTTTTCTCTACGAAGATTCTCTTTTTCATTTTTAGTTATTATAGGGAGTTCTGCAAATTTACATTTTATCCGCTAAAATAACTACTACAAAAAGGAATAATTATCAATGATTTTTTAAGTTTTTTCTGCTCTGTCTTAGTAGGCGTTTCCCATTTTGTAATCTGAACTACCAAAGCATCACATTTCAAAAAACAAAACTGCTTTGAACATCTATCCAAAACAGTTTTTCCTTTCCACAATCCATTTTCTTTACAATATTTTATGAATTCTTCTCTTTCAATATCTTTTGAGTTTGCTCTACCATCAATTTGTGAGCTTCTTCTTCTGATAAAGAATTCAAGTGCTTTTTCATATCTTGAACCTGCAAGAAGGCTTCCTTTCTGCTTTGCTGCCAGGAAGGACTTGTCCATTTGTGCATTTCCTCTAATATCTCTTTCTGTATAGATTCTGTATTTTCCTGTATATTCATTTAATGTAATTTAAATTGGTTTTAAATTTACTGGTTTTTATTGTTTATTATTACTATTATTAAACAACTCAAACTCTTTTACAATCGAAGCAACGCTTTCGTTATTTTCTCTGAATATCTTTTGATATTCAAAATATTCTTTATAATTCTCTATTTTACTCCAACTTTTATAACCTGCTTGATTTCTTTTTTCTCCAAAAGCAATTTCTTTTATAATGCTGTCAATCGGAATATGGAAATATTTAGCATTTTTCTCAATGTTTGCTATTTTATCTCCACCGAAAAGAAGCCAATATTTGAGGGACATATTTACCCATTTTTGAATTTGACCATAACTGAGCTCATTCCATTCTTTCTTAAGCTTCCCACATAACTCCCTATGTTTTTCATCAAATTCCTCTTGTTTTTTATATCCAAAAAAATCAATTCTTTCAATTCTTTGAGTAAAAATTTTTCTGTTTTAGATTTTTTCTCCTTCAGATTATCAGTTCTCAGCGTTCTTGCAAAATCATTATAAGCTGTTTTAATTCCCGCCTTATCATACCCTTCGCTAATATCAAATTTTAATCTGACAAGAAAATCAAATTTCATTTTTTCTGAAATCAATCCCATAATTTTTATTTTTTAGAATAGTCATATCTTACAAAGGTAAATAAAAAAACACTATCTTCGTTCTTTCAATAAAAAACATTTTACTTATGGGATATTATATGTTTGCTTACGGAGTGAAAACTCCTGAAATCAAAGCTGTTTTTGGCTCTAAAGATGAAGCCCTTTTACAAAAGGTAAAAGCCAATCATACTTTTAAAAACTATGCCGATGGAGACGATGACAATGAGACCATAAAAGCGCTTACTGATATTATTATGGGTAATCAGTATAATCAGGAAGGGTATATTTATGGTTATGCCTTTATCGGTATTTGTGCTACTTTGGGTATAGAATTACCTTATAATCAGAAAATTAAGTTTTGGTATGAAACTGAACTCATCAGTCGTATACTTTTAGAAGACTGGAATATAAAGACTGAAATAGATACTGAACTCTTTCCTGCTGACCATTTTCATCCATTTTCTATCCCAGAGATAGACGATTTCCCTATGATAAGCCTGCTTGATAAGGAAAACACCTGCAAGCGCTTTCGGATTTATTATCAAAAGTACATAAAACTCCTGAGAAAATAGATGACTTAATCGATGGCGAAACTGATGATGAAGAAGACAAAGGCTATAGCTATGAACATATTATGGGACTGAAAGAGAACATCGCTTTTTGTCTTGAAAACGGATTAGATATGGTGGCTTTTTGCCAT
>JABCOA020000075.1 GCA_013333875.2 Flavobacteriaceae bacterium | reverse complement strand
TATCATCCATATGCTTAGATGTTTTGAAAACGGAAACATCGTCCATGTGGAAGGTTCTGTAGACCCACTGAGAGACAAAGAAATCATAGATATAGAACTGCAGCTCAAGGACTTAGAAGTCCTTGGAAAGGCTATAGAAAAAGCTAAAAAACAAATAAAATCTGGCAAAAAAGAAGATGTCCAGACTTATGAAACTCTCGTAAAACTAAACGAGTTCATAGAAAGTGGAAAAAATGCAAGAGAATTCCCAGCGGATGATTTTGCTAAATCAATCATCGATGAAATTCATCTTTTGACTAAAAAACCTGTTCTCTATGTATGTAATGTAGATGAAGATTCTATTCGAAACGGAAATCCTTGGATTGCTAAAATAGAAGAGATGGCAGCCAAAGAAGGTTCTGATACTCTGGTAATTGCAGCACAGATAGAAGCAGATATCAACGAACTGGAAACCTACGAAGAACGCCAAATTTTCTTAGAAGAACTAGGACTGAAAGAGCCAGGTGTCAATCGTCTTATCCGCCAAGCTTATCATTTGCTAAAACTTCAGACCTACTTCACTGCTGGTGTGAAAGAAGTCCGAGCATGGACTATCGGCATCGGCTGGACTGCACCACAGGCAGCAGGAGTGATTCACTCTGATTTCGAAAAAGGATTTATCCGTGCAGAAGTCATGAAATACGAAGATTTCATACACTATGGTTCTGAACTAAAAGTAAAAGAAGCAGGAAAACTCTCCGTAGAAGGTAAAGAATACATAGTGCAAGATGGAGACATTATGCATTTTAGATTTAATGTCTAATTATTGTTAATGAATTTTTCTCATATATTTTTTAATGTAAAGGTCAGCCGCATTTTGTGACTGACCTTTTTATTAGCTATAAAATTCCTCTTGCTTTGATTTCCAGATATTTGTTTATCACCTCTATATTTAGATTTTCTGGAAGTGTGTAAATCGTGAATATTCCGTATTTTCTCAGCTCTTGGATAATCAATTTTTTCTCAAATTCCAGCTTTTCAGCGATAATCTCATCATAGACTTCCTGAATATTTTCTGGCTTTTTATTCATTAAATCATTCAGTTCAGAATTTTTAAAAAAGATAACTACCAAAAGGTGATTTCTCGCAATACCACGCAGGTATTTCATTTGTCTATTAACAGCATCCAGCGTTTCAAAATTAGTGAAAAGAAGCACCAAACTCCTTTGGTTGATGGTGGTTTTCACATCTTGATAAAGTCGGCTGAAATCACTTTCATAAAAATTGGTTTTAATGTTATAGAGTGCCTCCGATATTTTTTTCAACTGACCAGACTTTTGCTCCGCCTGAACCTTATTCTCTGTCCTTTGTGAGAAAGTCATCATCCCTGCTCTGTCGCTCTTCTTCAAAATAATATGCGAAAGCGCCATCACTGCATTTATGGAATAATCCAAGAGACTCAGCCCCTGGAAAGGCATCTGCATCGTCCTTCCTTTATCTATCAGCATATAGATTCTTTGGGATCTTTCATCTTGGTACTGATTGACCATCAGCTTGTTAGCCTTAGAAGTAGCCTTCCAGTTGATACTCCTTATATCGTCTCCTTGCACATAATCCCGTATCTGCTCAAACTCCATCGTATGCCCCAGTTTTCGGATTTTTTTAATCCCACCAAGCAAAAACTCGTTCTGAAGAGCCATCAGCTCATACTTACGAAGATGAACAAAAGAAGGATAACTCGGCAAAGAGGCTTCTTTCTGAAAAATAAATTTTCTAGAAACAAGACCAATAGGACTTTTCGCATAAATATTCAGCCCTCCAAAAATATACTCCCCCCTTTCTTTCGGGATTAAAATATATTCAAAAAACGAACTTCCCTGTGACAAAATAGTCTTTTTTATCAAAAAATCCCTTTTTTGGAACTGGAATGGAATTTCATCTATAATTTTCAAATCCACCCGAAATGGATAATTATTCTTAATGTCTATTTTCACGGAGTTTTCATCTCCATTAGATAATTTTTCAGGCAAAATTCTTTGGGAATAGATTGCATCTTTTTGGTTAAATAAAAGCAGTGAATCCACGATAAAAAGCACCGCTAAAAGACACAAAAGCCCATGAGCAAACCATGTAAGTTTTGGAAAGAAAAACGCCAAAACATAGCACAGCCCTACCCCTGTCAGAATATGAAAAAATCTATGATTGATATAAAAACGCTTCCACATATCTTTTCTTGCCGATTAATTATTTTGCATTTTTGATGCCCATTTTTCAATTCCATAAATCAAAATAAACCCTGCAAAAGCCAGCCCCACAGCCAATAAAACCTGAGGTTCTCCAGCAAAATCCGAAGGCAGTACGCTCTTTTCCAGCAAAATAATTTCCTTCCCATGAGCATCTATTTCCTTATCCAAAACCTCTTTCCATGGCCATACTTTATTCAGAGAACCAATGATAAAGCCTGTAAGCCCTGCCATTGTGGTATTTTTTTTGTGTTCAAAAAGCCATTTCAAAGCCTTAGAAAAACTCAAAATTCCTGTCACAGCACCGAGTCCTACAATGGACAAAACCTTTAAATCAAAAGTATCCAGTGCATTCAGCACCGTATGATAAGCCCCTAAAAGCACTAAAATAAACGCTCCTGAAATCCCTGGCAAAATCATCGCACAAATAGCCAAAGCCCCTGCGAAAAACAAGAAAATATGCCCGTTATTATTCACCAATGGAGGAATAATCGTGATGTAATACGCTGTAAATGCAGCTATTACAATCGCAATAACCGCTGGAGCATCCCATTTCTTGATATCTTTCCACAGAAAAAGAATACTCGCCATCATCAACCCAAAGAAGAAAGACCAAACCGCTATCGGATGTGTTTCCAAAAGGTATTTAATGCCTTTTGCTAGGGACAAAATACTGATTCCTATCCCCAAAAATAAAGCCACAAAAAAATTTCCATTGATGTACTCCCATGCGGATTTTATCCCTTCTTTTCTTAAAATTTTTACTGCTGTAAAATTGATTTTATTGATAGATTCTATAAGCTCTTGGTAAATCCCTGATATGAAAGCGATTGTCCCCCCAGAAACCCCAGGCACCACATCAGCTGCTCCCATCGCCACACCGCGAAGTGTAATGAATAGATAATCCTTCAAAGTCCTTTTCATAAAATTCTTATATGCTACAAAAATACATTATTTTGCTGTAAATCTGCGAAAGAATATTCCGTTTTTTACTCATCAAAACCTACAAAAACAAAAAAAGCCTGACAAAATTTGTCAAGCTTTTCGGGTTTTTATTTATAAAGTTCTAGAGTTTCTGTCAGTAACTTTATTTGCTGGTTAATGCTCTCGCTTTTTGGATTTGCTCTTAGTAATTCTGTTTTCTTAGCAAGTCCATTCTCAAGCATCTGCACTATCATCATTTTCACATTTGGGTTATCTGGAATTTCAGATTTTACTTGTTTCAAAATCTTTGCAACTCCAGCCGTAGCCTTTGTGTTATCAGATTCCATTATCCAATTGAAACCTTTCTCAGCCGTAGCTCCTGCTTTTTCATCTTGAAATTTTAGGAATGGATAAAATGCCACCACTCTCCCTATGTAAGGCATCTGAGACACGATTTTGTTATCCACGATTGTAGGCAACAGCTGTGTAATGGTTTCTTCTGATGCTTTGGATAAATCCACCTTGTCTGCAAGGGCTTTCACTCTCTCTGAGTCTGTCACAGAAATCGCAGATAGAGAAGCCGCTTTCACTGCGTTTGACACAGAGCTGATTCCCTTTTCGTAGATTGGCAGGTATTTCTTGTTCTTAGTCGTAGCCAATGCTTTGATTGCTGCCGCCTGAACCAATGTTTTAGGGTCTTTCTGAGCTAATTTTTCTACTTCTGAAAGAGCTAGTTTCGCCTGTTCTGGCTTAGATAAATCTAATCCTCCAAGCGCCTGAATTCTCAATCTAAAAAACGGATCTTTCAATGCAGATACCAATGTTTTCACAGAAGTGATGTTATTATTTTTCTTTGCATTTTCAGCAGCGTTCTTCAGTGCTAGATGTTTGCTCTTAAACTCCTTAGTTTTAGCATATTGCAGAGCGTATTGTTCAGGAGTTTTAGTATCATTGATTTCTCCCAATAGAAGCCCGTCTGCATCTACATTGATAAGGTCTGGATTTTTAGCTGTGCTGAATGTAAAATCATTCTTCGCTTTAGCATCTACCCATACTTTTTCTCTTCTTACTTTTCCGTTTTCGTGAATATCTATGGTAAGCGGGAACTCAAAATATTGGTCTTGAGTCTGGTTAATCGTTACCACAGTTTGTTTTTTCACTGGTTCGTAAGAATATTTTACATCTAATTTAGGGTTTCCACTGTTAAAATACCACTGATTAAAGAACCAGTTAAGGTCTTTTCCAGAAACTTTTTCTAAAGAAAGTCTCAGCTGGTGAGCCTCTCCTGTTCCGTATTCATTGGTTTTCAAATAGTCAGAAAGCCCTTCAAAAAATGCTTCATCACCGAGATAATTTCTCAACATGTGAAGAATTCCACCTCCTTTGTTATAAGATACGCTGTCAAACATATCCACACGGCTCTTATAATCAAATCTCACCAAATGTTTGTTATAATTCAGCGGATTATGAATATATGCCGAAATATCATTCATTAAATGATAATCTGCGGCATCTTTTCCGTATTTATATTCATTCCAAAGGTATTCAGAATAATTCGCAAAAGACTCATTTACAGTAAGGTTAGACCAGCTTTCAGCCGTTACCAAATCTCCAAACCAGTGGTGGAACAGCTCGTGAGCAATCACAGGTTCCCAAGTGTTCTCATCTACAAGGTCGCCTTCCTTTAAGTTTGCATATTCTCCGTGGATTACGGCAGTTGTATTTTCCATCGCACCACTTACATAGTCTCTTCCTACCAGCTGTGCGTATTTTTGCCAAGGATATTCGTATTTTAGTTTTTTAGAGAAGAAATCCAGCATCTCTGGAGTCATCCCAAATATTTGTTTTGCATAAGGCTCATATTCCTTTTCTACATAATAATCTACTGCGATGTTTTTCCATTTATCCTTTACTATCGCATACTCTCCCACTCCCATAAAGAATAGGTATGGAGCGTGTTTTTTGTCCATTACCCAGTAGTCTGTTCTCAGTCCGCCATTTTCTTTAGTAGAAGATTTCAAAATACCATTAGAAAGGGTAACGAATTTCTCTGGAACCGTCATATAGAGCTCCTGCGTAGTCTTTTGGTTTGGTTTGTCTATCGTAGGGAACCACACGGAGTTAGATTCTGTTTCTCCTTGTGTCCATATCTGAGTCGGCTTGTCTGGGTCTTTTCCTTGAGCATTGATGAAATAAAGCCCTTTCGCAGAGTTAATCGCTGCACTTCCCTTTCCTTTATGCTCATTCGGGCGTGCTGTATATTTGATATAAACCGTATAGTCCTGCCCTTTTTGATATTGTTTATCAAGATTTATTCTCAACAAATCGTCTGAATAGGTATATTTCAAAGGTTTTTTAGAGCCATTTTTATCCAAAGCTATTTCGTGGATAAGCATTGCTTTGGCATTAAGCACCAAAGAATCGGATGCATAGAAATGAGGCGATGCAGTAAGCCACTCCTCACCATGCATTTGCTCTTTTTCAAAGTCAAATTTCACCTTTAATTTGGTGTGTTTCAGTTCTGTAGTCTTGTTGTGAGTAGCTCTATACGGAGCATTTCTACCAGAAGTTTCGGTCTGCGCAAGAGCAAAATTACTTCCTAAAATTGCTCCAAGCATCATCGCTGAGAATAAAATCTTTTTCATTGTTAAAATTTCTATTATTTGTTATCTTTTTAGTTATAATATTCTATAATTCGCTCGCTTATCATGAGTGGTTTATTCTCTGATATTGTTATTTTTTCTATCCAGTTTTTATTATCATCATATTTATAGCGGTATTTCATGACTGTTTTATCGGATTTCTCTTTGACCATATCACTATATCTGTTATACCTATATCGCACTTGGTCTATTCTTTCTCCTTTTTCGTTAAATGCGATATCTCTGACTTTGTTTCCCTTTTTATCATACTCAAACACAAACCTTCTGTACCGCGGTTCTACATTTATACTATTGTATATATGCTCTATTCTGTATCCTTTATCGTTATACTTGTAGTATGATTTGGTAAGTACATTTCCGTTTTCATCGGAATAGGTGGTTTCTATTATATTTCCTTTGTCATCATACTTATCCTCAAATCCGTTAGGATTTTTATAAATTTTTATTCTTTCGCGAAGTATATCATTTTTCGGCAGGCGGATAACCTCCGTTACATTATTATTTGCATCGTAATAGATGACTTCTTCGCCCTCACCAGAGGAGTTGTATGTTGTTTTTCTATTTTCAAAATTAGAGATAATTTCTCCTTTTATGATGTTATTTTTATTGTCTTTGGCTGTCAGGAACATCGTTACCTTTACAGATTTCACTTTCTGTTTTAGGTTATCTCTGTCCCAGTCTGTTTTCACCTGCCCAAAAGCATATCCAGCAGTCAGTAGCAAGGCTGATATTAGTATTTTGTTCATTTGTTTATGTGTTTCTATTTTTAGTTTAATTGTTTCTATTTTAAATCGCCACAGGAGCTTTTATCCCTGGGTGTGGGTCATAGTTTTCTAGTGTAAAATCATTAAAATCAAAATCAAAAATATTTTTGATTTCTGGATTAAGTTTCATTGTCGGCAAAGATTTTGGCTCTCGCGAAAGCTGTTTTTCCACCTGCTCAAAATGATTATTATAAATATGCACATCACCAAAAGTATGCACATACTCACCAACTTCCAAATCACAAACTTGGGCTACCATCATCAACAAAAGAGCATAGCTGGCAATGTTAAATGGCACTCCCAGAAACACATCTGCACTCCTCTGATAGAGCTGTAATGACAGTTTCCCATCCGCTACATAAAACTGAAACATCGCATGACAAGGAGCCAGCGCCATTTTTGGCAGCTCTGCTACATTCCACGCAGATACGATGAGCCTGCGGCTGTCAGGATTTTTCTTGATTTGGTCTATCACTTCGCTGATTTGGTCTATTACCTTCCCATCTGCTCCGTGCCAACTTCTCCACTGGGCGCCATACACAGGCCCTAGATTCCCCTCTGCATCTGCCCATTCATCCCAAATCGTAACACCATTTTCCTGAAGATACTTCACATTCGTATCTCCTTTTAAAAACCAAAGAAGTTCGTAGATAATGGATTTAAGATGAACTTTTTTAGTCGTTACCAACGGAAATCCTTTGCTCAAATCATATCTCAGCTGATATCCGAACACACTACGCGTTCCTGTCCCTGTTCTATCCGTTTTATCTGTTCCGTTTTCTTTTATATATCGTAATAAATCTAAATAATTTTGCATTTATTCTTTCAAAATGTCCACAAATATAACTAAATTTCATAGAAAGGCAAGGATTTTTTTTAAATTTGCAAAATGGCAAAACGAAAGAGAAAAAAATCTAAATCTAAGATTAAAAAAAATAAAAACCGCTCATATCTGTTTATTTCCCTTGGGCTGTTTTTTTTATTGGCTGTTGGACTTGTCGCATTACTGAAAAAAAATCAGATAATGTATTATTATACAATGTATTTCGGTGAAAAACAAGCACCAAAACTGACCAATTCGCCTTTTGAAACGCAGAGAATCAATAAAATTATAAAAAACTATTCAGACAAAACATTCGGATTAGATATATCACATTACCAAGAGCGGGAGCATATCAACTGGGAAAAACTCACCATCTCAAATGGCGCTATCCCATTAGAATTCATCATATTACGAGCCACTATGGGTAGTGATGGGAAGGACAAGCACTTTGCCCACTATTGGGAAAAAGCTAAAAGCCACGGACTTACCCGCGGTGCCTACCATTTCTATCGTCCAGATGAAGACCCTGTCACTCAGGCAGATTCATATATCAGGAGCGTAAATCTCTCTCCTGGCGATATGAGGCCTGTTCTAGATGTAGAAAAACTACCAAAAACCAAATCTAAAGAACAATTCATAAAAGACCTCCATATTTGGATAGATATAATAGAAAAACACTATGGCAAAAAACCTATTCTCTACACATACTATCATTTTTATAAAGACTATCTAAAAGGACAATTTGGTGAATGTCCTCTCTGGATGGCAAACTACAATGATGTTCCACAACCCTCTGATACTGACCCTTGGAAAATATGGCAGTTCACAGAAAACGGAATATCAGACGGTATAGAAACCAAAATAGACCTTAATGTCTATAATGGCAACAAATGGGAAATGAGAGAACTTTTAATAGATTAAACATTTTATTTAAATCAAATTTCTTTATAATTTTAAATTTTATCTAAAAATAAAAAATCCTGCCCAAAAGCAGGATTATTATTTTATTAGTGTTTTTTATGAGGCGGTTCATATACAAGTCTGATGAAACCACTATACCCCTCGTATTGTCTGTTAGTAGGAACTCCAACCACCAAACCTAGAATAGTGTTATCATTTAGAGCTACTCTAATCTGCGGTCTAAGCACCATATTAAATCTCTCTTTAGTAATGCTCTTATTCA
This sequence comes from Flavobacteriaceae bacterium, assembly GCA_013333875.2. Lineage (GTDB taxonomy): Bacteria > Bacteroidota > Bacteroidia > Flavobacteriales > Weeksellaceae > JABCPE02. Next base: position 17,313 of record JABCOA020000075.1, on the reverse strand, counting down.
CCTCCAAACCAACAAAGTTTCTAGAATTTGGAATTAGATAATGGATACTCGAGTTAATCTGCCAGTCTGTATCCACATGATTACTTCCAAAATGATGCGTGAAAACAGGCCCTGCATACACCATCGTACTGATGCTGTGAGTTTTACCCCATCCCTTTGCTACTACAAAGAACGGATTATAAACATTCCCTGTGAAAAATTTCCCATTTCCATAGTTTCTGAAAGAGTTCAGCTCTATTTCATTAAGATAACCTATCGCCATGGAAGTGTAGGCTTTTTTATTTACCAAGAAAGTATACTGGATAGAGGTTTTAATACCTGCTACACCTGTCCCTGGTGATTTATGTGGAAGTTTTTCAGCAGAAGTATAAATATTAAAAGGCACTTCTACCTCCAAACCAAGTCTATCAGCCACCGCCCACTCATATTCTACTAATGGAGAAAGCTCATAGTAACCATTATTTTCTGTAACGCCCATAGCCACATTCCATTCTCTTTCGCCTTTTCTAGCCCCAAGGTCTCTCATCAAGTCGATATACAAAGGCTCTGCGTGGTGCAGTTTCAGTGGTTTTCCTTCCTCATCGTCATGAGCCGCCACAGCTGCTTCTTCCACTTTTACATTATCTACAGCCAGCTCTTGAGCTGTAGCAAATCCTGAAAAAACCACCAAAGCAGTTATTCCAAAAATTCTCTTAATCATAATCCTATTCCTATTCAATTTTTAATTAATTTCTGTACAATTATACAAATATTTTTTTAATTCCTAATTTTCAGTAATATTTCCTCGTATTTACCCAAAATTATTTCCTTTGAAAATCGGCTTTTGATGGAATTAATGATAATATTTTTCTCACTTTTCTCAGTGGAAAGGATTTCTTTTATTTTCTCCGCAAACTGCTGATGCTCATTGATATCCGAAATTTCCCCATTGATTCCCTCTTCTACTATCTCCCTGATTCCCCCTGGGCAGTCATTCGCCAGAGCATACACACCGCAGGCTCCCGCTTCCAAAAGGACATTTGGGAAGCCTTCATAGCGCGAAGAAAGTATAAATAAATCCGAAAATTTCAGGTATTGATACGGATTTTTCTGCTGTCCGTGAAAAATCACATTTTCCAGCTGCATATCCTGTTTCATTTGATGGAGGAGTTCCCTGTCCGCCCCATCGCCCAAAATATGGAGTTTTATTTTCTCATTTTTTAGGTAAGAGAAAACTTTCAAAAGATTGTCAAAACCCTTTCGCGAGGAAAGATTTCCTATCACCAGCACATTTTTAAATTCTGTGTCAAAACCCTCTGGCTTTTCCGAAATCAATAGTTTTTCATTGATAAAATCAAAATCAACAGGGTTATTGATTTTAAATATTTTCTCTTTTTTAATCTTGAAATTCTCAATCAAGTCATTCGTCATATCATCACTTTGGGTAATGATTTGGTGAAAATTATTATAAAATCGGTAAAAAAATCGGATTTCCTTTCGGGTAACATGCTTTGAAACCACATTGGTCTCGCGCGAAACGAATTTGGTTTTACTAAAAAACGGAATAAACGGAGAAACGAACGCCGAAATCTCGCCCCAGCCACAGAAAACAATGTCTGGTTTTCGCTGTCTTATCGTTTTCAAAATAGGCAACAAAGAAGAACGAATACTTTTGGTATTCGCTTCTATAATTTCTACATCTTCCTTCAAGAAATCCAGATACTCGCCCACCTTTTCAAATAAAAGAAGACTCGGCTGGAATTTTTCTCTTGGCAGATGATTACATATCGTGGTAATTATCCGTTCTGCCCCGCCCATTTTTAGGTTGGGCAGAATGAACATTACCGAAATTTTTTGACTCATAATCTACAATGCCGAGAAATCTGGCGATTGGTTATTAAGTACATGATTCATAATGACTTCCCCTGCTTCTTGTTTAAAGAAAAAGAACCAAGTTATTTTATCATCTATCATATATCTCAGATATTTTTTCTCCGCTACATGCACTTTTTCTGGCGTATCTACGGCTTTATCCAGATTATTTTCTATAAATTCATAGACCTCGCCCACCATTTCTTCGGCTCTGTCTATTCTATTGAGAATTCCTTCTCTGAACAAAATATTCAACTGGCTGTCCAAACTATGAACAAACTTTCTGCTGTATGCTATTTCTAATCTCTCCACCATCCTTGTATTTTTTTAATTGACTGCTTCTTAGCATCTTCCAAAGAAAACGCTTCATCAAACTCTGCTAAAAATCCCTCACTTGCTCCCTCGAATTTTAAATAATCTTCACTCAGAACAATCTCCCCAAAACCTCTGCTTCCTGGCTTTACGACAGTAGAACATACCGTAGGTTCAGCAAAAGGAACTCCGAAAATCTCATTCTTGAAATTAATAAGATTCTTTATCACCTGCTCATCATTAAGGTTGATAATCCACCTTAGCAGCTCCATTTTTTCTTCTAATATTTTTGAATCCATTTATAAATTTTTAAAAATTTCTAATTTAATTTGCTACATCACTGATGAATTTTATTCTAAGCATTCGGATTTCTTCATCAGTCAAATCATCCGAAAACTCGGCACAAAGGACTTTCATACTGTCGCTTTCAGACTCTTTCATGAAATCCATAAACTCCTCCACCAGATCTTCATCTATATTTTCCTCTATATAATAATCTATATTCAGCTTAGTTCCTTGATATACAATACTTTCCATTTCTGAAAGAAGTTCATCCATCGTCAAGTTTTTGGCTTGAGCAATATCCTCCAAATCCATCTTTTTATCGGTATTTTGGATGATGAAAACTTTGTGGTTAGACTTATTGACAAGCTGTTTCAGAACCATATCCTGCATACGCTCTATATTGTTCTCTTCCACATACTTAGCAATAAACTCCGCAAATTCCTTTCCGTATTTCTTAGCTTTCCCTTCTCCTACTCCATAGATTTTTGTAATTTCCTCTATAGTAATAGGATACTGCACTGTCATATCCTCTAAACTAGGGTCCATAAAGACCGTATAAGGCGGAATTCCGTGCTTTTTAGCAACAGATTTTCTTAATTCTTTCAGCTGGTTATACAGATTTTCATCCAAACCTCCACCACTCTGCACCTGAACCTGCTCCGAAGCAGCTTGGCTAAGGTCATACTTTCTATCTTCGGCTATCATGAATGGATTTTTCTCTTTTCCAGCCAAGAAATCAAGCCCTTTTTGAGACAATTTTAAAACACCATAGGTCTCAATATCCTTATTGATGTAATTCTGCACCAAAGCCTGTCTGATGATGGATTTCCAGAAATTATCCGTCTGCTCTTTTCCTTTACCGAAGAAAGAAGAGTTTTCTAATTTATACGATTTCGTAACTGGAGTTTCTCGCCCTAAAAGCACTGAAATCAAATCATTTATCTTAAATTTCTCTTCCAGTTCTTTTATCAGTTCCAAAACCACTTTCAGTTCTTTGGAAACATCTTTTAGAGTCGGAGGATTTACAGAATTATCGCACATTTTGGCTCCAGCGCCATTTATAGGGTCAAACTGTTCTCCAAAATAATACAATAAATATTGTCTTCTATTCATAGAAGTTTCTGCATAGCCCACCACTTCATTCAAAAGCTGAAGACCAATTTCTCTCTCCGAAACAGGTTTTTGAGCCAGAAACTTCTCTAATTTGTCTATATCTTTTGGGTCATAAAAAGCCAAACAATAGCCCTCGCCGCCATCTCTTCCTGCTCTTCCTGTTTCCTGATAGTAGCTTTCCAAAGATTTCGGAATATCATAATGAATCACAAAACGAACATCTGGCTTGTCTATCCCCATCCCAAAGGCTATAGTAGCAACGATTACATCCACTTCCTCCATCAGGAACTTGTCCTGGTTTGCCACTCGGGATTTTGCATCTAATCCTGCGTGATACGGCAGAGCATTGATTCCATTCACCTGCAAAAGCTGAGCAAATTCCTCCACTTTCTTTCTGCTGAGACAATATACTATCCCTGCTTTGCCTTTATTTTGGTTAATGAACTTCACTATTTCCTTATCTACATTCACTTTTGGGCGAACTTCGTAGAATAGATTTGGTCTGTTAAAACTTTCCTTAAAGACCACAGCATCAGTCATTCCCAGTGTTTTTTGAATATCATCCTGAACTTTAGGCGTTGCAGTAGCCGTCAGGGCAATCACAGGAACATTTGCGATTTGGTCTATAATGGTTTTTAGATTACGATATTCAGGGCGGAAATCATGTCCCCATTCTGAGATACAGTGCGCCTCATCTATAGCCACAAAGGAAATTTTCACTTCCTTCAAAAAGTCTAAATATTCTTCTTTTATCAAACTTTCAGGCGCTACATAGAGCAACTTGGTTTTCCCAGATTTTATATCATCCATTACGGTTTTGGTCTGGGTTTTATTGAGAGAAGAATTCAGTACATGAGCCACTCCTTCTTCGGAAAACAGCCCATTCACGGCATCTACCTGATTTTTCATCAAGGCTATAAGCGGAGAAACCACGATTGCCGTTCCCTCGCTCATCAGAGCGGGAAGCTGGTAGCAAAGAGACTTACCACCACCTGTCGGCATCAAAACGAAAACATCTCTACCCTCTAAGAGCGTAGAAATAATTTCCTCCTGATGTCCTTTAAAATTAGAAAAACCAAAATATTTTTTTAGAGAATCTGATATTTTCCCATTTTTCATACTTACTTATTTGTTTTTAGTTTTTATTCAAAAATCAATTTTGTGAGGTGTCTTTTACCAAAGATAAGAAATAAATTTGATTTGCAAAGAATGTTAAACAATTTTTATTCTTAGTTCTTGACCACTAAAAAGTTATCTTTATGCCTTAAATCTACTCTTTTTCTTCCTCTTCTTTTCTATAAATCAAGCAGTCATGAGGAAATTTTTCAATTTTAAGAGGACACTTTTTTAAATCTATTGTATATTCTCCTTTTTTGAAATAAACTCGTTTAACTCCCATAATAAGATGGTGTGGTATGGGTTCTATGTAAATTTTCATGGTATCTTTTTTATAAACTAAGATATTCATCCCTTGTGATAGTCCATGATTTTCTCTTTCCTTTTTATCAGAAAAGTATTTTATACCATTTTCAATTTTTTGTAGATAGATTTCTTTATTTTCCCTATAGAATTTATCCACACTTAAACCTTCCCAAAGAGGTTGGGCATTTACATAACTATAACTGCATAAGAAAATAATTGATAAAAATTTTATGCCTATTACACCTATTTTTTCATTGGATAAATATTTGCTAATAAAGTTCTTATTCTTCATCTTTTCTATAAATTAAACAATCACTCGGGAAACTTTTTATCTGATAATCACTATCAAATCTACAATTTTTAAAGTTTATTGAAAATTTTCCTTTCTGAAAATGTAGATTTTGAATAAAAATTTGTTTTCTTTCTTCTAAATTTATGTAAATATCCATAGTATCTTTTTTATAAATAAAAACATTTCTGCTCTTATTTGTTATTGCCATAGGTATCGTTTTTTTCATAGATGAAGACAAAAAATAAATAGTTTCCATATTATTTGTCTTTATCTGTTTCACAGAAAGAGGTTTCTTTGAAACAGAAATACTATCAACAATAATTATTGTAGGCAAGGGCTGTGCATTTAAATGGAGAAACACGAATGACAAGAAAACAATTAAATATCTCATAGTTATTATATCATATTTTATTCCCATGATTATTTTTAGAAAAAAATTATTATTTTTGAACGGAAATGTAAAAGTAATAAAATTTTACCAAATTGAACTCAATAGATTTAATCCAAATAGCAAAAAATACCATCTCTGCGGAAATAGAAGAGCTGAAAGCCCTTAAAAACCGCTTAGATGAGAATTTCAACAAGGCTGTAAATACCATTCATAAAGCCAAAGGAAAACTGATTGTAGTAGGCATCGGGAAGAGCGCCCACATTGGGAATAAAATAGTAGCAACACTGAATTCCACAGGGACGCCGTCACAATTCCTACACGCTGCCGAGGCTATTCATGGAGATTTAGGAGTTATTCAGAAAGATGATGTGGTGCTGTGCATTTCCAATTCAGGTAATTCGCCCGAAATTGTAAATCTTCTGCCGTTTTTAAAGAAATATTCTTCGGCACTCATTGGGATGACAGGAAACATGAAAAGCAAACTCGCCGAGTTTTCGGAAATTACCTTAAACACGAATGTTTCCAAGGAAGCCTGCCCTAATCAGCTGGCTCCTACCACTTCCACCACGGTGCAACTGGCTCTGGGCGATGCTCTGGCAGTATGTCTGATGGAACTTAACCAATTCAAAAAAGAAGATTTCGCTAAATTCCACCCTGGCGGAGCTTTGGGCAAACAAACCGCAAAAGTAGAGCAGTTTCTTTCTCAAAACAAACCAAAAGTGGACATCAATGCAACTATAAAAGAAGTCATCATCTCCATCAGCAGTTCTAAACACGGCATCACTGTAATCACCGAAAACGAAGAAATAAAGGGTGTAATCACCGATGGCGACCTGCGAAGAATGCTCTCCGAAAGAGACTCTATTTCAGGGATTTTTGCAAGAGACATCATGAGCAAAAACCCTAAAACCATAGAGAAAAGTGCCCTCGCAAAGGAAGCCATGCAGATACTGAAACAGAACAACATCGGACAGCTGGTCGTGACAGACAACGGACAATACTTCGGAATTATAGACCTACACCGCCTTTTGGATGAGGGCATAAATTAAAAAAAGAATGAGCGACCAAAAAGAAATGTCTTTTCTAGACCATTTGGGAGAACTGCGCGGACACCTTATAAGGTCTGTAATAGCCATAATCATCGCTGCAGTTTTCATTGGAATCAATACCAATTGGGTAGTGGATAACATCCTCTTCTACCCTACCAAACCTGATTTTCCTACTTTTAGATACATCAATTATTTTACCCAAGAATATTTGGGCGAAGAAAGCATTTCGCTTCCTGAGACATTTCCTATACAGGTGCGAAAACTGTACGAGCAGTTTAATGTAATGATGTCTATTTCTATTTTTGGAGGGATTCTTTTGGCGTTTCCTTATATTATTTGGGAGCTGTGGAGATTTATCAGCCCTGCTCTGTTGCCTAACGAGAGAAAATATTCCCTTATCATCATCCATGGAACTTGGATTTTGTTTTTCTTTGGAGCGCTGTGCGGGTATTTCATCATTTTGCCATTTGCTATAAATTTTGGGTATTTCTTTAGAATTTCGGATGAAATCAAGCTGAGCTATGACCTGTCTGACTATCTTTCTATATTCCTGCAAGTGGTTTTTGGGATGGCGATTATCTTCCTATTTCCAATGATTGTTTATGTTTTGACTTCACTGGGAATTCTTACTCCTCAGCTGATGAAAACTTACCGAAGACACGCCATTGTCATCATTATGATTATCGCGGCTATCATCACGCCTGCCGATGTAGTCAGTATGTTTATCGCGGCTATTCCGCTATTGTTACTCTACGAAATGAGTGTTGCAATGGCTCAAATCATCCACAAAAGACTATTAAAAGAACAGAATTTAGATTAAATCAAAAAAAGGTCAGAATTTTCCGTTCTGACCTTTTAATTTTACAGCTTTTATTTATTTCTTTTTCTCCAAAACTTCATCTACCATTCCCATTTCTTTCGCTTCAGCGGAAGTCATCCAGTAGTCTCTGTCTGATGCTTTTTCCACCCATTCGTAAGACTGCCCAGAATGCTCGGAAATAATATCATAAAGTTCTTTTTTCAATTTAAGCATTTCTCTCAAATTGATTTCCATATCGCTCGCAACTCCCTGTGCACCACCGCTCGGCTGGTGAATCATCACTCTGGAATGTTTCAATGCAGAACGCTTTCCTTTTTCACCTGCAACCAAAAGCACCGCTCCCATAGAAGCCGCCATACCTGTACAAATCGTAGCTACATCAGGTTTGATAATCTGCATCGTGTCATAAATTCCCAATCCAGCATAAACACTTCCACCAGGCGAATTGATATAAATCTGAATATCCTTGCTCGGGTCAGCACTTTCCAAAAACAATAGCTGTGCTGTCACGATATTCGCCACTTGATCATCAATTCCTGTTCCCAAAAAGATGATTCTATCCATCATCAGTCTTGAGAAAACATCCATCTGCGCTACATTCAGCCTTCTTTCTTCAGTAATGTATGGTGTAAGGTTGGTAGGATTGAACATTCCCATATATTGGTCCGTTACCAGCCCATTATTTCCTAAATGTTTTACAGAAAAATCTCTAAATTCTTTCTTTATGTCCATATATAAATCTTTTTAAGGTTAATTATTTACAAAATAAGCAAATTTTTCATCAAATTTGGTCGGAATAAATTCTATAATTTCATATTCTGCAATTTTATTTTTATAAAATGGGTCTTCTTTTATTATATCAATTACCATTTCTTTATCTTTTTCATTTACAAGAATAATCCCTCCCGTTCTTGGATTTTTTCTTCCAGAACAGATGAATTTTCCGAGCAAATAGTATTTATCTAGAAAATCCACATGTTCTTTTAAATATTTTTCTACTTCACTGATTTCCTTTTTGTAGTTTAATGATACTATAAACATGGTTTTATCTCCTTTTTCTCAAAAATTATTCCAATTCCCAAAGGTAACCAATCTGTCACAAAATCCGAAAAAGTTTTTGGTCTATTTTACTTTTCAGCTGGTTTAGTCTGACGATTTGTTCATAAATTTCTGCTTTTTCCTCCGTTTCATCCAGACTTTTTTTCAGATCTTCTATCAGTTTCAGCACATATTCTCTCTTATGGCGAAGGATAACATCCCTCACGACTTTATCCAGCACTTCATCCTCGGTTCGGAAATAAATATTAAACTTCTTCCAATCGCTGGTTTCGTAGTTTTCCACCAAAGCATCGGCTATTTTCCCTGAAATATCTTCGTCCATCAGCCCAAAAAAGAAATTCCCTGAGCGGATTTCGTTCTGTTCCAAGCCCTGCCGAACTTCATCTATGATTTTTCTATTGGTTTCCGTAAGGATTTCGCAGTCATCTTCCTGAAAATGATGGATAATTTCCTCTATCACAGTGGTTTGATAGGAATTATTTTCAGAGTCTCTTCGGGTCAAAATCCTATCGCCATACTTCAGCATCAGCTCCACTAATTTTTCTTCCAAAACCAATAGTCCTGCCGTTTTATCAGAATCAGCAAAAGGCTTTTCCTCCGTTTTTGGGACAATTTCCAGTTTTGGTTTTGGCTGTGGCTGTCCTTTCAAAATCTGTTTTTGAACCTGAAGTTCATCAAAAAGATTTCTTTCCGTGAGCCCAAACTGAGTCGCGATCTGTTTGAGGTAAATTTCCTGTTTCAGCCCATTATCCACATGCGCCACAGATTTCACAATATCTCTGATGGCTTCGGCATTTTTTATTGGGTCATTTTCAGCTTCTTTAAGGAGAATTTCGGCTTTAAAATCGATGAAATCTTTTGAATTTTCTTTAATGAAATTTTTAACAAACTCCATCGAATTTTCCCTCGCAAAGCTGTCTGGGTCGTGTCCCTCTGGAAATAGCAAAATACGGATATTCATACTTTCCGCAAGGAGCATGTCTATACTTCGGAAACTCGCCTTTATTCCCGCTGCATCGCCATCGAAAAGAATGGTAACATTCTCGGTCAGCCTTTTTATCAGCTTTATCTGCTCCGTGGTCAGGGAAGTTCCAGAGCTCGCCACCACATTTTCTATTCCCGACTGATGCAGGGCGACCACATCCATGTAGCCCTCCACCAAGAGACACATATTTTCGCGCGAAACCGCTTGTTTAGAATGGAACAAGCCATACAGCACATTGGATTTATGATAAATCTCCGTTTCAGGAGAGTTTAGGTATTTTGCGGTTTTTGTATTTGATTTTAAAATCCTGCCGCCAAATCCCAGCACACGCCCTGAAAACCCATGGATAGGGAAAATCACCCTTTCACGGAAACGGTCTATTCCCTCCGTAGATTTTTCCGAAAAGATGGAAAGTCCAGATTTCTCTAAAATTTCTTTGGAATAACCCTTTCCTATGGCATGTTGTGTAAAGGCATTTTTGAGCTCTGGAGAATATCCGAGCTGAAATTTCTTGATGGTTTCTGGTTTCAGTTCGCGCTCTTTGAAATAAGAAAGCCCTATATTTCGCCCTTCTTCGGTTTCATAAAGTTGGCTCTGAAAAAAATCATTCGCTACTTCGTGGATTTTGTATAACAAATCCTTGTCGGTCTGCGCTTTTTTTTCTTCTTCGGTGAGGTCTTTTTTCAGCTCTTCTATTTCTATTCCGTACTTTTTAGCAGCGTAGCGAAGCGCTTCTGGATAGGAAAACCCTTCGATTTCCATCAGAAAAGAAATCGCCGTTCCGCCTTTTCCAGAAGAAAAATCTTTCCAAATCTGTTTACTCGGAGAAACTATAAAACTCGGCGTTTTCTCATCTACAAAAGGGCTGAGACCTTTATAGTTAGAGCCTGCCCTTTTCAGCTGGACATATTCACCGACGATTTCCTCCACACGAATGGCAGAAAAAATCTTGTCTATGGTTTCTTTTGTAATCATGGGCGTAAAATTATGAATTTTATTTAAAACCTAAATCTTTTATAATTGTGTATAAGTGTTTATAAAATAAAATTTTATTGTTCGCATTTTTTTTGCATTTTTGCATATCATTTTTAACTCAAAATTTATACCTGCAAAAAATGAAAATAAAATATTCTGAGCTAATAGACCAGACCTTATATTTCCCACAGGAAGAGTTCAACTACGACAGCGAAAGCCTGCACTTTCACGGAATCAATCTGATGAATGTGGTGGAGCAGTTCGGGACGCCGCTGAAAGTAAGTTACCTTCCAAAAATTTCACAAAACATACAAAGAGCCAAAAAATGGTTCGCAGAAGCCATCGATAAAAACGACTACAAAAACGGCTACAGATACTGCTACTGCACGAAATCCAGCCATTTTTCTTTCGTTTTAGAAGAAGCTCTGAAAAATGATATCAGCGTGGAGACTTCCTCTGCATTTGACATCGATATCGTGAAAAAACTCTTTGAAAAAGGGAAAGTAAGCCGAGATATAGAGGTTATCTGTAACGGTTTTAAAACAGATGATTATCTTGAAAAAATTTCAAACCTTATCAATGATGGCTTTGAGAATGTAATGCCGATAATTGACAATTATCGTGAGCTGGACAAACTGACAGAAAGCATCGACAGAACCTTTGATATCGGTATCCGTATCGCATCAGAGGAAGAACCGAAATTTGAATTTTATACATCAAGACTGGGAATTGGATACAAGGACATTATCCCTTATTACAGCCAAAAAATCGCAGAGCACCCGAATGCAAGGCTGAAAATGCTCCATTTCTTCATCAATACAGGAATAAAAGACACCGCATATTACTGGAACGAATTATTCAAATGTCTGCGTGTTTATGCTCGTTTGAAGAAAATCGCACCAGAGGTAGATTCCCTAAACATAGGTGGAGGGCTGCCTATAAAAACTTCTCTTAATTTTGATTATGATTATGAGTATATGATTAACGAAATTGTATCGCAAATCAAGAAATTCTGCGAAGAAGAAGGCGTGGAAGAACCTAATATTTATACTGAGTTTGGGTCTTTTACAGTTGGTGAAAGCGGTGCTAATCTCTACAAAATCATCAGCCAAAAACGCCAAAACGACAGAGAAAAATGGGATATGATAGATAGTAGTTTCATGACTACACTGCCTGATACTTGGGCTATCTCCCGCCATTTCATCATGCTTCCGCTAAACCGCTGGGAAGATTCATATGAAAGGGTTTTTTTGGGTGGATTAACCTGTGATTCAGATGATTACTATAATTCTGAACAGCATACCAATGCCATCTATCTACCTGTGTTTAGCGATACTAAACCTCTTTATATCGGATTCTTCAATACAGGAGCTTACCAAGAAACCATCAGTGGTTTCGGAGGTGTTCACCATTGTTTGATTCCACAGCCGAAACATATTCTCATCAGCAGAAATGAAGATGGAGAACTTGAATACGAGGTATTTAGCGAAGAACAAAGACCCGAAGATGTCCTAAAATTATTAGGTTACTAAAAAACACAAAAAAACCTCCAAAATTTGGAGGTTTTTTCTTTTATAAAAAATTTAATCCAGCTCTATCAAAGTAATCTCTGGGTAAATCCCAACTCTTCCATGAAAACCAATAACTCCAAAACCTCTATTCACATAGAGATATTTTCCCATACTTTCGTATAAATCTATCCATTTTTTATAGCGATACTGCACTGGCGACCATTTCACATTTTTCAAATCAAGACCAAACTGCATTCCGTGCGTATGCCCAGACAGAGTCAGCTGAATATCAGAGGGATGAGTCTTTACCACTGCATCAAAATGCGTAGGGTCGTGTGACATCAGTACTTTCACTGCATCTGTAGGAATGCCTTTCACAGCTTTATCCAAGTCGCCAAACTGAGGAAAAGGCGGCTCTCCCCAGTTTTCCACCCCTAAAAGATAGATTTTTTCGCCATTTCTTTCGAAAACTCTATGTTCATTTCGGAGCATTTCAAAACCTGCTTGTTTTTGATAATCAATTAGTTTTGGGACATTTTGTTTTTGTTCTTCGCTCGTATTCCATTGCCCATAAAATCCATAGTCATGATTTCCCAAAACGGAAAACTTCCCATCTTTAGCTTTAATTTGAGAAAATAAAGAGATAAAAGGCTTAAACTCATCAGCATAATTATTCACCATATCTCCTGTAAATAACACTAAATCAGGTTTTTGTTCATTGATTAAATCTATAGCATGCTGTAGCTTAGAAGGGTCCGAAAAACTCCCACTATGAACATCGGAAATTTGGACAATTTTATAGCCTTTGAAACTTTTAGGTAGGTTTTTAAATTTTAATTTTACTTTTCTCAAAATATGGCGATATTTCCCAAAAATAATGCCATCCACCACAGCAAGAGAAAGCAGTACAGTACCACCCAAAGCCATCAATCCAAGGAATTTTCACCTTTCTGGATAGTGGTTTCCCTTGGCAGAAAAAGTCTGAGCCAAATACTTCCCAAACCGAAGAATATCATCCATCAAAAGAAAAAGAACCATGACCAATTTTGGGACGATGAATATCATTATTATGTTCATCATAAAAGGAACTTTGGAAGAGTCTGGTCTGATAACAGCAAAATAGAAAATAGTTGCATAAATCAACGCATTAACCGCCACATATCCTCCTCTGATAAAAGGATTCTGAGTCAAACTCTTAACTCCCTGATAAACATATACTTCTAAGACTACAAAAATTCCGAAGAGAAGTAAAAATTGTTTTCGCATAAGTTGAAAAAAATTATAAATATTCTTTAAAAGAACACACCAGCATAGATTTATGCTGATGTGGTTTTTATAGTTTTTGTATGAAAAAAGTATTTAATTGTTAAGGCATTTTATAAACGAATGCATTGATATTCATCCCTGCCCCCACAGAACACATCACTATATAGTCTCCTTTTTTCATGCTGTGTCCCTCCATTTTACCTTTCGTAATGAGGTCATACATCGTAGGAATACTCGCCACAGAAGTATTTCCCATTTCTTGGATAATCATAGGAGTGATGTTATGGTCATATTCATTTTTGCCATAGAGTTTATAGAGTCTTGGGATAATTGCATAGTCCATTTTAGCATTAGCCTGATGGATTAGAATTTTTTCTACATCATCTATACCAATTCCCGCAGCATCGATAGTTTCTTTAATCGCAGGAGGAACATTAGTCAAAACATATTCATAAATTTTTCTTCCTGCCATTCTGATGTATTTCTTCTTAGGATCATGGTCTCTGTTAAGAGAACAATCCATATCCAAATAAGTAATTTCTTCCTGATTATCACAAATAGTCGCCGAAGAAATCATTCCCACAGTTTCATCATCTGTTGCTTTTACAACCACAGCACCTGCGCCATCCGCAAAAATCATTCTATTTCTGTCATATGGGTCTAATGCTCGGCTCGGTGTTTCAGAACCTACCACTAGAATAGTTTTGGCTTTTCCTGCCTTTATGAGAGAATCCGCCAAAATCATAGATTCTACCCAGCCAGGGCAGCCAAAAATCATATCATAATTTACACATTTTCTGTTCTTTATGCCAAGTTTATGCTTTATTCTTGCAGACATAGAAGGCATAAAACTACTTATCCCATCTACATTGATTTCTCCAAAATTACTCGCACAGATAATGTAATCTAGGGTTTCTCGGTCTATTCCTGCATCTTGGATAGCTACTTCAGAGGCTTTTGTCGCAATATCAGAATTGTTTTCATCATCATTCACATACCTACGGCGTTCAATTTCAGTGATTTCTACAAATTTTTTGACAATTTCCTCATTAGGTTTGTCTATAATTTTTCCATTTTCATCATAGAAAACAGCATCTAAAAAATAATTTCCATCAATTACTCTCTCTGGAATATAAGATCCTGAACCTATGATTATAGTATTTGGCATAATTGTGATTTTTTTAGTTTATTGTAAAATTCCTAAAGGATAGAACTTCTACCCCACTCATATAAATAAGGATTTATAAATTTTATAGCACAAAAATTACAAAAAATAAATAGCCTTACTTAAAATTGTTAGCAAATATACAATAATAAATTAAATAATTATTGATTTGTCAGAGAGAAAATATATATTTGGTATAATGTATTATTTATTAGAGAGTTAAATTCATTTACAAACTCTATCTTCATCAAAAATTTATCTCTCATAAAATTACAAAAAAGCCTCCCAAAAAGGAAGGCTTCAAAATTATCTTGCAATATTTACTGCTCTAGTTTCACGGATTACCGTCACTTTTACTTGTCCTGGGTAAGTCAGCTCGTTTTGTATTTTCTCTGAAATATCATACGAAAGCTGATGAGCTCTTTCATCATTCACTTTGCTGCTCTCTACCATTACTCTCAGTTCCCTACCTGCCTGTATCGCAAACGCATTAGAAACACCATCAAAGCTTAATGCTGCCGCTTCTAAATCTTTCAACCTTTGGATATATGATTCTAGAACTTGTCTTCTCGCTCCAGGTCTCGCTCCTGATATTGCATCGGCTACCTGAATAATTGGAGATAATAGAGAGGTCATTTCTATCTCATCGTGGTGCGCACCAATAGCATTGACTACCTCTGGATTTTCTCCAAATTTCTCTGCCCACTGCATTCCTAAAAGCGCGTGTGGCAGCTCAGATTCTTCTTCTGGAACTTTTCCTATATCGTGCAATAATCCTGCTCTTTTAGCTAATTTTACATTTAATCCCAATTCTGCAGCCATAGTAGCAGCTATATTTGCCACCTCTCTGGAGTGCTGTAGCAGGTTTTGTCCATAGGAAGAACGATATTTCATTCTACCCACTATTTTTACAAGTTCTGGATGAAGCCCATGAATACCCAAATCTATTATCGTTCTCTTTCCTACTTCTATGATTTCTTCTTCTATCTGTTTGCGGGTTTTTTCTACGACTTCTTCTATCCTTGCAGGGTGAATTCTTCCATCGGTAACTAGTCTATGAAGCGAAAGGCGTGCAATCTCCCTTCTTACAGGGTCAAAACACGAAAGCAAAATAGCTTCTGGCGTATCATCCACTATAATTTCCACGCCTGTAGCCGATTCCAAAGCACGGATATTTCGCCCTTCTCTACCGATAATTCTTCCTTTAACCTCATCTGATTCTATATTAAATACTGAAACTGAATTCTCAATCGCCTGCTCTGTCCCGATTCTCTGAATGGTCTGAATAACGATTTTTCTTGCTTCATTTTTCGCATTCATCTGAGCCTCTTCCATTATGTTCTGCACATAGGCTTGGGCTCTGGTTTTCGCTTCTGCTCTTAGAGACTCCACCAATTCTTTTTTGGCCTCATCGGCAGAATAGTTAGAAATTTTTTCCAGCATTTCTACTTTTTGAGAAATGGCTTCATTAAGCTCGGCTTGTTTTTTATCAACGATTTCTGTTTTTCTTTGATATTCAGTCTGTTGCTTTTCTAAATCCTTCTCAAGTCTTGAAACTTTGCTGAGTTCATCATTTAGTTTGCTTTCTTTATCCTTCGCTCTTTTCTCTACTTCCTGCATTTTTTTCTCACGAGCTTGGATATTGGCATCATGCTCTGTTTTTAGTTCTAAAAACTTTTCTTTTGCTTGAACTATTCTCTCTTTCTTTATAGATTCCGCCTGTACATTGGCATTCTGAATAATATTCTCTGCGTTTTGTTTAGCATCTTTTATAATGAAATTAGCTTTGGAATTTGTGGCTTTCCTTGAATAAAGAATACCTCCCAAAGCTCCCACTACAAGACCTATTATGATATAAATTATCTCCATTATCTATTAACTATTTATTATTTTTCTTTCCAATATTTTTACAAAAAAACCCACAATAATCCATTTGTGATGTTAGAGTAAACTCCCTATCAACATGATTTGAGCTTATTTCTACTCTCTGTAATCCGACAAGATGACGGCGCGCCATTGAGCAGACCTTTACTCGGTAATTGTTTAGCGTTGAGTTTACCTAAATAAAGTTAGAATTATTGCAGGCTTCATTTATTATTCTTTGTTATCCTCTTCCAGCTCCTTCAAAAAATTTATTACTTCTTTCAGCTTTTCATCAGCTTCTTTCAGCTCTCTATCTTTTTTCTGTAAATTAAACTCTGCATTTATCATAAGCCTAAGGGCAGTCATCGCGAGAGCATCCTGTTTGTCTTTGGTAGCATAGTTATTCTCCATCTCCTTTATCGTCATCTCTATATTTTTCCCTATTCTACGCACCACTTCTTCCTGCTCTGGGGTGATATACATCGCATAATACCTCCCTGCTATGTTTATTCTTATTTCCTGCTGAGCCATTACATTCCTGTATTTCTAAGATAAGCTATACATGCATCAATTTCCTTAATCAGTTTATTGATGTGATTTTTCATCAATCTATTATGGTCTGGATTACCAGAAATTGCTGAAATCAATTTTATCTTTTTTTGTTCCTCCTTCAACTCCTGATTTTCTCTCTGCTCCTCTTCATATTTCCCTTTCAGCAAATCATATTTTTTCTGCAAATCCTCATATTCTTTTGATAATTCTTTATAATCCTTATTGATTTTTAGAATTTTATCTCTTAATACAGAAAAATTTTTATCTAAATCTACTGACATCTCCAGAAGTTTGTTCTAACCTTAATACGCAAAATTACAATTTTTTTTGGATTTTTACTAAATTTTAAATTAAAAAACCATAAACTTTCGTTTATGGCTCTCTTTTTATTCAAATTTTAGG
>JABCOA020000074.1 GCA_013333875.2 Flavobacteriaceae bacterium | reverse complement strand
GTAGAAAAGCCCTAAAACACTTAAAACAAAGCCTTCTTTTAAATTGATTTTTACGCTTTCTTTTTGGTAGAAAACCAAATATCCCAAAATCAGAATTGCTGCAATCAAGAACCGGTAAAATAAAGCGGTATCCACAGAGAAAAAATCCAGTTTTTTCAGTGGAATCATAAAAAGCGGAATCATTCCGTAAGTAAGCGCCGAAACGAGGGCAAATAAATACCCTTTTAGTGTATCACTCATTGTTTAGATGATTTTCAAATTTGTCCATTTTTCGGCAAATAATTCCGCAAAAATAGGAAAAACCCGTCAGATAACTTTTAAAAAGAAGTCAAGAATGTTAAAAAACCTAAGATAACCCCTGTAGCATTTGGTATAATTAAGATATAATCTTTTTTCGGCTCCTTTGTCCAGCCATAAATAACCCAAATCAAACAAGAAATGGAAGCAAATAAAGGCTGCCACGGCTGTCCTTTATTTCCCTGTAAATTTGCAATAATCTGTGGAATATAAGCAATAAACACAGCAATTCCAATAAGAGCTCCAATGGAACCTATGAAAGTATTTATTTTCTTCTTTGTCATATTGTTTTATTTTTATTTCCTTTTTAAAATCTTATTTTCTTCATATCCCTAATAAATTAGGATAAGCAAGAGCAAATTTAAAAAAAATAAAGATATAAAAACGCCCTTTAAGAGGCGTTTTTTATTATAATTTAAGAAGTTTTGGAAAAAGGATATTGTTTTCAAGGTGGATGTAGACCTGTAGATATTCATCAAACTCATTGAGCATCTGGAATGTAACTCTGTATGTGGTGCAGGCACCTTCGGGAGGCGTGAAATCATCCGAAACTCTCGCAATCTCCTCAAATCTTTCCTTTTCTGTTTGATAGACTGTCTGTAGTTTTTCTATGTAAGCCTGTAAATCTCCACCGAATGCAATCTCAGAGTTCTGCTCTTTTTCTCTGATGTATGGGAAGAGTTTTTCCTCGGCATCTCTCAGGTGTACGATGAGATTTTGAGAAGAAAGGGTGAATAGTTCATTGATTTTGAATAATTCTGGATGTCTCTCGCCATGAACTCGGCATAGTTTATCCAAAAACTGAAGCATATAGATAGATTTCTCCTGAATATACTCGTGGTGAACTTCCTTGATATAATTAACTAAATCAGTAAGTGACCAACTATTAAAATCATTTTCCTCTGCTGTTCCCTGTGGAGTGTTTTTCAGGTCTTCGTAGATGGGAGCAGGGTCTAAGTCCTTCATTTTGCAGGTTTCCTCTATTGTTCTACCGCCTTTACAGCAGAAGTTTATGCCGTATTTTTTGAAAACAGCCGCTGTGCGGAAATTTTCCGCTACATATTCGCCGATGGTTTTTTCTTGTAATTGATTCATAAAATAAAAAATTTGAACACAAAGTTACTAATTTAGAATCAATAAAAAAAGGACTGCAATTCGCAATCCTTTTGGTTGGTAAATATTTAAGTCTAAAATTTCCATCCTAATGTAAGGATAAGATGTCCTTTTTGGTTCTTTGCATTAGAAACGATGCTGGTATCACTTATGCTGTAGTTTCCTATGCTGGTGTTGCTGTCTCTATTTACATAAGTTCCCGCAAAGAACGGGTTGTTGTGTTCATGGGTTCTGTACTGATAAGAAGCATCTATGTAGAATAGTTTGAAATCATATCCTATCCCTCCTGAAATCACCTGCGTTTTTCCTACGATGTAGTTGGATAGTTTTCCACTTACTACATTCGCATTATTGTCAAGCATTTTTTCTGTATGGTCTTTGAATGGGCTGGTTGTAAAGGCATATCCACCTCTTACACGGAAAGATTTTATTCTGTATTCTCCTCCTATTCTTACTTCATGTTGAGCCTTGTAAGCAGACTCATAGAAATTATTCAGCTGAACATCCGCTGCACCACCACCGAAATTAGGCTTGCCTAAATCCACTCTGTAATCCACATTAAAAGCAAAATGTTTATTAGGGATAAAAGCCCCACTTAGTGTTAATTTAGTCGGAGTTCTGAAAGTGCGGCTTTCTGTGTAGCTGTTCTGAGAGAGAATTAAGCCATTTTTTGAATAAAAATTGTACTCTCTGTCTATGCTGTACCAAGTAGGAGATTCTATGGAAGCCCCTAGTCTAACAGCATTGCTCAGTTTCCCTATTACCCCAAGAGATAGCGAAAACCCATCAGCATCCTCTATGTAAGGAGTGTTTTGTCTCGAGAAATATTTTGCTTTTCCTGTATTTAATGAGGAAACTTTAACTTCATTATACTGCTCTATATTCACAGAAGAGAAATTCACTGCTGCTCCTATGTAGATTTTGTTGTCATAGTTTCCACCAATACCTAGATTTAGCTTAGAACGATGCCCTATGGTCTCATACAAATGCCCTTCGAATATGTTGTAATCTGTAATGCGTTTATTTTTATCATCATCTTGATGTACAGCTGATGTTATATTTGCATTTCCTGGAGATTGTAATTTATCACTTACATTTTGAGTAACATAGTTAATTCCTACATTTACAAACTTCCATGCATTCTGTTCATTTGACTGAAAAGATAAAACTCCACTGGCGTTCCCTAAATTAGCCTTGCTTATGTTTTGGCTTGTAGATTTTCCTGCCAGACTAGCTGTAGATTTATTAGAATTGATAACCAGAGAAGCACTTACATCATCTGTGATGAATACTCCCAGACCAGCAGGGTTGGTATTTAGCACAGAGGCATCTCCTCCCAATGCTCCCATAGAACCTGCCATTGCGTTATATCTTGCTGTTCCTAGGGAAGATATATTGTCATAAATTGTAGTGGTATTTCTGATGATGGAAACATCTTGTGCAAAGAATAAAGCACTCGCTGAAATACCTGCTAATATTGAAATTTTCTTTGTCATTTTTACAATAATTTTAAAGTTTTACCAGTTAGATCTTCTTCCAAAACCACCATTACCACTATTAGAGTTGTTATTTCCTCCATTGTTCGATGAAGAATTATTATCTCTCCAAGTGTTGTTTTGTCGTTGGTATCGCTCTATATCGGAGTTGTGATTTCCCCAGTCAGATGATCTGTCAAAACCATTATTTTGTCTGTTCATCTGGTTGTTGTTTCTATTAAATCCACCATTGTTAGGTGTGTAGGTTCTGCCACGATAGGAGTTATCATTTCCTCTGTAGATTTCATCTGGGTCGCTGCTTCTTTTATAAGTTCTCGCAGGCGTTCTGTAATAACGAGGGCTGTAATAATAATCATCATAATAACCACGATAATACGGATTGTAGTAATAAGGGTTATAGTAGTAATTATTATAATAGTAAGGGCTGTATCCCCAGTAGTTATAATTCCAATAAGGATTGTAATAATAATTGTAGTTGTAGCTCCATGGGCTCATTCCCCACGAGAAACCTAATCCCCATCCTGAGGAGCGAGGATAACCGAAGTATGAATTATAATACCCAAAATAATACGGCGAATAAAAACTGCCATAATAAGGATAACCCCAAGAAGAATAATTGTCATAATAGAAATTATTTTGCGTTCCTGTATAAGTTCCCCAGTCGGAGCTGGAAGAGATTCTTTGGCTGTCTCCGCCCCAGTTTTTGTTGCTGTATTTTTGGTTTTGTAGCTGCTGGTTTTTCTGAGCTTGTCCGATAATTCCTGTTTGATTATTATCCTCAAAACCAGCTCTTTCTTCCATATCATAGTAGTCAGGCTCCTGCCATGCTATTTTTCTTTCTATTTTGTCCGTTGCAGGGTCGTAATAGATACCATCTGTCTCTGTGTATCCAGACTGGATACCACAAGAAACCAAAAATAATCCACTCGCCAAAGCCAAGGCTGTTTTGGAAACAAAAGGGATTATTGTATCAGAAAATGTATTATTTTTCATATCAAATGGTTTAATGTTAATTGTTATATTTGCAAAATTATTACCAAAATTATACCAAAATTCTTAGTGGCATAATTCAGAATAATGATTTTTATCAGTAAAAAAAAAAATATTTTAATATTTATGGCAAAATTAACTTCAAGAGCAGAAGATTATAGTAAATGGTATAACGAACTCATTGTAGGAGCAGACCTAGCGGAGAACTCTGGTGTTCGTGGCTGTATGGTTATCAAGCCGTATGGATACGCTATTTGGGAAAAGATGAGAGATGAGCTGGACAGAAGGTTCAAGGAAACAGGACACCAAAACGCTTATTTCCCAATTTTCGTTCCGAAAAGTTTGTTCGAAGCAGAAGAAAAAAACGCAGAGGGATTTGCTAAAGAATGTGCCGTAGTTACGCACTATCGTTTGAAAACAGATCCAGAAAATCCATCAAAACTTATCGTAGATCCAGAAGCAAAGTTGGAGGAAGAGCTTATCGTTCGTCCTACTTCGGAGGCTATTATTTGGAATACTTATAAAAACTGGATTCAGTCTTATAGAGACCTTCCGATACTTATAAACCAATGGGCGAATGTGGTTCGATGGGAGATGAGAACGCGTCCGTTCCTTCGTACTTCGGAGTTCCTTTGGCAGGAAGGGCATACAGCTCATGCTACCAAGGAAGAAGCAGAAGCAGAAGCAAAACAGATGATGGAAGTTTATGCTGATTTCTCTGAAAAAATGATGGCAGTGCCGGTGGTTCGCGGGCTGAAATCTCCTAGTGAAAGATTCGCAGGAGCAGACGAGACCTATTGTATAGAAGCGATGATGCAGGACGGAAAGGCGCTTCAGGCTGGGACTTCGCACTTTTTAGGACAAAACTTCGCTAAAGCATTTGATGTAAAATTCACAAACAGCGAAGGCAAGATAGAATACGCTTGGGCATCATCATGGGGAGTATCTACCCGATTGATGGGAGCGCTTATCATGTCGCATTCAGATGATTTCGGATTGGTTCTACCGCCGAAACTTGCACCAATACAAGTTGTCATCGTGCCGATATTCAAAGGTGAGGAGCAATTAGCCCAAATCGATGAGGTGGCTTTCGGAATTAGTGAAAAACTGAAAGCGCTGGGAATTTCTGTAAAATATGACAATCGTGCTACGCACAAACCAGGTTGGAAATTTGCAGAATACGAGTTGAAAGGCGTGCCGGTGAGAATAGCCATAGGCCCAAAGGATTTAGAAAACGGTATGGTGGAAATCGCAAGGAGAGATACGCTGAGTAAAGAAACTCAGCCGATAGCAGGAGTGGAAAACTACATTCACCAGCTTCTTACGAAAATTCAAGAAGACATCTACCAGCGCGCGCTTAACTTCCGAAATGAAAACATCACAAAAGTGGACACTTACGAGGAGTTCAAAAAAGTTTTGGAGGAAAAAGGCGGTTTCATCGCGGCTCACTGGGATGGAACGGAGGAAGAAGAGGAACGCATCAAGGAGGAAACCAAAGCTACTATCAGATGTATCCCGCTGGATGCTGTGGAGGAAGATGGAGTGTCCCTTATTTCGGGGAAACCTTCCAAGCGCAGAGTTCTTTTCGCTAAGGCTTACTAAATAAAATATAAAAACTGCTCTCTATCAGGGCAGTTTTTTGATTTTTTAAGAGGATGGATTTTCATTGATTAGGTTTTTCCATCTTTGTATGATTTTTAAAATCGCATCACGATTTTTTTTGCTTTTGATGAAAGTGGGAAGTTTAGCCACCAATGACATACCTTCTCGCTCACGGAGGTCGGAAGAAACATAATCCTCTATTACCTTTATATGGAGTGTATTTTCTGCCCAGAAGAGATTTTCCCGCACATTTTCTTGAAAAAAATAAGGTAACCCAAAAATATAATCACATTTTAGCCCGTCCTTATTTGGGTTTATTTTGTTGTAGGTTTCTTCATAGTGAGGTTTTATGGATAAGGGAAAGGAATAATTTTGACATTTGATGAGAACTTCATCCATTTTGTTTTTCATTCCGTGCTGTTCGTTATGAATGGGAATACCGCAATTAGGACAGTTTAACTTGATAACAGCTGTAAAAGACAGCAGGTCTTCACTTTTCTTTTCATATCCACAATGATAGCAGTGGACTAGGTGTCCATCAGGCGTTATAATAGCAGCATTATGGCATTCAGGACAGACAACCCAAGTGCCTTCTTTCCATATTTTGATGTATTTTTTTTTGATAATGCTTCATTTTATGGGAAATTATTTCTTTTTGCCAGAAAAGAACCCGAATTTTTCTAAAGGTACCAGCAGGGACAGCATCCAATAGTGCTTGTTGGTTTTTCCTTTTTCGGACTGCATATAATACATCAGCTGTGGAGTGAGCCAGCTTAGACTTACGCTTGACCCTACATAAACTCTGTTTCGGAACTTTCCGTTTTCCAGATTTATGTAGATTTCATCATGGGCGTAGAGGCTTACAGGAATGTCTTTGACTTTTATTTTGTAGTTTAGACCTAATCTATTTCTATAAGTGGAGGTGTTGCTTGCGTAGTTTTTTATCTGATAGTAGTACATATTTCTGTCAGTGATTGACAGTTTATTACTGATAGGTAGGGTGAAAGTGGCATAAGCCATAATCTGGTGTTCTGCGTTTTCGCTCTTGGATTCATAATCTTGAAAAAAGGCATAACCAGGCGTTAGCGAGATGTATTTATTAATCGTAAATGTCGGCAAAACCCTTGCAATGTACGAGTTGTCAGTCGGGCTGTATCCCCCGAAGGTCGTGAGTTTTCCTAAATTTCCCATATTCGCAGTAAAACCTACCACTACGAAAGAATGCGGTGCATCTATCGCCTGTGATTTTAGAGAAGCAGAAATAGAAAGGGTAAAAAATAATATAATGATTTTCAGTCGATTCATTTTATTAAAAATCTACCACAAAGATAACGAAAATGAAAAATCAAAACATTTGTTTAATGAAAGAAATTCCAAATCTGCGTAACGATGAAACATACTATAAATCCATATAAAACAGGAAGGAAAGTAGCGATGCTTGTCCATTTTTTACTTCCAGTTTCTTTATAAATGGTGTAGATAGTGGTACTGCATGGGTTGTGCAGTAGGCTAAACAGCATGAGATTTATAGCCGTGAGGGTAGTCCATCCTCCCATTTGCAAAATTGAGGCGATTTCGTTATCCGAAGTTTCAAACAAAACCCCTGCTAAAGCATCGTTTCCTAAGGTTAAAGAAGTGAGCATTAATATCGTAGGAATCACGATTTCATTGGCAGGAATAGCCAAGATGTAAGCCAAAAGAATAACGCCATTCAGCCCTAAAAACAGCCCGAAAGGCTCCAGCCCGTCTATCATCCATAGAGCAATAGGGTGGCCGCCGATGTTGATATTGGAAATCAGCCAAATAGCAGCCCCTGCTGGAACAGCGAAGACTATGGCTCTCCAGAGGACTATCAGCGTTCTGTCTATCAGAGAAGTGTATATCGTTTGCCATATTTGTGGAGGTCTGTAAGGCGGCAGTTCCAATGTGAAAAACGAAGCCTCTCCTTTGAGTAATGTTCTCGATAAAAGCCAAGAAGTGAAGAAAGTAAACGCAATTCCTAAAATCACAATCCCTACTACAGCAAGCATAGAAACAAGCCCTGACCACTGCTCAGGGACTAATATCCCTATGAATAGGGTAGCCATAAGAATCTGCGTGCCCCATCTTCCGTTACATAGCGCAAAATTATTGGTGATGATAGCGATAAGTTTTTCCCTAGGGCTGTTGATGATTCTAGTAGCCACCACGCCCGCAGCATTGCACCCGAAGCCCATACTCATGGTAAGCGCCTGTTTCCCATGGGCGCCTGTTTTTCTGAAAATTCTATCCAAATTAAAAGCCACTCTCGGCAAATAACCGAAATCTTCCAAAAGGGTAAATAATGGGAAAAATATAGCCATAGGAGGGAGCATCACGGAGACAACCCAAGCCGTGGCAAGGTAGATACCATCTATCAGTAATCCGCTCAGCCACCAAGAAAAATTAAGCTCATTGGCACCGGTTTTTAGAAAAGGATAAATCTTCTCTAAAAGCAGGAAAGAGAGAAATTCCGATGGGTAATTAGCCCCGATGATAGTCAGCCATAAAACCAAACTTAATAAGAGAAACATAATCCCAAATCCCCATATTCTGTGCGTGACCAGATTGTCTATCATTCGCTCTATACGGAACAGCCTCTGTGATTCAGTAGAAGATACAGATGATTGTATGATTTTAGCAGCCTCGGCATAGAGGTTTTCTATCCGTTCGTCATGGTAGTTTTTAGGGAAGTTGGTTTTGCATTCTTCCACTAAATTATGTATCGGTTCAAAATTTTCGGAATTGATACGAGTAGATATCATTCCTTTTTTTAATTCTTCTGCGAGATTTTTATTTCCCTCTAATAATCTGGCAGCTATCCATTCGGTATTGTCAAGCTCTGGATCAAGCTGCGAGAGGTGTTTAGCAACTTTCTCCACCGAGTTTTTTACTATTTCAGTAGGCTTTATGAAAGATTTTTTCTTTGTGGTAATCTCTCCTTTTGCCATTTTATGGATTGTAGATAGAAGTTCAGGGATTCCATCTTTAGACCTTGCGCTGGTACCTATTACAGGAATTCCCAAGTCGCGAGACAGGGTGCGGGTGTCAATTTCGGTGCCATGTTTTTTCGCCTCATCCATTAGATTAAGACAAAGAATCACATTATCCGAAACTTCCATAACTTGCAGCAACAAGCTAAGGTGTCTCTGCATACGCCCTGCATCCACCACCACTACGGTGATGTCAGGTTTCCCAAATAAAATAAAATCTCTGGCAGCCTCCTCATCATCAGAAGTGGAAAGCAGCGAATAAGTGCCGGGTAGGTCTACGATTTTGAAGGTGTTTTGCTGATAAGAAAAATACCCTTCGGAGTGTGTCACCGTTTTGCCAGGCCAGTTTCCTGTATGCTGTTTCAGCCCAGTCAAAGCATTGAAAATGGTACTTTTCCCTGTGTTGGGATTTCCAGCAAGGGCTATTGTAAACTGTGTATTCGCGGCGTTTTCTCCCAGCTTTTTTAGTTGGCTGGCTGTATTGAGTTCGCAGACTTGGCAGGTTGATTTCATTTCAGTTTAACTTTTAATCTCTATCAGAATGTATTTAGTGTCTTCTTTTCGTAAGGCAATCAGCGTGTTATGAATATTGTAGGCGATAGGGTCACCCAGCGGGCTGATGTTTTGGATATAAATTTCAGCACCTTTGATGAATCCTAAATCCAGAAACCGCTGTCTGATTTCTCCCTTGCATTCCGGAGAAATCCCTAAAACTACGCCTTTTTGACCTGTTTTTAACGAACTTAAATCCATTCAAATTGTTTTATTTTCCAAATTTACAAAATTAGATTAACCTAACAAATCAAAAATAATTGAATTTTATAAAATCAATTTAATTTAAAAAGATGTTTATATCTTTGGCGGAAAT
>JABCOA020000073.1 GCA_013333875.2 Flavobacteriaceae bacterium | reverse complement strand
TAAATAAAGAGTATGAAAAGTTTATCAATAGTAGGAGGGATTTTGCTGCTTATTTCGGGAGCGATGTTTTATTATTCCACAGATTTTTTGTTAGAAAAAATCACGATGTCCCACATGATGGGAGTGATGGGCGGAATAGGAATCGGTCTTATCATCGGTGGAATAGTGGGCTATATTAGTAAAGGTTCAGCCATAAAAGAGGAGGAAAAAAGAAAGCAGTTTGCCCAATTACAGAAACAAAACAAAGAATTAGAAAAGAAAGTGGAGAACATCAATAATGGTTCTTCTAATGTTTAAAGAAATAAAAAAAGCTTGGGAATTTTCCCAAGCTTTTTTTGTTTAATGATAAAAATTTAAATCTAAAATTCATACCCAACCCCCAGAACTACGAAGCTAGGACGGTTGTCATATCTCACAGTTTCGGAAATGTTGTTGTTGATAAAATCTCTTTGGTCTTTGGAGAAACTACCTTCGTATCTCGCATTGATGATGAAGTTAGACAATCTAGCCTCTGCACCAACCTGGTAGCCAACTGTGAATTTGTTCCCTGCATTTTCTTTGAAATTATTCCATGTATTTTCTTTTGCAAGGTTGTAAGAAGCCACAGGCCCTACAAAAACCCCTAAATTATCCGAAATAAGGTTTACTCCGACTAATACAGGAACATCTATTCTGTTGGTTTTTGCTTTCAAAGTTGTTTTAGTTCTTCTTTCAGTGAATGAATTATTAAAAGAAGTGTAATAAATTTCAGGCATGATAAACAGTGGAGTAGAAGGGAGGTTTACTCTAGCTGAAAGCCCTACATTAAACCCTGCACTTTTGCTGCCAGAATCTGTGTAATCTATTACAGATCTTTTTATTTCAGACCATTTGGAAGAACTAGTATTAAGCAAAACATTCGCTTTTACGCCTATTTTCACTTGTGAAAATCCCATTAATGAAAGCCCTAAAAGAGCCATACTTGAAATCTTTTTCATAATATTTGAATTTAATCTGATAGGACTATAACGGAATTTAAACATTTTTATTGTTATTTAATAAATATTGTCTCAGTTCTTTGAATAATTCGGAAGAATAAACAAAATCTATTAAATACTGACTTTCCGCATTGATGAGGATATCTTTATTCCCTTCCCATTCTTTCACACCTTTTCTTAGATATACGATTTTCTCACCGATGGTCATCACTGAGTTCATATCGTGGGTGTTGATAATGGTAGTGGTGTTATATCTTCGGGTAATTTCTTTGATTAAATCATCTATAACCTTCGATGTATAAGGATCTAGCCCTGAGTTTGGCTCATCACAGAAGAGGTATTTAGGATTGTTCACGATGGCTCTTGCGATGGCTACCCTTTTCTGCATCCCCCCAGAAATTTCGGATGGATACTTATGGTCTGCGTTTTCTAGATGAACATCATCTATCACTTCTTTTACGCGTTTTTTCTTTTCGGTATAGGTAAGGTTAGTGAACATATCCAGCGGGAACATGATGTTTTCTTCCACGGTCATAGAGTCAAACAGCGCACTCCCTTGGAATACCGTTCCTATTTCTGCTCTCAGTTCTTGTTTCTGCTTTGGCGTCATTTCTACGATGTTTCGCCCATCGAATAGGATGCTTCCACTGGTGGGTTCAAAGACATTTAATAATGACTTCAAAAATACCGTTTTCCCAGAACCACTCTGCCCGATGATGAGATTGATTTTCCCTGACTCCAGCGTGGTGGTTATTCCTTTTAGGATTTCGGTGTCCCCAAAACTTTTCTTTAAATCTACTACTTCTATCATTAGCCTAAGAACATTTGAGTTAAAATTAAGTTAGCGATGATGATGGCTACAATAGTCCAAACTACCGCTTGGGTACTTGCTCGTCCTACTTCCAGCGATCCGCCTTTTACATTATAGCCAAAATATGCTGGAATGGTTGCAATCAGAAACGCAAAAACCGCCGTTTTCATAAAAGCATACCAAATAAAGAAAGTAGGAAAATCCATCTGAACCCCCGTGATATAGTTGGATTCTGTCCATGAGCCAGTGAAAACACCAGCCAGATATCCTCCGAAAACTCCCACTACGATACTGATAGCAATGAGCAGAGGATTAAAAATAACACAAGCCAAAATCTTCGGAAGGATAAGGAAGTTAGCCGAGTTTACTCCCATAATGTCCAGTGCATCAATCTGTTCCGTTACTCGCATTGTTCCAATAGAAGACGCGATGTAAGAACCTACTTTCCCCGCTAAAATCACACTGATAATCGTAGGTGAAAATTCCAAGATGAGAACCACTTTGGTAGCGTGTCCTACATATGGCAGCGGAATGGGAATAGATGCCGTACTGAAGTTGTTATACATCTGTATAGCGACCACCGCCCCCACGAATAGGGAAGTGAATAATACTAAACCAAAAGAATCAACTCCCAAATCGTTGATTTCTCTCATGAAAAGCTTTGAAAAAACCTTGGATTTCTGTGGTTTTCTCAGAACCTTTCCTAAAAGGAGCACATATTCTCCTAAACTTCTGAACATTCTAAACATGATGCAAAAATAATCTTTTTTGTTTAAATTGCACCACCTAAAACATCATTTGTGGCAAAAGTAAAAACAGCATATTTCTGTCAGAATTGCGGAACGCAGTATTCGCAGTGGCTCGGGCAGTGCAGGAACTGCGGTTCTTGGAATACTCTGGTGGAGGAAATTGTAGAAAAAACAAAGTCGCCTACTTACCATATTTTGGGCGAAGGGAAACAAAAAGTAGTGACGATAACGGATGTGGAGGTCAATGCCGAACATCGTATAAAAACTCCCAGCGAGGAGCTGAATAGAGTGCTGGGAGGAGGCATCGTGCTGGGCTCGGTTACCTTGATAGGCGGCGAACCAGGGATTGGGAAATCTACACTGCTCCTGCAGCTAGCCCTGAAAATGAAGAAGAAAATCCTCTATGTTTCAGGCGAGGAGAGTGCATCACAGATAAAAATGAGAGCGGACAGACTTACCGAAATCCAAAATCCAAATTGTTTCCTCTACACCGAAACTTCAGTGGAAAAAATCCTTTCCGAGGCGAAAAAACTTCAGCCAGATTTTGTGATTATAGACAGTATCCAGACGCTTCAGTCCCAGTTGATAGAGAGTTCGCCAGGGACAGTTTCGCAGATTAGAGAATGCTCTTCGGAGGTCATTAAATTTGCTAAAGAAACCAATATTCCAGTTTTCTTGGTGGGACACATCACGAAAGACGGACAGATTGCAGGGCCAAAAGTCCTAGAACATATGGTGGATGTGGTTCTCAATTTTGATGGCGACAGAAATCACCTTTTCCGATTGCTGAGGGCGAGTAAGAATAGATTTGGTTCCACTTCTGAAATTGGGATTTATGAAATGATTTCAGCAGGATTAAAAGAAATAAAAAACCCTTCCGAAATCCTCATCACCAAAAAATCCGAAGACCTTTCAGGGAATGCGGTGGCAGTTACTTTGGAGGGAAATAGAGCCATGCTTTTGGAAATTCAGGCATTGGTAAGCAGTGCAGTCTATGGAACGCCGCAGCGTAGTTCCACAGGCTTTGACAGCAAAAGGCTGAATATGCTTCTCGCGGTTTTAGAAAAGCGGGCTGGTTTTATGCTCGGCGCGAAGGATGTTTTCTTGAATATCACAGGAGGAATGAAAACGGGTGACACGGCGCTGGACTTGGCGGTGGTGGCGGCTATTCTTTCTTCCAATGAAGATGAAGCGATACCTGATAATGTTTGTTTTGCGGGAGAAATAGGGCTTAGTGGCGAGATTCGTCCTGTTCCGCAGGTGGAGAAAAGGATTTTGGAGGCGGAGAAATTAGGCTACGAGAGGATTTTCATTTCTAAACAAAACAAACTTCCTAAAAAAGGCTTTAAAATAGAAATTGTGGAAGTCAGCAAAATAGAGGATTTTCATCAGAGATTGTTTTAGGAAGTCAGCCGTTTTTATTGGCTTTATCAACTTTAAATGCAGAATACAAAATGAATTTTTTAGCTCATTCTTATCTTTCTTTTTCCGAGGAACAGCTCGTCGGCAATATGATTGCGGATTTTGTGAAGAACAGAGATGTTGCCTGCCTTCCAGAAAGCATACAGAAAGGTATAAAATTGCACAGAGCGATAGACACTTTCACGGATGCGCATCCGCTGATACACGAGGCGAAGGCGCCTTTCCGACCGCTGGTAAGATTGTATTCTGGGGCGTTTGTGGATGTGGCGTTTGACTATTTCCTCGCAAATGATACCACCGAAAATTCCCAGCGCGAGTGGCAGGAGCATTCGCAAAGGGTCTATGCTGTCCTCCGCCGATACGAGGAATTTCTGCCCGAGGTTTTCAAAAAAGTTTTGGATAAGATGCAGCAGGACGACTGGCTCTACAACTACCGAAATGAGTGGGGGATAGAGTACAGCTTTCGGAATGTGGTAAACAAAGCCCAGTTTCTGGACAAAACCACCAATGTATTCCCTGCGTTTTTAGCAAATAAAGATTTCCTCCGTGAGAAATACGAAATTTTCTTCCCTGAAATAAAATCATTCGCGCAGGATTTTGTGGATTAAATAAGAAAAAGTTTTTATTGGATAGAAAAATTTTAATATTTATATAAGAATAATTTGGATGAATACTTAGATAATGATTATAATATTTTTTTACTAAAAAAATTATTTAGTTTTGCAATGTAAAATTATAGATATGAAAATAATTGGTATAGAAACACGCACAACAAATCAGAATGGACAAGCAATGCAGGACATCGGAGGTCTTTGGAATAGATTTTTTTCTGAAAATATCATCAGCAAAATCCCAAATGCAGTGAACAGCAATGTTTACGCTATCTATACAGACTACGAAAGTGATTATACAGGTGAATATACCACGCTTTTGGGACTGGAAGTATCTTCGCTTGATGAAATCCCAAGCGGATTGGTCGGAAGGGAGTTTCCTAAACAGAATTTTAAGAGATTTCTTGCTAAAGGAGCAATGCCTCAGGCTGTAGCAGAAGCATGGCAGAAAATATGGGAGCAGGATAAGGAGCTAAATAGGCTTTATCGATATGATTATGAATTATATACAGAAAAATCTCAGCAAGGCGACCTCTCGGAGGTGGAGATTTTTATAGGTGTAAAAGATTCTAATATATAAAAAGACAATAAATCTGAATTTTTAAGAAGAATTTAAAATAATTTGATAAAGAAATATTAGTATATAATTCCATTCCCTTTGCTTCGGTAAGGGGAATTTTAGTTTTTAAAGCTATGCAGTTTTGTTTTTAGCAAGATATGAAAAGTTTTCTGATGAAAACGGCTGTATCTTTGTCCCAGAAATTCAATGAACGACAGATATGAAACAGAATACCCGAAATGATTATGTCCAGCGTATCAATAGAGTGGCGGAATACATCAATAATCATCTGGATGAGACGATAGATGTACGGAAATTAGCAGAGATAGCCCATTTGTCTGATTTTCATTTTTGCAGGATTTTCAAAGCGATTAAAGATGAGTCGCCCATCGCTTTCATTGCTCGTTTGCGCATAGAAACAGCGGCACAGCTCCTACGCTACTCTTCTCTTTTGGTGGAGGAAATAGCCTTTAATGTAGGGTATGAATCTCCTGCCTCTCTTTCCAAAGCCTTTAAAAATCAATACGGCATCACACCTACTGAATACAGAACCAATAAAGATATTTACATTATGAAAAAAGAAATCATCAATCCAGATTTAGCCCTAAAAGCTCCCAAAATAGTAGAGCTTGATCCAAAAAATCTTATTTATGTCTCTCTTAAAGGAGCGTATGGAAGTCTCAACTATGAATGGGCTTATCAACAGCTCTGGTCGGTTATAAAAGAACAAAAACTCTTCACGAAAGGTATAGAATCTATA
Source organism: Flavobacteriaceae bacterium (assembly GCA_013333875.2). Lineage (GTDB taxonomy): Bacteria > Bacteroidota > Bacteroidia > Flavobacteriales > Weeksellaceae > JABCPE02. Next base: position 6,608 of record JABCOA020000073.1, on the reverse strand, counting down.
TGCATCTCTCATAATGACCCAAAAATAACCGAAGCAGACCTACAGCGCACTGATGTTTGTCTTGCCGTTCACAAACCATCTCAACCTTCAGGAGAAGTTAGCTGTAAACAGCTTGCAGGAGGCAAGTATGCAGTTTTCTTTTATCAAGGAAGTTATAGTAATCTTGGCGCTGTATGTGATGAAGCGATGCGCTGGGTGGTCAGTAGCGAGTATGAGCTTCGCGATGAACCGATATTTGAGAAATACCTGAATGACCGCCGCCGAACTCCTGAAGAAAAATTAAAAACCGAAGTCTATATTCCTCTAAAATAACCAATCTTATGGAAATTACAAGAACAGAAAAAACAGTGGGGATAGTTTTGGCGTTTGTTTTATTACTACTTACTCTTTCGGGGAGCTATTATTTCTTCTTTATGCTGAAAGTAAATTTTGTGCAGTGGCTTGTTTATAACGCATGCTCTCCAAGTAGTTTGGTTTATCTGCTTTGTTTTATGATTTTTTTAGTAAAAAAGAAAATTTCTTATCTTCCTTTTGCATTTCTTCCTATGTATTATTTTGGGACGATGGGGCTTTTTACTTTTACATGGAGCGGAGTTAATGTTTTTGCACAGCTTTCGCATATTATGATGACGCTCAATTTGCTTTGGACAGGATATATACTCCATCGGGTAGGAAATCATAAAGCAGCTGCGCGGGGTTTGTTGTGGAGTATTCTATTCTTTGTTCCTTATATTGCTTTTGTGATGTATTATTCGCGAACTCATGCCGAAGAAATCAATAATTTATTACAAATGACACCTTAAAATATAAATTAAACCTATTATAAAGGTAAAAAATAGAGAGGAAAAATTGTTTTTAATGAAAAATTGTTGAATTTTTATTACATTTGAAATCACATGTTATAATCTTTGATGGATTATAACATTTTTAAATTATTTGATATCCGAAAAACTTTGGTTTTTAAAGTTTTTTAAACGGAATATCAGCGAAGAAAGAGTTTAATTCAAATAAAAATTTGACAGCAAAAAATCATGGAAATTTCCTCTGAAATACTTGAAAACTATTTTACTGAAGTGCATTTTAAGAAAGATGAATTTCTTACCGAAGTAGGAAATGTTGAAAAATGGCTCTACTACATAGATGAGGGAATTATTCGCTTTTTTTATTATAATCCTACCACACAGAAAGAGACCACTGTAGACATATGCTCTACAGGCGATTTTTGTATGTCTTATGCTTCGTTTGTCAAACAGGAGCAGTCTCTGCTCTCCATGCAGGCGATAAAAAAAGTAAAGGCGTATAGAATAGGAAGGGATTCGCTGGAAAAACTTATTGAAAACCCTGAATTTCTGCAGATAAAAACCCAAATACTAGAAAATCTTCTCTTGGAAAAAATGCATCGTGAGGCACAATTTCTGACGCAATCACCAGAGGAAATATACAGACAACTGCTGGAAAAAGACCCAAAACTCATTCAGAATGTTCCGCTGAAATATATAGCCTCTTACATCGGTGTAACTCCGCAGGCGCTGAGCCGTATCCGCAAGCGTATTTTTTAACTCAGGTTCATTTTTAATTCATATTTCTATCGTTACTTTGTGTATATAAAACAATAGATATGAAAATGAAATTAAAAATATTAGTCATGAGTTTGTTAATGTTTTCAGGGCTTAATGTAAATGCCCAAAATGATGATTTCATCCAGTTAGTTACCGCAGCCACACAAGCACCCTCTGGGCATAACTCCCAGCCGTGGCTCTTTGAAATAGGAACAAATGAGATTACGATTTTACCCAATTTTAGCAGGGAACTTCCTGCCGTAGACCCTAGCCATCGTGAGTTTTTTATGAGTTTGGGCTGTGCGTTGGAGAATTTATGTATAAAAGCAAGCAGTCTTGGCTATGCTACTCAGGTGAATATCAGCCAAGAAGGTATTATCAAAGTAGGATTACAGAAATCAGAGGCTGTTAGAACCGATTTACTTTCCGAATATATTACCAAACGCCAGACTAATCGCTCTGTTTATGATGGGAAGCCAATTCCTGAAGCTGTGCTGAAAAATTTGTTGAAAGATTTTAATTCTGATAAAGTCAGTATTCAGATTTTTGATAAAAATACAGAAGCATTCGGACAGCTGACAGATGCTGTGATGCAAGGAAATACTATACAAATGAACGACCCAGCATTCAAATCCGAATTGCTCTCATGGATACGCTTTAACAAGAAACATTCTGAAAGCACTAATGACGGGATTAGCTACGCTGCTCTGGGAGCGCCCAATCTTCCGAGATGGATTACGGAACCGATTGTGAAAATGAGCCTTAAAGGCAAAAAACAAAATAAAACCGACCTAAAGAAAATCAATTCTTCTTCCAATATCGTGCTTATTACCAGCGTGGCGGATGATATGCAATCATGGATAGATGCAGGGCGTACACTCCAGCGTTTTCTACTCACACTTACAAAGGAAAATATTGCACATGCCTATATCAATCAGCCGTGCGAAGTTCCTGAGGTTAGAAATCAGCTTCGCGAAAAGATAGCTGTTAACCATCAATTTCCGCAGATTCTGCTTCGTATAGGATACGCCAAGCCGTTGCCTTATTCCAAACGAAAACCCATACAAGAAGTTATAAGGAATAAATAAAGGAAAATAACCACAGAATAAAACATTATTGAATAAAAATCTAAAATAAAAAACTGTTTGTTCGCTCAATTCCCTTTACTTTGGTAAGGGGAATTTTGTTTAATTATAAAATGTTTAATAAATTCGGAGTAAATTTTTAGAAATGAGAAAAATTTTGTTATTACTTATTGCGATGTCATTTATCAGTTGTACGCAGATGCAGAAAGCGGTTTATCAGGAGGAAGAAACCTACACCCAAGAAGAGCGAACACTGATTGTTTTTTACAATGAAAATGAAATTTCTCTCCAAAACTTAAAAAGAAAAGTAAAATCCTATGGTGCAGAAATTATCTATGAATACAAGGAAATGAAAGGTATCGCGGTGAGAATCTTCCGAGGAAAATCCATAGAACAGGGGAGAAAATACTTTGAAAATATAAAAGGAGTAACCAATGTTATGAAAGACAGCAAGGTAGAATTGCATTAAAAAGTTTTTTATAAAAGAAAAATCCCTATCTGTGATAGGGATTTGTTTGTTATTTCTTTTCTTCGCTATCCTCAGGAAAACGGCTGAGGGTAAGATCTTTGGATATCGCTGCCAATTCCATTTTCAGCTTACCAGAAAGCGTTTCTATGACTACGCCGTCTTCTGCGATGGAGAAAATACGCCCGTGGATACCAGAAGTCGTCACGACTCTTCTCCCTGGTTTCAGATTCTCCTGAAATTGTTTTTCTTTTTTCTGTTTCGTGAGCTGTGGTCTTATCATTAGGAAATAGAATGCACCTAAAATAAGCAGCATTGGTATGAACTGTTGTAAGTTTTCCATTTTATATTAAAGTTTTTCTAAGTGTTTATTGTACATTCGCCTTAAAACTCAGTGTAACAGGAGAGTTTTCTGCGTTCATGAATACTTGTGCAGTTTTCGTTACAGCTCCATTGAAATTTTTAGAGTCAAAACTCAGTGTTACTTGTCCCTTTTCTCCTGGAGCGATGGCATTTTTGGTGTAATCAGGAGCGGTGCATCCGCATGCAGGCTGCACGGAGTTGATATATAGAGGCTTGTCGCCCGTATTGGTTACCTCGTAGACATGCTGTACCACTTCGCCTTTTTTCATCGTTCCGAAATCGTGTTCTTCTTTAGCAAAGCTCGCTTTTGTCATTGGTTGTTCAGGTTTAGTTTCCTCCACAACTTCTGGCATTGGGTCTGCTTTTTCGTTTTTTTGGCAAGATACTACAGCAAGGAGCATCATCAGCCCTATTCCTGAAAGTTTCAAAGTATTTTTCATTTCTTTTTTGGTTATTTTAAGGTTAAAATTTAATTTCTATTGTTGCTTTTGATGTATCGGTCAAGGATTCCGTTTACAAAGATTTGAGATTTGTCAGTAGCGAAAGCCTTTGCGATTTCTATATATTCATTGATGATGATTCTGGCAGGCGTCAGAGGGAAATAGTCCAATTCTGAAATAGCGGTAGCCAAAATGATTTTGTCCATTAGCGAGATACGGTCAAGATCCCAGTTCTCCAGTCTTTCTTCTATCTTTTTTTCGGTTTCTTCCCAGTGGTTCAGTGTTTCGTTGAGCAGTTTCAGAGCGAAATTTCTATCGTCTTCATCTTTTATCATTTTTATCAAAGTATGCGAAGGCTTGTCCTTGCTGAGGAAACCGAGAGTTTTCTGCGTCATGGAGTTGGCGATGTGGAAATCATCCGCCCAGTGAAGTTCTAAGTCTTCCAAATGGTTCTGGAAGTCTTCGTTTTCTGCGACATATCTTAGGAAAACTTTTCCGATGAATTTTTGGTCTTCCTCGAAAGAAAATTCACCTTCTTTCATATAATCTTGAAAGAGTTTGCTGGCTTTTATTTTGTTAAATACCTTGATGAGCAGGTCATCATGGATGTCCCAGATTAGATTCTGATGTTTAGTGCTGAAAGACAATCTTTCTTCGTTTTGCTCGAGAAGTTCTATCGCCTGATTTCGGATAAATTTCCGACTGGGATTGAGGTCTTCTTCGGTTTTTATGTACTTGTTTTTGTTCAGCTCCATTTGTTTCTCCGCTATTTTTTTCAAGGCGATGAGAAAATTAAGCTGGTAGATGTACAAAGAATAAATCTTATCTATCTCGGCAAACATATTTCTTGCCAAAACATCCTGTTTTATAGGATTCTGCTGATAAGAATAAAGGGTCTGGATGGTTTTTTCGCGTAATTGTCTTCTTCCTAACATTTTCAAAGAACTTTAAGTGGGCAAAGATAAAAAAATAAAATATTCAATATCAAACATCAATTATTTTTTTTTGATGAATTTTGTATCTTTACGCCGTTATTAAGCAGATTGAAAGTGAAAAGAAAAATTATCTTTTGGGCAGTTCTTTTAGGGCTGTTTTCTTGTGAAAAAAAAGAGAATTTGGAAAAAATATCTTCCAAAGAGAATGATGATTCACTCAAAAAAATAGAAAGCCCACAGCCAGAGGAAAAACTCAAAAAAGATGTTATAAACATAGTCGCGGTGGGTGATATTATGATAGGAAGCGCTTATCCATCTAAAAAATATCTTCCGAAAGATGATGCGGCAGGAAGTTTTTCAGAGGTGAAAAATCATCTCAAAGGAGACATCGTTTTTGGGAATTTGGAAGGCGTTTTTTTAGATGAAGGCGAATCCCAAAAGTGCGAGGACAAAGAGCCTCAAAGCTGCTATGTTTTCAGAATGCCGGAGCGATACGGGAAAATCATCAAAGAAGCTGGGTTTAATCTGATGAGCACCGCGAACAACCACGCAGGAGATTTCGGATTGATAGGAAGAAAAACCACAGCCAAAGTCCTTGATAATGCAGGAATTTATCATGCAGGGACAAAGGAATATCCAGTCGTGATTTTTGAGAAAGATAATATAAAATACGGCTTCTGCGCCTTTGCACCGAATAAAAATATGCTTTCCCTATTGGATGTCAAAAAAGCAAAAGAAATAGTGCAGGAACTAAAATCCCAAACGGACATTACCATCGTTTCTTTTCATGGCGGTGCGGAAGGGACAGAACATGTGAGAGTTCCTAAAAAAGCAGAAATTTTTTACGGAGAAAATAGAGGAGATGTGCATCATTTCGCGCGTTCCGTGGTGGATGCAGGAGCGGATATCGTGCTGGGACACGGCCCGCATGTGATCCGTGCGGTGGAAGTTTATAAAAATAAATTCATAGCCTACAGCCTTGGGAATTTCAATACTTATGGGAGGTTCAGCCTTACAGGGGACAAAGGCATCGCGCCCTTGTTAGACATAAAACTAAAATCCAACGGCGATTTTCTCTCTGCAAAGGTGGTTTCTGTAAAACAGACCAAAGAAAAAGGGCTTGAATTGGATGCAGAGAACAGGGCTTTTCAGCGGATAAAAAAACTCACCAAACTAGACTTTCCAGAGCAGAATCTGAAATTCGAAGAAAACACGATAAAACTCTGATTTTTCGGTTGAACAAAGATAAAATCCTATTCGAGGGTGTAAAATGACAACTCGGTAGGATTTTTTCTATTTTTTTAGATATAAAATTTTAAATTTGAATATTTTTAAATAAAAAATCATTAATTTATTTTAAAATTCACTACTATGTATTGCATAGTTTCGAAAAATTATTTATGTTTGCGACAAGAAATCATAAAATTAATATAAAATGAAAAAGCAAATTGCTGTATTATCGCTTCTTATTTCTGTGATGGGATGGGCGCAAGAAGACAAACCACAAACCCAAAAGAAAGAAAAGGAAATAAAAGAAGTAACAATCACGAAAACCAAAAAAGCAGTAGAGGAGAAGGCAGACCGCACGATATTTGATTTTTCTGAACAGCCGAATCTCAACACGGGAACGGCGCTGGAAGGAATCAAAAAACTGCCAGGGCTATCGTTTCAGACCTTACAGGGATGGCGTATCAAGGGAAAATGCTGGATGTCTATATGGATGGGCGACCGCTGAATATTACCAGCAATGAGCTGAACGC
>JABCOA020000072.1 GCA_013333875.2 Flavobacteriaceae bacterium | reverse complement strand
ACCACTATATTGGTGCGGTTTGGGAGAGGTTTTCCTATGCTTTCGTAGGTTTTTCTGCCCATTATGATGGGATGCCCTGAGGTGAGATTTTTGAAATGTTTCAAATCCGCAGGGAGATGCCACAGCAGCTGGTTGTCCTTTCCTAATTCGTTGTTTTTTCCGATAGCAGCGATAATGGTAATCATTTGGTTAAAGGGTTTTTAGTTCCAATTCTATTTTGTTTCCAAAGAATTTTTTAGAAATTTTTTGGAAATTTTTGGTCATATCAGAAACATAAAATTCATACTTCGGATCAGGATTATTCGTATTCAGTAATTTATGCTTTTCCAAAGTAAGTTTGATATAGTTTGCCACAATATTCGGTGAGTCTATCACTCTCACTCTGTTGCCGTAGTATTGTTTGATTTCTTCCATCAGAAGCGGATAGTGAGTGCATCCTAGGATAAGCGTATCGATATCTTTTAACTTTTTATTAGAAAGATAATTGTAGATTACGCTGTGGGAAATGGGATGATTGATAAACCCTTCCTCTATCACAGGGACAAGGAGCGGAGTTGCCAGTTCTTCCACATTGATGAATTTATTATATTTTCTGATGCTTTTTCTGTAAAGTTTAGAATTTACGGTTGCTTTGGTAGCGATTACTCCTATGTTTTGGTGGATTTCATAGGCTACTTTTTCGGCAACGGGATTGATAACATCGAATACAAAAACCTTGTCGTTCACCATTTTTTTTACTTCTTCCAGTGCGTTAGAAGTAGCAGTGTTACAGGCGATTACTATCGCTTTGCAGTTTTGTTCCAAAAGAAATTTGGTGATTTGTAGGGAATAATCTATGATGGCTTCTTTGGATTTTTCTCCATACGGAAGATGCTTGGTATCACCGAAATAGATGAAACTCTCCTGCGGCATTACTCGTTTGATTTCTTTCGCTGTTGTCAGTCCTCCCACGCCGCTGTCAAAAATTCCAATAGGTTGATTTGCACTAAGATGTTGATATTTCAAAACTCAAATTTTTTACAAAAATAGAAATAAGGAACAAAATAAAGAAAAAAGGCAAAAGTAATTTTCTACTTCTGCCCTTTTTATTGATTTAAATTCGTGATTATCCAAGATAAGCATTGTACATCCAGACATCTTTTTCCTGCTCTGTGATGTATCCGCTCACAAGAGCGTTTGTCCCTTCATCATTTGCTTTGTCAGTTATTTCTAAAAGTTCTCTTTGTAGGTCTATCACTACTTTGAAAGAGTTTAGAATATCTTCTACGCATTTTTTGCCGTTATGCACTTCCTTGCTCTCTTTAATCGTTGAAACTTTCAGATAATCAGAATAGTTGTGGCTTGGCACATGACCTAATGTCAGGATTCTCTCTGCGATTTCGTCAATTTTAAGAACAAGATTGTCATAAAGCTCTTCGAATTTCGGGTGAAGAACGAAAAACTGCTCTCCCTTTATATTCCAGTGAGCGCCACGAGTGTTTTGATAAAAAACAGAATAATTTGCAAGAAGGATGTTTAGCTTCTCAGCGATGTTTTTGCAGTCTTCTTCTCTAAGACCGATGATGTTAGAATTTTTCATATTTTTAGGATTTATTTCTACAAAGTTATGAAATAAAATTCTCCTAACCGATAGTTTTAATTTAATTTATAAACAATCTAAATAGTTTTTCTCTATCAATATTTTAATTTTTAAGTTTAAAATCAATAATTTTTTGAAAGAAAACATGAATTTCGGATTAAATTCTTTTGTACATCCATGAGTTTATCATAATTTTGTAACTTTTACAAAAATCATAATATAAATATGGCACAATCACGAGCAAGACAAACCACGGAGGCGATAGAGAAAATATATGTTTCTATGCGCCATCTTTTTTATAGAGGTTCTTTCAAACCTGGTGGAAGGTCAGGTCAGAATATCAGAACGCTGCTTTCTACCATCAATCCTGAAATCTACGGAACGATGAACAATCTGAACAAGATAGAATTAGACGGATTGCTCTATGTTTTGGATAGGCTTCCAGAGGGAATAGAGGAGTGTGCATTTATTCATTTGACTTCGGATGAAGGCTTTCACAAAGCGAGTTTCACACCCATAGTCCCTAAAAAACGAAGAAGAAACTGCTACCGTATAGACCAGCATCAGATGAACATAGAGGTTCTGCTGGGGCGTTCGGAGATTTATGATATCCTTACTCACCTTACTTTCCTTTATATAGAAGCAGACAAAATTAGAAATATCGGTTTTGATATGGAAGAGGGCAGACCGAGAAGAGTTTGGAAAATAATAGAAGAAGTAGCCAAAGGAGAGAAAAAATTTACAAGAACCGAAAAAGAAACGGCGATTATTCATCTTTCGGCGTTATTGGGAAGGTCTTTTGATGAGACTTTGGAAGCTTACAAAAAATTTGGAAGTGATGACAATCCAGACCGATTGTTCAAGATTGTCTATAACCTTGGGCAGGTGAGTTTCCTAGACTGGGCAGAGGAAAGAGAGCGCGAAATTTATTTTTCTGCAATATTGCAGGAGCGTGTAGGACACCACCTTTTCGGAGAAAAATGGGCAAATACGCTTAAAGAAATTTTGGTTAAAGAAAATCTTTACCAAAGACCGCTTAACATCATCAGTGCGAATATGCACTCGGTGAAAAATATGCTTTTTGCGAATGATGCCTTGAAAAAAACTTGCAAAACAGGAATAGACTACACGCTTTACGAGGAAATCAGCAACAAAAAGACCTTCAAGATAAGATTTTGGACTATGCTCTTTCTCAAGGGATGATTTACATCAATGACGAAAGCGGAAGTAATATAGATGTGCAAATCATTGATTTAAAGAAAATTAATTTAAAAAATACACCTTTCGCGGAGGCTGATTTCTCTGGCAAAGATGTTTTGATAGTTTTTGATTATGCCTTTGGAGAGCAGGCTTACGAGATTATGGATGAGCTTCTGCGCCCATTCGATGTGAAAGGAGAGGAATGCAAACTCAATGTGAAATCCATCTCTATCATGGGTAAAGCGGGAATTCTTACAGGAGAAAAAGGCGATATCATGATTCCTACATCGCATATTTTTGAGGGAACGGCGGACAATTATCCATTTGAAAACGCACTGAAATTGGACGATTTCCAAGATACAGAGCTGAAAGCCTTTGAGGGAAGTATGGTCACTGTTTTGGGAACATCGCTGCAGAATAAGGATATTTTGTCTTATTTCATGAATACCTCGTGGAAGTCTATCGGTTTGGAGATGGAAGGTGCTCATTATCAGAAAGCTATACAGGTGGCTTCTAAAATCCGCCATCATATCAATGAGAATTTATTCTTATGCTATGCTTACTATGCTTCTGATAATCCACTAGAAACAGGAAGCACGCTTTCTTCGGGAGGGCTGGGGCTTACAGGAGTGAAACCTACCTATTTAATCACATTACGAATTTTAGAGAAAATTTTGAAATAAAATAATGAACACAAGGATTTTAAAAAAGATTTTCATCGCGGTATTCTTTGTTTTCGGGATAGCAGAAATGTCTGCTTGGGGAGTTACGGGACATCGCGTAGTAGCAGAAATAGCAGAAAATCACCTGACTAACAGAGCGAAAAGAAAACTGAAAAAGCTTATCGGTAAACAGAAATTGGCCTACTGGGCAAACTGGCCAGATAATGTCAGAAATTCTCCAGAGTGGAAAAATACCAGCACATGGCATTATGTAAATATTCCGCCGCAGGAGACCAAAGAGCAGTTTATAGAACAATTAAAGAATAATAATAAACCCAATATTTATACCGCAATACAAAATGTAAAGGGCATTATCGTAGATAAAAACACGCCTAATGCAGACAGGGAAATTTATTTGAGGTTTTTGGTGCATTTTCTTGGAGATATGATGCAGCCTATGCACACAGGAAGAGAAGAAGATTTGGGAGGAAACCTCATCAAGATACAGTTTTTCAAGAAAGATACTAATCTTCATGCCCTTTGGGATAGTGGTCTGATAGATAATACCAAATACAGCTATACAGAGTTTGCAAGGGTTCTGGATGTAAAAACAAAAGAAGAAATCCAAAAAATCCAGAGCGGAAACCTAGAAGACTGGTTCTATGAAAGCCACCAAGCGGCTAATCAGCTCTATGCCAGCGTAAAACCTGGGGAAAACTACAGCTATGATTATCAAGAGCAGTATAAAGATTTGTTAGAAAGACAGCTTCTGCATGCAGGATTGAGATTAGCGAAAATACTAAACGAAGTTTTATAAACTAAAAAGAGCATCCGTAAAAGATGCTCTTTTTTTTGTGTGGTTATTTCACGACCCAAGTCATTCCCAGCATGAAATTCCGCCCTGCCTGTGGGAAATAATAGGCGGCTCCATCATAGACATGCCCTTTGGTCATGTACATTCTATTGAGGAGGTTATTGAGATTGAAATAAAGATTCAGTTCGTGATGTTTTAAGCTTAATTTATAACCAGCCAAAAAATCCAAAAGATTATAATCAGGAATTGCAAGGGTCTGGGTATTATCCAGATACTGCCCGCTGACAAATTGGTTTTGAATACCGAAATTAAAGTTTTTCAATTGATAAGAAACGCCGATATTACTGATGAATTTCGGAGAAAGAGCGATATCTGTAGTTCCCAAATTTTCAAGCTGTCCGCCATTTTTCACATGAAAATTAAGGTTTTTGTTTTCGCTCCAAGTTGCATTAGCCAAAATCTGGATGTTTTTGATGGGTTTTAGATTAAAGCCAAATTCCACGCCTCTTCTGAAAGATTTTCCTGAATTTTCTCTGATGAAAGCACCTGTGTTATCGATTTTGCCACTGAAAACCAGTTGGTTATTGTAGTGCATGTAGTAGAGGTTCGCAAAAACAGAAAAGAATTTTCCGCTTTTTTCCAGTCCTAGCTCAAAGTCGTGGAGCGTTTCGTGCTGGATATCATTTTTAGAAATAATGTCCTTTCGGCTCGGCTCTCGGTGAGCCAGTGCGTAGGAGAAATAGATTTTTCCGTGGTTAAAATTAAAGTTAATTCCCGTTTTTGGGTTTAGGAAATTGAACGCTCGGCTGAAATCGCCTCCTTCTCCTTTGAAATATTCTAAAACTCTGGCATTGTGATAGATATGTCTAAATTGTAAATCTCCAAACAGCTCAAATTTGTTCAAAGAATAAATGAATTTTCCGAAAAAAGAAAGGTCGTTTTTCACCGAATGATTGCGGTAATATTCATGCTCAAAAGGAATCTGCGGCAGCCCAAATGCCGAACTCATATTCCCGAAATGCTTT
>JABCOA020000071.1 GCA_013333875.2 Flavobacteriaceae bacterium | reverse complement strand
TGTAAGCCCTACTGATGCTATCTCTGGCGTGCAGTATGTACATCCTGGGATATTTCCGTAGTCTATACGCTCTACATCCAGCCCTTTTATTTTCTCCACACAGGTAATTCCCTCTGCTGATGCCACATGCGCCAGAGCCTGAGTAGGAAGGATATCTCCTATCGCATAATAACCTGGCACGGAAGTTCTGTACCATTCATCCACTACTACTCTGCCCTTTTCAGTTTTAATGCCTACTTCTTCCAGACCGATGTTTTCTATATTTGCTGTAATTCCCACTGCCGAAAGTAGAATGTCTGCTTGTAACTCTACAACTCCTTTCTCTGTCTTCACCTGTGCTTTTACTCCCTCGCCAGAGGTATCCACAGACTCCACAGAAGCGTTGGTCATTACTTTTATTTTTGCTTTTTTAAAGGATTTTTCCAAATGTTTAGAAACATCTTCATCCTCCACCGGCACGATGTTCGGCATGAATTCTACTACTGTAACCTGCGTACCCAGCGTAGCATAGAAATACGCAAACTCCACTCCTATCGCTCCAGAACCTACTACTATCATAGATTTAGGCTGTTTTGGAAGGGTAAGCGCCTGTCTGTATCCTATCACTTTCTTGCCATCCTGAGGAAGATTAGGAAGCTCACGAGAACGAGCCCCAGTCGCCAAAACAATATGTTCTGCTGTATATTCTGTAACTGCTCCATCTTTCTCCACAGCTACTTTTTTGCCTGGTTTTACTTTGGCTGTCCCGAAGATAACATCTATTTTGTTCTTTTTCATCAAGAACTCCACACCTTTGCTCATTTTTTCGGCTACGCCACGGCTTCTTTGGACTACATTAGGGAAGTCAAAACTTGCCTCTACTTTATTTAAACCAAAATCCTCCGCGTGGTTGATATATTTAAAAACCTGCGCCGATTTCAAAAGTGCTTTGGTAGGGATACAGCCCCAGTTAAGGCAGATTCCACCCAAATTTTCTTTTTCTATAATTGCAGTTTTAAAACCTAATTGTGATGCTCTAATTGCTGTAACATATCCACCAGGGCCACTCCCGATGACGATAATATCATAATTCATTGTGATTAACTTTTTTGTTTCTGCGAATTTAATGTTTTATTTTGATTCATTCATCAAATTTAAAGATAAAATTATCCTATTTCTGTAAGAGCAATTATCTATACATCAAGGATAAATCGCCCAGAGAAGAATATTTTTCCCTACGGATTGGAATTTTTCATCCAAAACCTTGAAAACATCAGGAGACACCGCTGGACAGCCCCAGCTCTCTGGAACACCGCTGGGATAGGGCTCTTCATCAGGAATAATAGACCAAGGATGTATCACGATATCCCTTTTGAGGGCGTTGTTATTGGTCGTTTCCTTGCCATAAAGCAGGTATTTCTCCCCAAAACTTGGGCTGGGAACTTTCTTCGTGCCAATCCAATACTTACCAAGTGAAGAGCTATGGCTGTTCGGTTGGTTGCTGAATGCAGGTTTTTCCTTGGAATAATCCCTCGCTGTGGGCTGGCTGCCGCATCCATGACTTACCAAAAAACTATCCGTGATTTTATCTTTTTTAAAATCCCAAATGAACATCCGCTTCTTCCCAGAATGGATAGAAAAGTCTATCAACACGAAGAAATCTGTAGAAATTTTATTCTTTTTACAATACAAAAGAGCTTCTTCTGCGTATTTTTTGTAATCCTTAGGCTCTTGTGTTTTTATTTCTGGTTTTTCCTTGCCTAAACTTTCTGCTTTTGGCATAAAATAAGCACTTCCCAAGAATAAAAGAACCAATGCAGACAAAAATATTTTTAATCTTTTCACTCTTTTATTTTTATACAAAGTTAATCTTAAAAATTGGATTTTAGATTTAAAAACAATACTTTCGCGGAAAATTATGGCACAAACAGCAGAGAAATACGCAAAAATCATCAAACAGAAAGCCGAAAAATTTGGGTTTCAGGGATGCGGTATTTCTAAAGCTGGTTTCCTTGAAGAAGATGCTACAGCGCTGGAAAAATGGCTGAAAGCAGGCTACAATGGCGAGATGGCATACATGGAAAATTATTTTGATAAAAGGACTGACCCAAGACTTCTGGTAGAGGGCGCAAAGTCCGTTATCTCGCTGTCTTACAACTATTTTCCTCAATACAAACTAGAAACAGAAAATAATTTCAAAATCTCCAAATATGCCTACGGCGAGGACTACCACGATGTGATAAAGGATATTCTACGCCAAATGATAGCTGAACTGCAGGAAGAAATAGGAGAATTTGGGTTTAGGGTTTTTACGGATTCTGCGCCTGTTTTAGACCGAGCATGGGCTAGAAAATCTGGAATCGGCTGGGTTGGGAAAAATGCCAATTTGATTACTAAAAAACACGGTTCGTTCTTCTTTTTGGCGGAAATCATCTGTGATTTAGAATTAGAAGAAGATGGCGCCACCACAGACCACTGTGGAAGCTGTAGAAAATGCATAGATGCCTGCCCTACACAAGCCATTGTAAATGAACGAATTATAGACGGAAGCAAATGTATTTCTTACGCTACAATAGAACTAAAAAACGAAATTCCAGACTATTTCGAGGGAAAAATGGATGATTGGATTTTTGGGTGTGATGTGTGTCAAGATGTCTGCCCATGGAATAGATTTGCAGCTCCAAATACAGAACCGAAATTTGCCTTAAAAGAATTTAGCCAACTGAGAAAACCTGATTGGCAGGATTTGACCCAAGAAATTTTCTCCGAAATATTCCGAAAATCTCCTGTAAAAAGAACTAAATTCTCTGGACTGATGAGGAACATAAAATTCATAGAAAAAACAAAATCAGACCTTGAAGACTAGGAATAAATCGTATGCTATTTTTGTTTAAAATAAAAACACTATTTTTGCGGCTTAAAATTTGAAAGAAATGTCTATTACAAGATTATTTGATATTGCACACAATTCTTTGAAAAAATTCCCAAAAGATGATGTTTTGGCTACAAAATATGATGGCAAATGGGAAAAAATATCTACTCAACAGTTCGTAGATTTAGGAGACAAATTTTCTAGAGGACTACTAAAATCAGGCATCACCAAAGATGATAAAATAGGACTAGTTTCCACTAACAACCGTACAGAATGGTGCATAGCAGACCTAGGAATTTCCCAAATAGGCGCCATCTCCGTGCCTGTTTACCCTACGATAAGCGAGGAGGACTATGTATATATTTTCAACAATGCTGAGCTGAAATATTGTTTCGTTTCGGATAAAGATTTGTATGAAAAATTATTACGAGTAAAAGAGCAGGTGCCTTCATTGGTAGGAATTTTCACTTTTGATGAAGTGGAAGGAGCAGCCAACTGGTCAGAAATTCTAAGCCTTGGTGAAGACAAATCTAACCAATACGAAGTGGAAGACCTGCGAGACCTTGTAAATGAAGATGATATTGCTACCATAATATACACCTCTGGAACCACAGGAAGGCCAAAAGGCGTAATGCTTTCGCACAAAAACATCATTTCTAATGTGCTTGCTGTGGATAGCAGAATTCCAAAGAAAAAAACAGATTACAAGGAAATAAAAACCCTGAGCTTCTTGCCTATCTGCCATGTCTTTGAGCGGGTGGTATATTTATACTACCTATACAGTGGATTTTCTATCTATTTTGCGGAAAATATCGATAAAATAGGTGATAACATGAAAGAAGTAAAACCTCACTATATGAGCGTGGTACCAAGGCTTTTAGAAAAAGTGTATGATAAAATATACAACAAGGGAATCAGTGCTGGAGGACTTAAGAAAATTATTTTCCTTTGGGCTCTGGGAGTGAACAAAAACTATGAACCGGGAACTCCTAAAAACCTTAAACAAAGAATAGCTGACAGACTTGTTTTCTCCAAATGGAGAGAAGGGCTGGGAGGAAATATCATTACACTGATTTCTGGTTCTGCTGCTCTTTCTAAAAATCTAAATAAAAAATTCCAAGCGGCGGGAATTCCTATCATCGAAGGATATGGCCTTACCGAAACTTCACCTGTAATAGCCGTAAACAGCTTCGAAAAGATGAAAATCGGTTCTGTAGGACAGCCTTTGGATAATTTAGATGTGAAAATCGATAAAGATGGAGAAATCCTCGTAAAAGGACCTTCCGTAATGAAAGGCTACTACAAAAATCCTGAACAAACCAAAGAGGCTTTCTCAGAAGACGGATACTTCAAAACAGGTGACATCGGATATATCGATGATGAAGGATTCCTTATCATTACCGACCGAAAAAAGGAAATGTTCAAGACTTCGGGTGGAAAATACATCGCTCCACAAGTGATTGAAAACATGGCAAAATCATCACGATTTATAGAGCAGATAATGGTGGTGGGTGATGGCGAAAAAATGCCGTGTGCGCTGGTTCAGCCAGATTTCACTTTCGTTAAAAGATGGGCTGAAATCCATAAAATAAACATCGGAACTAAACCAGAAGAAATGGTAAAAAGTACTGAACTAAAACAACGAATAGAAAAAGAAATCGCAAAACTAAACGAAAAACTCGGTAACTGGGAGCAAATCAAGAAAATAGAACTTACACCAGATGTATGGACTGTTGGAAATGGAATGCTCACTCCTACCATGAAACTGAGAAGAAAAATAATCAAAGAAAAATACATTGATTTATACAACAAACTATACGAAAAAGAGGCCTAAAAGCCTCTTTTTATTTTTTTAAAAACTCCATTAAATCCATATAATTCCTCGCATCCACACCATGACCGCTCTGATACTCACGGAAAGAGAAAAACATACTCATATCATACAGCAGTTCCGCTCCTTTTTTACCCCATTCTAGCGGAATGACCATATCATTTACCCCATGAGAAACAAAGAAAAACAAATGCTGATAAGCCTTTCTATCTAAAAGATTTTTAATAATCTTCTGCTCTGGATAGGTGCTCAGACAGGCTATTTTATGAAACAACTGAGGAAACCTAAACGCAAGAGCATAGGATAAAATTCCTCCTTGGCTGAATCCACAAAGATTAACCGTTCCACTGGTTTTATATTTTTCCTTTATTTCTTCTATTGTATTTAAAATCAACTCTATAGACTCTTCGGCTTGTGGAACATTTATAAATTTTTCTCTATCCAATAAATCTATATCATACCAGCTAAACCCTCCATTTGGCGTGGTATAAGGTGCTTGAAAACTAACTACCAGCCAATCCTTGGGCAAATCAGGCGTAAAACTAAACAAATCATTCTCATCACTACCATATCCATGCAGCAACGCTAAAATAGGAGTCTGAGCGTGTATATTTTCAGGTTCTCGTACTAAATAATTCATTCCGCGAATTTATAAAATTTTACAAATAAAAAAGCAAGAGTGTAATACTCTTGCTGCGTTTTTTTTATCTTGTATATTTACATGCTTCTTGGTATCCGTTTTCACAAGATTTCTTGAACCAATACTTCGCCATTACTTCATCTTTAGAATCTCCTTCTCCTCTCTGATACATAGCTGCTAGATTGTACTGAGCCATTGTATTCCCTTGTTCTGCGGATTTTTTATACCATTGTTTAGCTGTTGCATAATCCTGAGAAACCCCTTCTCCTCTGTGATACATCACTGCTAAATTATACTGAGCATCAGCGTTTCCTTGTTCTGCTAACTTGTCAAACCAAAACATCGCCTTTGCATAGTCTTTCTCTACGCCCTCTCCTTTGTAATACATCAGAGCTAAATTATGCTGAGCCTCTACTCTACCCTGCTCTGCAAGTCTTTCAAACCAATATCTCGCTTTTTTATAGTCTTTTTCTATTCCTTCTCCTTTATAGTACATCAGCGCCAGATTGTATCTTGCCATCACATTTCCCTGCTCTGCAGCTTTCTCATACCAATATTTAGCATCTTTGTAGTTTTGAGGAACTCCTTCTCCTTTGTAGTTCATCAATCCTAAATAGAACTGCGCATCAGCATTTCCCAGGTCAGATAATCTTTCAAACCAATATTTTGCTTTCTCAAAATTACGGGCTACTCCTTCTCCTTTATAATAAATCACCCCTAAATTATGCTGTGCCTCAGGATTTCCCTGCTCTGCAGATTTTTGGTACCAATATTCAGCTTTAGAATAATCTTGGTCTACTCCGTCTCCATCAAAATACATCAGCCCTAAATAGAACTGCGCATCTTTATGCCCTTGTGTAGCTAGTTTTTCGAACCAATAGCTTGCTTTTGCATAATTTTGATAAGTTCCCTCTCCTCTGTAATATTTCAGACCTAAATGGTACTGAGCACCTTTATCGCCGCTCTCTGCTATTTCTTCCATTTCCTGCAATGTCTGCCCATTTCCTAAAAAACAAACAAACATTCCCAGTAGTAAAATTGTTTTTTTCATCTTTTGAATTTAATAATTGTGTAGTAAAAATATCCCTTTTTGCTGATTTTCAGCGGTGCAAAGGTAGTGATTTTTTCTGAATTTCAATCATGTATCTATTGATTATCTTGATATTTCCATGAATTTTGACCTATGATATTCATCAGCCATTCACCGCCTCCACATTTTCTACAACATTTGGAAGGAAGTTTTTAAGTATGCCTTCTATACCTTTTTTCAAAGTAACCACAGAAGAAGGACAGCCGCTGCACGCCCCTTGTAGAAGCATTTTTGCTGTTTTGGTCTCTTCATCGAATTCTATCAGAGAAATTCTCCCTCCATCGTTTTCTATAGCGGGCGTCACATATTCCTGCAAAATAGCATTTATTTTTTCTTCCGTTTCTGTAAACTGCTTATTAGCAATGGATTTCGATGTATTTTGCTGGATTCCTTCGATTTTACTTACTGATTCTCCATTTTTGATAAAATTAGAGAGAAAATCTTGGATTTTCTGTGTTATTTCCTCCCAAGAAACATCATTAGTCTTGGTAATAGAAATAAAATTATCATTGATAAAAACCTCTTTTACAAAAGAAAATTCCTCAAATAGTTTTTTTGCCAATGGAACTTTTTCTGCTTCCTGCAAAGATTTCAGCTCCAAAAAACCATCTATCAGCTGATGCTCCGAAACAAATTTTACCACTGATGGATTCGGCGTTTTTTCTGAATAAAAAATAGGAGCAATCTCCTCAGAACAGACAATTTCTGGAAAATCATCCAAAGATTCCAATATCATATTTTGTAGATTGTCCGCCACCAAGTCCCATTCTACGATGTTTTCCTTGGCTACCGCGATAAAATTAGCCGTGATAAAAATACTCTTCACAAATGGATATTGAAACAATTCCTGAGCCAGCGGAACATTAGAAATATTAGAATTTCTATCCAGCTCCAAAGAACCGCTTATAAGTGTCCTATCTGTCACGAATTTAATCACATTAGGATTTTCTGTATTTTGGATTTCCATTTTCTATAAATTTAAAATAAAGTGCAAATATAATATTTTGAACCATCACTACTAAAAGAAAAAGCACCCTTTACAGAGTGCTTTTTAACTTTTTTATTTTTCTATTTTTTTACCTTTAAAGAAGTCAAAGGCAAGAAGTGATGATACGAATATCGTAGAGAATGTTCCTGAAATCACCCCTAACAATAGGGCGAACATAAATCCTTTCAAATTCTCTCCTCCAAAAATAAATATCGCCAACACCACTAAAAGAACTGTCAATGAAGTGTTTATCGTTCTACCCAGCGTTCCAGATATAGAATCGTTAAACAACTGAGCCAGTGTTCTTTCTCTTCCATCTTTTAGGTTTTCTCTGATACGGTCAAAAATAATTACCGTGTCATTTATAGAATATCCAAGAACTGTAAGTATCGCTGCGATGAAATCTTGGTTAATCTCCATATTAAACGGCATCACGCTATGGAATAACGAAAATGCTCCTAATATGATAGTAGCATCAAATGCCAAACCTATAATCGCCCCAAGTGAAAACTGCCATCTTCTGAATCGAAGCAATATATAAGCAAAAATACCTAATAATGAACCTAATACAGCCAAAGCTCCGCCCATCTTGATATCATCCGCTACCGTAGGCCCTACCTTCGTAGAGGAAACTATTCCTATTGGGTTTTCAGCTGCTGATTTGAACTCTTCAAAAGTCAAATTCGCAGGAAGCTGATTTTTAAGCCCTTGATATAGTTTTTGGTCTATTTCTTGGTCAGCTTTCAGAGATTCATCTCCTATTTTATAATCTGTAGTGATTTTCAGCTGTTGGTCATTCCCAAAAGTCTTGATATCAATAGAACTTGACTCTCCTTTTTCATTTTTGAAAACTTGTGAAAGATTGCCTTTTACAGCTTCTACATCCACAGTTTTATCAAATTTCACCACAAAACTTCTTCCTCCAGTGAAATCAATACCATATTTAAATCCATTCGTTGCAATAGACCCTATAGAAACCGCTACCAATACAGCAGAGATGACATACATTACCTTTCTCTTTGCTATAAAATCTACCCAAATATTTCGGAATAAATTCTTAGTCATCGGTGTCCAAACAGACAATGATTTTCCTTTCTCTAATCTACTGAATATCATCACTCTAGACATCAAAACAGAAGTAAAGAAAGTCATTATCAGACCGATAAGCAATGTCACCGCAAAACCTTGGATAGGTCCTGTTCCGAAAATATAAAGAACTAACGCCGTAAGAATGGATGTAAGTTGTCCATCGATAATCGCGGATAGAGCATCATTAAACCCATCATTATAGGCTGTTTTAATATCTTTTCCTGCAAAAAGCTGCTCTCTTGTTCTTTCATAAATGATCACATTGGTATCCACTGCCATTGCCATCGTTAGAACAATACCCGCAATCCCTGGAAGCGTAAGTGTAGCATCCATAGAATCCATGATTCCAAAAAGGAAAAACAGATTAAACACCATAGCAATCACAGCATAAACTCCCGCACCTCCATAGTAGAAAATAATATATGCTATGATGATACAGAACGCTGCCACAAACGACCAAAGCCCTGCCTGAATAGACTCCTCCCCTAGAGATGGCCCTACCACATCAGCCTGAACAATTTTCGCGCTAGCAGGAAGTTTTCCTGCGCTTAGTACATTTACTAAATCTTTCGCTTCATCTTCTGTGAAATTACCACTAATCTGAGAGCTTCCATTAGGAATTGGCTCATTTACATTTGGCGCTGTATAAACTCTATTATCCAAAGTAACAGCAATAGGTCTTCCTACATTTTTCTCTGTAAGGGATTTCCATTCTTTAGTTCCATTAGCATCCATCTGCATATCCACTACTATCCTTCTCATCTGGTCATAATCTACTCTAGCAGACTCCACAGCACCATCAATAGGCGCTTTTTTGCTAGCGTTACTCTTTATAGCATAAAGTTCCAAATAATCAGGTGCATCCTCTTGTGGTTTGTATGCCCACATAAAGTCCACATATCTAAGGTTAGATGGTCTAGCTTCTTTTGCGATTTCGCTATTAAGAATTTTATTAACTGAAGCTGTGTCAGAAAGTTTGACAGTTGCCACAGCATTAGATCTTAATTTATCTAAATTGAGAGCTTTAGTAAGGTTGAACCCTTTTTTCACTCCCATAGAATCGCCTTTTACGATAACATTTTTGCTCATTTCCTCCAAGTAAGGGAAAACCTCTTGGATTGTTCCCACTTCCCAAAACTGAAGTTTTGCAGAAGTCTGGAGCATTTGTTTCACTCTATCTATGTCTTTGATACCAGGCATTTCTACCAAGATTCTTCCTGTCCCTGGCACCTGCTGTACATTCGGCTGGGTAACTCCCATCTTATCAATACGAGTTCTGATAACCTCATAGGCAGCTCCTATACTCGCTTCTATTTTCTTAGTGATGATTTTTTTAACCTCTTCATCAGGAGTATTAAATTTTATCTCACTGCTCAGATTTTGTGTTCCGAACACTTCTGGGCTGGCAAGTTTTAGGTTTGCTCCCTTTTCTTTATTAACGATATCAAACTGAACAAAGAAATTCTGAATATACGAATTGGTAGAGTTTTCCTGTGCTTTATCCGTTCTATCCAAAGCCTCCACAAAAACAG
>JABCOA020000070.1 GCA_013333875.2 Flavobacteriaceae bacterium | reverse complement strand
GAAGAAGATGAGCAGGAACATTTTAAAATCAGTAATATAGAGTTTGATTCAGTTTTGAGACAGCTGAAAGTCCATGATGCTGAGTATAAGCTATCTCCAAAGGAAAACGAACTCCTCAAAATGCTTTGTATGCACAGAAATGATTTCATGCCGAGAGACCTAGCGCTTAGAAAGATTTGGAAAAAAGAGAATTATTTCACGGCGCGAAGTATGGATGTGTATATAGCGAAACTAAGAAAACTCCTCAAAGATGACGAAGGTCTGGAAATTATCAATGTTCATGGAGAAGGTTTCAGGCTTTTAGTAAAAAACTAACACCAAATTTTATATAAATAAAAACTCCCTTGCAAATCAGCAAGGGAGTTTTGTATAGAATTATATATTAAAATGTTATTTGGCTTCTACACAGAAAACTCGGTATTGTGTAGAGATGGCGCCTTTGAATTTGGCTTTCACCTTTTTCAAGTCCGCTGCGGCCGATTCTTTTGATAGGTAGCTTCCTGCCAACACCTTGTAATTAGGTCTTAGAGAAGCATCTACTTCTACTTTTATAGCGGGGAAAGCTTGTCTAAATTCTGTTCTTAGATTGTTAGCTTCTTCGGAGCTTTTTACCACACCTACTTGAATTTTATATCCTAAAATCCTAGGATTTTTCTTACATATTTCTGCTTGAGAAAGTGGTTTGGAGCTGGTGTCATCATTTGTTCGGAGAGACTTTTTCTTGCATTCGTTTTCCATAGATGCTATGACATCATCTATTCTTTTGTCCATAATGATGGTAAATTCATTTCCGTTTATGCTGTCTCTTTTGGTTACAATCTGAGCATTTACTTTAGCAAAACCAGAAGGTAATAATATTAGCAAAACTACTTTTAATATATTTTTCATTATCTATAATTTTCAGCAAAAGTATAAATATAGTTTTTATTATTCAATATATTTCAATAATTTATTATTTTTGCATACATAATTTTTATGATATGAGAGGTTTATATTCTTACTTTCTTGTGATGTTATTGGTTTTCACAAGTTGTAAAAAAGACACAGTAGATGGCTCATCTATGAAGACTTTTCAGGCTAGTATCAATGAAATGTCAACATCACTGAGTACATTGGAGCAAACTAAATTTAATGAAGCCTTGTACATCCTGAAAACCTTTGGTGTAGAAGGGAATACTGATATTCAAAAATTAGAAGCATTAGCAAAATTAATAAACGGTAAAAAAGTTCCCGAAATCTTTGCTATGGCAGATGGAGTGGCACAAAAAAATAATGTGGAATGGTCCAGCACTTCTCCGCCAGATTTGGGAAATATGAATATTTTCCAAAATATCACAGCGACAGAAGTAGATCCTAATGACATTAAAGCATCAGCTCTAAATATCCTCATAACGCCTATAGATGGGAGCGGAGCTTCAGGTGCAAGGGCATTGAGGGTTACACCTAGACTAGTAGATGAGGCAGGAACTCCTATTGAGTTTTCTAATGCAGGATTAGAAACGATAATGGAAGTTTACAGCAATGGCGAAAAATTACTCACAGCTAAAAACCTGATGAGCAGTAATGAATTTAAAGGATTTTACCTAAAAGTAGATGTTTTGCCAGCAGACAAAATCGTTGATTCTAAAATAGATATAAAAGTCAGTGTAAAAACTACTAAGAAAACACACCAGCTTCTGAAAGCAGGAGTTTTAGTAAATAAAGAAAGTCTAAAACCAGAAAAAGAAGAAACTTCCGAAGAAGAGAAAAAGGAAAAAGAAGAATCCAAAAACTCTACAGATTCAGAAACAGGAGAAAATAATGAAAATAAAGACCAAAATTCATCTTCTTCATCTACATCATCAGCTCCAAAAGTAAAGCCTGAAGCGGTAGTAGATAAATTCTTGAATAGGATTGGAAATCAGAGTCTTAGATCAGCTTACGAATTAGTGGACAACCCGAACTGGGGTTCTTATGATAAGTTCTCTAATCCTAATACTGGTTTTGGGGCGGTGAAGTCCGTTGAGGTTAAAAATATTTCCGTGAAATCATCTTCCGATAAGGCAGCGAGTGTAAATGCCGTTTATCAAATCGTAGACAAAGAAGGAAAAAGCATAATGCTCAATGTTTCCTATGGACTGAAACAAGTAGATGACAGCTGGAAAATATCAAGTTATAAAGTAAATTCATCAGAAAAGAAATAAAACCATGGCAAACCAAGAACTAATCACAAAATTAGAAAATACAATAACAAATATTCCTGACTTCCCGAAGGAAGGAATACAGTTTAAAGATATTACCCCCATTTTTCTTAATCCTAAATTATACGAGGAGGCTGTTGATGAAATGGTAAAATTCAGCAGAGGCAAAGTGGATGTCGTTTGTGGAATAGAGAGCCGTGGCTATATTTTCGGTATTGCTATAGCTGTGAAACTCGGCATTCCATTTATTTTGATAAGAAAAAAAGGAAAACTTCCTCCGCCATTCATTGGAGAAAAATATGATTTGGAATATGGCACAGCCGAGATAGAAATGAAAACCGACCAAATCCAAGAGGGACAAAGAGTTCTAATCCATGATGACCTTCTAGCGACAGGCGGGACGGCAGCAGCAGCGGCAAGGCTGGTGCAGAGACAGGGAGGAAAGGTAGCGCAGTTTAGTTTTTTAATTGAGCTGAAAGACTTGAACGGAAGAGAAAAACTGGAACAGATAGAGAGCGCAGAGGTATTTAAAATCTTAGAATATTGATTAAAATTTGCAAATTAGTCTGAAAATCTTAAATTTGCGAATTAAACTTAGTAGAAACTATGTCAAATAAAAAGGAAATAGAAGGAAAAGAAACGGTTGAAATTTTTCAGGAATTAGACCAAAATGTGGTTCGTTCAGAAAAATTCATTGAGAGAAATGCTAAAAAAATAGGTTTAGCTTTTGGAGTTGTTGTTTTGGGAGTTTTGGGATACTTTGGTTATCAGCATTTTGTGGTAGAGCCAAAGAATGAGGAAGCTACGAAGGCTTACCTTGCCGCTCAGAAAAATCTTGTGGAAGGAAAAGAAGATTTGGCTCTGGGAGGGAAAACTGCAAATCCAGGATTTAAAGGAACTGCAGAAAATTTTTCTGAAACCAATGTAGGAAAACTTTCAGCCTATAATGCAGGATTGATAGAGTTTAATAAAGGTAATTACCAAAAAGCGTATGACCTACTAGATCAGTTTTCTTCTAAAAATAAAACATTGATGGCGTTGAAGCATGGAGCAATGGGAGATTGTATGGTGAATCTGAACAAAAATGATGATGCACTTTCTCAGTTTGAAAAAGCAATTTCTGCTTCGGATGATGAATACACATCATATTACTTCACGAGAAAAGCTGGAATGCTGGCACTTTCATTAAAGAAAAATGATGTTGCTAAAAAATATTTCACAACGATAGAAGAGAAATATCAGGACTATGATGGAGGCGCGTCTGATGCGTACATAGAAATGGTAAAATATTTTTAAATAAAAAAAGAATAAAATGGCGACAGTAAACCTTTCGGATTATAAGCCGCTCCAAATAACAGATGCCGATGATTTTACCATCGGCATTGTGGTTTCTGAGTGGAATGATTTTGTGACTTTTAATCTCCGAGATGGGGCAGAAGAAGTTCTGAAAAAAGAAGGCGTAAAATCAGAAAATATTAGAATTTACTATGTCCCTGGTGCGTTTGAGCTAAGTTTCGCAGCGATGCAGCTTTGCAAGAGCGGTCGGTTTGATGCGGTGATAGCCATCGGCTGTGTTATTCGCGGAGAGACATCGCATTTTGATTATGTTTGTTCAGGGGTGACGCAGGGAATTAAGGACTGTAACACGCAAACAGATGTTCCAGCTATTTTCTGTGTTTTGACAGATGATAATAAGGAGCAGTCCATCGCGAGAAGCGGCGGAAATCTTGGGAACAAAGGCATCGAAGCAGGAGTGACAGCTTTGAAAATGATAGATTTTAAAAGAAAATTAAGCAACTCATAAAAAACATTTCATGAAACTGAAACCATTCGTTTATTTAGGAATTATTTACATCATCATCTCTTTTCTATTAAGATGCGTTTTTATCTTTCATCCGATAACCACTACGGAATTTAGTGCTTTAGATGTCGTTAAAATGTTTTCTTTGGGATTGCTTTCGGATATTTTTGTCTTCATTATAGCAAGTGCGATATTGTACATCTATCTGCTTTTCTTATCAAATCAGAAGTATGAAAGACCATGGGGACAGATTATTTTATCCATATTCGTAGGATTGTTCTTGTATATATACTTGGTTCCCAATAATATAGCAAGACAGTACGGAGGCGTAGTTCCAGAGATAGTT
>JABCOA020000069.1 GCA_013333875.2 Flavobacteriaceae bacterium | reverse complement strand
TTTTTTTTTATATTAATCGCACCATTTAAGGAATTGAAACTGAACCGTATTCAATATTATTATTCCCTACATTAATATTAATCGCACCATTTAAGGAATTGAAACTTATAAAGCGAAGGACTTGCCCTTAAATTGCCGTTATATTAATCGCACCATTTAAGGAATTGAAACTCTCCGCCCTCTTTAAAAAGAAAATCAAATCTATCAATATTAATCGCACCATTTAAGGAATTGAAACAAAAATTTATTATATCATCATAACTTAATTCATTTATATTAATCGCACCATTTAAGGAATTGAAACTACACTTCTGGAAACAATAGTTTCACAAATTCTTTAGTATTAATCGCACCATTTAAGGAATAATATTTTTGTTTCGCTCTTACTTTTCTTCATTATAGATGGAGGCTTTTTTATAAAATCATAAAATTTTATGATTTTTTAGAAAAAACTTATTATTTTTGCCCTCCGTTTTTGATTTTTTTTTAAATAAAATTTAAATACAATGAAGAAAGTATTATTGGCTGTTTTGTTGCTTCAGTCTATGGTTGTTTTTTCTCAAGACAAAAAGACAAAGAAAAAAGATGCAGCAAAGACCGAAAACGAAGCGAAAAAAGACAGCACAGCTAAGGGCAATACCACGGCTTATGATGATTTTATAAAAGGCGCAGTTACCAAGGACGGACTTTTTAAAATCCATACCATAAAGGAGAAAATCTATTTTGAGATTCCCAATGAAGTGCTGGGAAAAGATTTATTGATTGTCAATAAAATTTCCTCCGTTCCTGCTCAGATAAATAATGCGGGAATCAACAAGGGAATGAACTACGAAAACAAACTTATCCGTTTCTACAAGGATGAGAAAAATAATAAAGTATGGGCGAAGACCTTTGACCCAAAAATCAGTGTAAATAAGAAAGACAACATCGCGCGCTCTGTGCGGGACAACTATGTAGAGTCCATCATAGAAGGTTTTGAGATAAAAACCTATGGAAAAGACTCTGCCGTAGTGGTGCAGGTGAATAATGTTTTCAATGGGACATCCAAGAGTTTTAATAATCTTTTTGATAACATTGGTATGGGCGGTTCTGTGAGAACCAAAGACTCTTATATAGAAGAAGTGAAGAGCTTCCCGCAGAATGTTGTCATAAAATCCCAGCTTACGACTCAAGTTTCTGAAGGTAAAACCACAGCGGAAAAAGCCGACCTCACCGTAGGAACGACCACGAACATCGTTCTCCTTCCAGAGCCTATGGTAGGGCGTTTTTCGGATGATAGAGTAGGCTATTTTACCACTCAGAAGGTTTATTTCTCGGATAAACAGCAGAGAGTAGATAACAAGGAGCTCATCACACGCTGGCGCCTAGAACCCAAAGAGCAGGAAGTAGGAAAATACCTGTCAGGACAGCTGGTAGAGCCTAAAAAACCGATAGTCTATTATATAGACCCAGCAACGCCCAAACAGTGGCAGCAGTCGATAATAGACGGTGTTCATGATTGGAACAAAGCCTTTGAAAAGGCAGGTTTTAAAAATGTAATCAGCGCAAGACTTCCAGACCCAGAAGATAAAGAATTTGATGTAGATGATGTGCGATATTCGGTAATTACCTATGCTGCCTCATCTATGGCAAATGCCATGGGACCTTCTGTGGTAGATCCTCGTACGGGAGAAATTCTGGAATCGGATATCATCTGGTGGCATAATGTGATGACACTTCTTCACTCGTGGATGCGCGTGCAGACAGGAATCATAGACCCAGAAGCGAGAGGAAATGTTTTCCCAGATGCTAAAATGGCAAACGCTATCCGTTTCGTTTCATCTCATGAAGTGGGACATACATTTGGGCTAAGGCACAATATGGGTTCATCTTTTGCGTATTCCGTAGAGGATTTGAGAAAGCCAGATTTTACCGAAAAAATGGGCGGAACGGCGCCTTCTATTATGGATTATGCGAGGTTTAACTATGTCGCACAGGAAGGTGATGGCGTGAAACAAATCACACCTAAAATAGGCATTTATGATGAATTTGCGATTAATTTCGGATACCGCTGGACAGGGAAATCCAGTCCAGAAGAGGAACTAAATATTACTAAATCTTGGATAGACAAACACGATGGCGACCCAAAGTATTTCTACGGAGAACAGCAGTCCGAAACCATAGACCCGCGTTCACAATCCGAGGATTTAGGGAATAATGCCATGAAAGCAGGAGAATACGGAATTATCAACCTTAAAAAAACAATTCCAAATATCATAGAATGGAGTACGAAAGACGGCGAAACCTATGAAGAAGCGAAAGCGTTTTATAATCAGGTGATTAACCAGTGGTATGTCTATAATACGCATACTTTGGCGAACATCGGTGGGTTTTATCTCACGCCTTTGGTAAAAGGGAGTAAAATAAAATCCTACATACCTGTTCCTTATCAAACTCAAAAAGAGGCACTGAACTTCCTTAAAAAGAATATTCTCACCCTGCCGAAATGGTTGTTTATCAACCCGTTAAAAGATGTTTTGAAACCTACCAAAAACACACCAGCAGGAGCAGTAGAGCAGTCGCCGTATAATATTTTCAGAGAGAGACAGGCTGCTATTTTGTATAATCTGATGCATGATGAAAGGCTTTTGAGAATTTTGGAAGCAGAATTTTTGCAGACAGAAGGAAGCGAAAAGATAATGACTGTAGCAGGGCTTTTCGATGATTTGAGGAAATTTATATTTGATAAATCTTTGAAAAACAAGAGCTTGACTATCGCTGAAAGAATGACGCAGAAAAACTATGTAGATGCGCTTATCATAGATGTAGGGCGTATTTACGAAAAAACAGAAAAAGGGATTTTCGGCAAAATGCCTATGATTTGTGATTATGCACAGCATAGTTTGGAGGACAAACACAACATAGATGAGCAGAAACTGACCTTGTATTTCAGCGGAATGAAACGCCTTTCGGAGGTGGGGTCCGCAAAGAGAGCAGAGCTGATTAAAGTAAAGAAAATCATCCTTGTAGCAAAAAATACAGCAGATGAAGCGACTAGAAATCATTACGAAGATATGTTGATAAGACTAAATAGAGCATTAGGAGAAAAATAATAAAATTTACAAACTAAAAATGAGAAGAGCGAAATTTTTGTTGGGTCTTTTACCGAGTGTTCTTTGGGCACAGAATACGCCTGTAGACACTGTTAAAACTAAGACCAAGGAGATAGATGAGGTTATAATCACAGGTTTCCAAAAGATAGAAAAAAGTAAAATCACATCTTCTGTGGATGTGGTGAAAATGAAAGACATAGAGCAAAAGGCGGTAGCATCTATAGACCAGATGCTGCAGGGGAGAGTGCCAGGTTTGCTCGTTACGCCAGCATCAGGGACGCCAGGGCAGATTGCGCCTATTAGACTTAGAGGAACGGCTTCACTTTCGGGGCCTACTGACCCACTATGGGTTATAGATGGAATGCCTCTGGAAATGGGCGATGCGCCTAAATATGATGCAGGAAAGGACATCAACGACCTTAAAAATTACTCCATTGCAGGGTTTAACCCAGAAGATATAGAGTCCATCACCGTGCTGAAAGATGCTTCGGCTACGGCAATTTATGGAGCGAGAGCAGCAAATGGGGTGATTTTGGTAACGACCAAAAGCGGGAAAAAAGGGCGAATGAATGTTAATTTCTCAGCGAGTACATTTGTCAATTTAAGACCGAATTTTTCTAAACTTAATTTGATGAATTCCAATCAAAAAGTAGATTGGGAACTGATGATGGCATCTCGCTCGGATTTAGACAATTATAGAAAAGATAATGGTGAGGTTGCGAGAATATTATTAGCAAATAACGACTGGAATTTGTTCCGCAGTGGTGGTTTTTCGGCGATTAGTGAGGCTTCTCAAAGAGAAATCAATGCACTAAGAAATATAAATACCAACTGGGGAAATCTACTCTACAGAACTGCGATAAACAAGCAGTATTCCGTGAGCCTTTCAGGTGGACTGGATAACTATGCTTATTATGCTTCATTAGGATACTATGATGAGCAGTCTACGGTGATAGGTTCTGGTTTTGAGAGACTTAACCTTACTTTTAAGAATGATTTTAAAATCAATAATAAAATAAAAGTAGGATTGTCCATATTTGGAACAAATACTAAGCAGTCTTCTTTCTTGTCTGATGCTTCGGGGAATATCACACCAACTTACTATTCCAGAAGTGCCAATCCTTAACTAAGACCAAAGGATGAAAATGGCAACTATGTCTATGACCCAAATGTGAACTACATGGACGGAGACGCCAGAATTCCGTATAACTACATGGAGGAGAAGGATAATACGAGGTATGATTTGAACACGAAATCGCTTCGTGGTATTTTGAATTTGGATTATAAAATATTCAAATTCTTGGAGTTTCGTTCTCAGCTGGGTGTCCAGTACGAAAACCAAAAAACGGAAAAATATGCCACAGAGCAGACTTATTTCCTTAGAAAAAGAAGAGATGCCTCTAAGATAACTTCTGGAGGGACTACGACTTATATCATCCCAAAAGGCGATTATTACAACACTTCTAATGGGAATAGTTTTGAATATAATTTTAAAAATATTTTAGAATTTAGCAAAAAGATAAACCGACATGATGTCAATCTCCTTGTAGGTTCGGAAATAAGAGAAACTAAATACACATCGGTAAACAGCCAAATGTATGGCTACAACCCAAGACAGAAAACATCCATCCCTCTAAACATCCCAAATAGTGAGATAAGAAACGCAAACTACCTTCCTGTTGTAGATACAGATGTTTCTAATGCTTATGCATCTTTCTTTGGGACAGCATCTTATACTTTTGCTAATAGATATACTTTCTTCGGAAGTGTGAGATATGATGGGACAAACTTCTTCGGAGCAGAGACCAATAAGAGATGGAACCCTATCTGGGCGGCATCTGTAGCATGGAATGTGAAAAATGAGAACTTCTTGAAGGATAATAAAACCATCAGTATGTTCAAAATTCGTAGTTCCTATGGACTTCAGGGGAATATAGACCGAAATACTTCGCCTTTCTTCACAGGAAGATACAGCACAGCGAAAATCCTTAATCAGACAGAAAATACTATCAATGATGAAGGTGCGCCGAATTCATTGCTAAGATGGGAAAAAACTAGAACTGTGGATGTGGGATTGGATTTTGGATTGTTTAATAACAGAATCAATTTCAACCTTGACTTCTATCACAGAAAAGGAACGGATTTGATGGGAGTAAAACAGCTTCCTCTGGAAACAGGGTTTAACCAAGTGAATGTAAACTGGGCGGAAGTTACCAATAAAGGTTTTGAGTTCTCTCTTTCTACGATAAATATCGATAGAGAAAAATTCAGATGGAGTACGACTTTCAACATTGCAGCCAACCGAAGCAATATAGACCAAATTCATGATGGGCTTAGCAATTTTTATCCATCAGGAAAAGGCTATCCTATCAATGCTGTTTTCGGTCTAAGGTCAGCAGGGCTGGATGCCAATGGGCTACCTCAGTTCTATGACAGAAACGGAAATATAGTTTCTACAGTAGATTTTTACAAAATTTCTGACCCATGGGGCGTGGGATACATAGAGAGTGAGTATCTTGCTAATGGAAATTTCAGAGATTTGTATACTTATATCGGTGATAGAGACCCTAAATTCTATGGAGGGATTACCAATACTTTTGATATAGGAAACTGGGATCTTACGATTTCTGCTGCATTTAACATAAATAAATGGGTGGTAGCAAATCCTCCTTATAACTTTACAACAGTGGATAGAGGACAGAATAATTCTACGGATATTCTCAATGCTTGGACGCCTAATAATACCAATACCACTCTTCCGAGAATTATAGGAGAAAATACTATTCCAGGGCAGGAAATTGTTTATTTATGGTATAATAACTTTGATTCTTCAGGGTCTTACAACCATTTTGACAGCTGGATGAAGAAAATGAGCTACATCAGAATAAATAACATTCGTTTAGGATATTCTCTGCCATCTTCTCTGCTTCATAATACAGGGATTAACTCCTTGAGATTCTATGTAGAGGGTAGAAATATGCTGGTTTTCGGGACTAATTATAAAGGATATTTTGACCCTGAAACTTATGGGAATCTATACGCCCAGCCTATTCAGAAATCTATCGTTTTTGGTTTAAATGTAAGTTTTTAATAATCAATAAATTATATAATAATGAGAAAATATATCATAAAAGCGTTGTTTATCGGCGCTGTTCTATCTACAGGACTTACTTCTTGTGACAGATTTTTGGACATTACTCCTACAGGAAAAGTAATTCCACAGACGGAGGAAGATTTCCGTGCGCTTCTTACTCGTGCCTATAATCTTTATCCTCAGCATAAAGCATTAGCAAACTTAAAAACCGATGAAGTAAAAGCAGGAACGACCAACGAAAGTCTGCAAACGATTTTCACTTGGAGTGAGGCTTCTCCATTCCCTGGTTCTAAGGACTTTCCGTACATTACTTTTTATCAGACGATTTTCTATTCTAATTATATTATAGATAACACACTGAAATACAATGCTTCCACTTCAGAAATCAATCAGATTTTGGGTGAAGCCTATGCATTGAGAGCTTATACTTATTTTGAACTGATAAACCTCTATGCTCCAGCTTATAAGGGAAGTAATGGTTCTGCGAAAGCCGTTCCGCTGGTAACAAGTCCTCAG
This sequence comes from Flavobacteriaceae bacterium, assembly GCA_013333875.2. GTDB lineage: Bacteria > Bacteroidota > Bacteroidia > Flavobacteriales > Weeksellaceae > JABCPE02. The sequence goes on along the minus strand of JABCOA020000069.1, from coordinate 9,519 downwards.
CTGGAGGGAGATTTTCCTCGTGCGACATTGGACGAGGTGTATGCACAGATTCTTTCTGACCTCGATAAGGCTTTGACTTTGCTTAATAAAAGCCAATTTGATGAAGGGTACAACTATCGTTTTACTACTGTGGCTGCACACGCCCTGAAAGCTCGTGTTCATCAGTATCGTGGAGAATGGGCTAATGCTCTGGCAGAGGCAGAAACTGTCCTTGCGGCGAAGTCTACATTGGTGGATTTCAATGCTTTTACAAATCTTCCAAGTAGTTATAAATCAGTGGAATCTATCATGAATTTGGATGCAGGAGTTACCTCCGAGACCAGTCGTTTTGCTATGGTGAGCAATGAGCATCTTGCCCTTTTTGACCAAACGAATGATTTGAGATTTGCTAAATATTTCGATGCTGATGTCACAAATTATAGAACGAAAAAATTCAGCAGTTCTAATGAGTTTAAAGTTTCTTTCCGAGTAGGAGAAGTTATGCTCATAAAAGCTGAAGCTTTAGCAAAATTAGGAAGAGAAACAGATTCTAAAAATACGCTACTAGCTTTAGCAGCGAAGAGATATAATTCAACGGGATTAGCGAATTTTACTACGACTATTAACGGGCTTTCTGGTGATGCATATTACACAGAGTTATTAAACGAAAGAGCGAGAGAGACTTCATTCGAAGGGCTTCGTTGGTTTGATTTAAGAAGAACTACCCAGCCTTCCATTATCCATATTTATGATGGAACTACTTACACGCTCAGCGCAGGAGATGCCCGCTATACGCTGCCTTTCCCAAGAGAAGCAAGACTTAAAAATCCTAATTTATAAACCTAAAAAGTCATTCACACCGAATGGCTTTTTTTATTTTGGTTAATTTTGAATAAAAATTGCAATAATTTAGTTGCTTTATCCTATTTTTGCAAATCTAAAAAATAATAAAATGGCAATTCCAGATAAATACAATCCACAAGAAACGGAACAAAAATGGTACAGCTACTGGCTGGAAAACAAATATTTCCACTCTGAACCGAATGACAAACCGCCTTACACCATTGTCATTCCGCCGCCCAATGTTACAGGGATTCTCCACATGGGACACATGCTGAATAACACGATTCAGGATGTTTTGGTGAGAAGAGCCAGAATGAAAGGCTTCAATGCCTGCTGGGTGCCAGGGACAGACCATGCGTCCATCGCTACAGAGGCGAAGGTGGTTGCTAAGCTGAAAGAACAAGGCGTTAGCAAATCGGATATTACCCGTGAGGAGTTTCTAAAACACGCTTGGGACTGGACGAATCAGTATGGCGGAACTATCCTAGAACAGCTTAAAAAACTGGGTTGCTCTTGCGACTGGGACAGAACTCGTTTCACATTGGAGGACAAACTCTCTCAGCAAGTGATAAAATCTTTTGTTGATTTGTATAACAAAGGGCTGATTTACCGTGGTTACAGAATGGTAAACTGGGATCCAGAGGCGAAAACCAACATTTCCGATGAGGAAGTGATTTTCAAGGAGCAAAACGGAAAATTATATTTCTTAAAATACCAAATAGAAGGCTCAGAGGAGTTCCTTACCGTGGCTACCACTCGTCCAGAAACTATTTTTGGTGATGTGGCTATTTGTATCAATCCTAATGATGAGAGATACGCCCATCTGAAAGGGAAAAAAGCCATTGTTCCGATTGTAAATCGTGCCGTTCCGATTATTGAGGATGATTATGTGGATATAGAATTTGGGACAGGTGCTTTGAAAATTACTCCTGCTCACGATGTCAATGACTATGAAATCGGACAGAAGCACAGCCTTCCGATGCTTGATATCTTGGATGATGATGCTAACCTGAACGAGCATGGTCTGCATTATGCAGGAAAAAATCGTTTTGAGGTAAGAAAAGCCATTACCAAAGAATTAGAAGAAAAAAATCTTTTGCTAAAAGCCGAAGATTATGTAAATAAAGTAGGAACTTCCGAGAGGACAGGTGCGGTGATAGAACCAAAAATATCACAGCAGTGGTTTTTGAAAATGTCCGAAATCGCAAAACCTGCTCTGGATGTGGTGATGAATGATGAAATAAAATTCCATCCCGAAAAGTTCAAAAACACCTATAAACACTGGATGGAAAACATCCGCGACTGGAATATTTCGCGACAGCTATGGTGGGGACAGCGTATTCCAGCGTACTACTATGGCGATGGCGAAAATGATTTTGTAGTGGCAGAAAACATTGATGAAGCCCTAAAATTAGCCAAAGCTAAAAATCCAAATTTAGAAATGGCTGACCTTCGCCAAGATGAAGATGCTCTAGACACTTGGTTCTCTTCTTGGCTGTGGCCGATGTCTGTTTTTGATGGGCTTTTAGACCCTGAAAATAAGGATATTAACTACTATTACCCAACGGCAGATTTGGTTACAGGACCAGATATTATTTTCTTCTGGGTGGCTCGTATGATAATGGCAGGACTGGAGTGGAGAGGAGAAGTTCCGTTTAAAAATGTTTATTTTACAGGGATTGTAAGGGATAAGCAAAGAAGAAAAATGTCCAAATCTCTAGGGAACTCACCAGACCCATTGGAATTGATTGACAAATATGGTGCGGACAGCGTGAGAGTGGGGATTTTACTGAGTTCTGCGGCTGGAAATGACCTTCTTTTTGATGAGGATTTGATGCTGCAAGGAAGAAACTTTGCAACGAAAATATACAATGCATTTAAGCTGACACAGAGCTGGACAAAAGAAGCAAAACCAGCAGGCGAGGCTGAAAAACAAACAATCATTTGGTTTGAAAATCAGATGAATAAAACCATCAGCGAAATCAATGACCAGTTCGAGAAATTCCGAATCTCAGATGCGCTGCATTTGCTTTACAAATTGATTTGGGATGACTTCTGCTCGTGGTATTTGGAAGCGGTGAAACCTAATTTTGGTGAAAGTATTTCTCAGGAGGTTTATGACCAAACCATCAAGTTCTTTGAGGAGTTGATGAGACTTCTTCATCCATTTATGCCGTTCCTTACGGAGGAGCTTTATCAGCATATCGCGGAGCGAAACACATCGGAAGCGCTGGTTATCGCGCAGCAGAAAAATGCAGAAAGTTTTAATGAAAATATCATCTCTGTGTTTGATACGGCGAAAGAAATCATCTCAGGTGTGAGAAATTACCGCCAGAGCAAAGGAATTTCGCCAAGAGAAGAAGTGGAATTATTCACCAGCGAAAGCTTTTTTGCGAATGAAAATGTAATCAGAAAACTGGCGAACATCTCTGAAATTCATTATTCCGAGAAAACGGATAAGCCGAGCTTTACTTTCCTAGTGGGAGCGGTGGAAATCTCTGTTCCGCTGAGCGAAAACCTAGATTTAGGCGAAGAAAAAAAGAAAACCGAAGAAGAGTTGGCTTACCTGAAAGGATTTTTGGTTTCGGTGGAGAAAAAACTCAGCAATGAAAAATTCGTAGTCAACGCCAAGCCTGAAATTGTAGAAAACGAGCGTAAAAAACAAAAAGACACGCTGGAGAAAATCGCGATTTTGGAAGAGAAATTGAAAGGATTGTAAAATAAATTTATAAAGGCTGTTTCTGATGAGGCAGCCTTTTAGATTTCAAAAATTCTCTAAAAAGAATTTAGTAACTTTGTATTTTGTAAATATCCAAATTATTATGGGAGATTTAAGTTTTGGAGAGATTTTCGTGATTTTTTTGGTCATTATGATATTTTTTGGACCGAAGAAAATTCCTCAGATAGCTCGTGAACTAGGGCAGGGGCTGAGAAAAATGCGTGGAGCAGTGGATGATATCAAGCAGGAAATCATGAAGGAAACAGAAGACAACCCTGTCTCTGAAATAAAAAATGAAATAGACAAAGTAAAGCAGGAGGCGGACAATCTGATGCAGGAAGAAGATAAAAAAACGAAATAGATGATAGAAGTAATATCGCAGGATAAGGAGATTTTTCTGTATTTGAACAACTTGGGGAGTGCAGAATTTGATGCCTTTTGGAGATTTGTTTCTGGAAAATGGTCTTGGATACCGCTTTATGCTGGACTGTTGTATCTTTTGTATCGTAATTATTCTCGTAAAGAGCTGGTTTATATCGTTTTAGTATTAGCTGTTTCGGTGGCTGTTTCAGACCAGATAGCCAATATTTTTAAATATAGTTTGGAAAGGCTAAGACCCTGTCATGATGCTGAATTACAGCCGTATATGAGAATAGTAGAATGTGGAGGGAGCTATGGATTTTATTCCAGCCATGCATCCAATACCTTTCTTTTAGCGAGTTTTTTAAGTCCGTTATTAGGGCATAGATATAGATTTTTGCCAGTGTTTTTATTTGTTTGGGCTGGGGTGGTGAGCTATAGCAGGATTTATCTTGGGGTTCATTTTCCTTTGGATGTTTTGATGGGAACCTTTATGGGTATAGTCATTGGTAGGGCTGGTGTATATGCTTTTAGAAAAATTAGTTATAAAAAAAAGGAGATTTGAGGTCTCCTTTTATTTTTTGTATTTTTTTTCGGATACTTTATTTCCGTTTTTGAAGGTAACTATCTTTTCGGGCGTTCCATCTTTGGAATAATATATCCAATCACCTATTTTTTTGAAATTAGCATCTGTAGGGCCTTTTGCGTTTATATTTCCGTTTGGATAAAATATCTCAAAAGAATCAGTAGCATTGTTATTGAGTTTGGCCTTACTCTGTATCGTTCCATTTTCATAATAAGAATGATAGTCTCCATGCATTTTGCCGTCTTTATAGTTTATTTTCATTTCTACATTTCCATTTGGGAAGTAGGTGATATATTCTCCTTCCAAAACGCTCATATGGTCACGGTAGACATAGTTTTCCTTTCCGCTGATTTTCCCATTTTTAGAATAATAAGTCCAAGTTTTTACTTTAAACCCTTTTTTAAAATATCCTTCGGCGCTCTTTGTTCCGTTTTCATAATAGAAAATAGCCTGTCCGTCTAGTTTTCCTTTTTTCCAGTAGCAGGCTTCTTTGGTATTTCCATTGTCATAAAACTGTTTGCACAGTCCCTCTTGCAGCCCATCTTTGAAGCCGCAAGGTTTTTGTGCAAATAATAAATTGGCTGAAAAAACCAAGCCTATAAACAATAATCTTTTCATAATTTTAAAGTCAATTTTAGTTGTGTAAATAATATTTTTATTAACTTTGTTAGTCCTTTTTATGAAGGATAATCAAAACATTGCAAATTTAATGAATTAAAAAAATATGAAAAAGTGTTTAATTGTAATAATTTCTTTTTTGTGTGCAGGTGAGATGTTTTCTCAGAAAGACAGCTATTTTCCTCAGGTATTTTTTGACAAAAAACAAGCAGAAGCTCAGCTGGGTTACGGAAAATCTACCATAGAAGGAGTAGCTTTTACAAGAGAGAAAAGAAATGTGCCGCTTACAATGGGCATGGTAAAAGCAAAGATGGGAAAAAAACATGTTGCCAGACCAAATACAGTGATTATGCTTTTCCCTGTTACTGAGTATTTTACTGAGTTTTATAACCTTAGAAGAAAAATAGAAAGCAGTAAAAAGCAGGTTCTGATGTCCAAAGAAGCGTTTGCTGTCAGAAGGGAAGCCTATACGGATGACTATGGAAGATTTAAATTTGAGAATCTGAAAGTAGGAAAATATTATATAGAAACGATAGTGGATTTCACAGCCGTGGGAAGTTATAAAAAACAGACAGGGACATCCACAGCCTATAATGTATACGGGACTCCGCTCTATTCTACACCGATATATGAAACATTTTTCTACGATTATGAAGACTCCCACCGAGAAAGCAAATTCGTAGAAGTGAGAAAAGACGGACAGGTGATAGAAATAAAACTATAAGAAGCAAAAAAGAGTGGTTATTTCACTCTTTTTTTGTTTAGTCTATAATCAAACCATCTTTCATGGTTAGTTTCCTGTCTGTGCTTTCTGCCAATATCGGGTTGTGAGTGATGATGACAAAAGTCTGATTGTATTTTTTCCTCAAATCAAAAAACAACTGATGCAGAGAGTCCGCATTCTTGGAATCAAGGTTTCCCGTAGGCTCATCAGCAAAAATAATTTTAGGCGAATTTATCAAAGCTCGGATAACCGCCACCCTTTGCGCTTCACCGCCAGAGAGCATTTTGGGTTTGTAATGGATGCGGTCTACTACATTTAGGTCTTCGAAAAGCTGAATCGCTTTTTCTTTATAATCTTTTACATTTTTCCCAGCGATTCTTATCGGCATCATCACATTTTCTAAAGCAGTAAACTCTGGCAAAAGCTGGTGGTGCTGAAAAACAAAACCAATATTTTCGTTTCGGAATTTTGATAATTCTTTGTCATTCATTTTCAGGAAAGATTCTCCGAAAAGAAGGATTTCTGTTTCGTGTTTTTGAATATCCGAAGGCAGATCCAAAGTCCCTAAAATCTGCAGAAGAGTGGATTTCCCTGCTCCAGATTCTCCTACAATAGAGACGATTTCGCCTTTGTGAATTTCTAAATTTACTCCTTTGAGAACTTCCAGCTCTCCATAAGATTTATGAATGTTTTTTGCTTTTATCATGTTTGAATTTAGCATAAACTGATTATGCCGAGGGCAAAGATAATAAACTTTTTAGTTTTGTGGATTTCTTTTTTGTTTATAATTTTGAGAAGAAATATAGATTTTAGAATGAAAAAAGAATTATGGTATTTAGGTTTTCTGAATCAAAAGGGCAGGCCTTTGTCAGTTGATTATCAAAGCGAAGAAAAAGCTTTGTCGGTAGAAGATGCTTTACAGGCGATAGAATTATTAAAAGAAGAAAAAATCGCAATTTATGGAGGAGATATTCTCACGGAAGCCGATGGAGAGCTTGTTTATGCTCATGATATTTGGGGAAAAGAATACCATTATCTGAATTGGTATTGTGATAAATTAGATGATGAAGAGAGAGCAGATTATTTGCAAAGAAGCTATGATAAAGCCAAAGAGGGAATCATGGAAGCGAAAAAAACAGCTGACCGATTGGGTAAAAAATGTTACATTGTGCTAGTTACAGAATATATTCATTTAACCTAAAAATGATAAAATATTATTATTTTTGCGGAAAATTCTGATTTATGAGGATAGATATCATCACTGTGGTTCCAGAACTGATGGAAAGCCCTTTCAAGGTTTCGATGCTGAAAAGAGCAATAGAAAAAGGGCTGGCGGAAATACATTTTCATAATGTAAGAGATTATTCCACGAATAATTATAAACAAATAGATGACACCCAGTATGGTGGCGGTGCAGGAATGGTAATGATGGTGGAACCGCTGGATAAATGCATTTCTCAGCTAAAATCAGAGCGAAACTATGATGAAATCATCTATCTGACGCCAGAAGGCAAGACGCTTAATCAAAAAATAGCAAATAGTCTTTCACTGAAAGAAAATTTGATTTTAATCTGTGGGCATTATAAGGGTATTGACCAGAGAGTGAGGGATTTACATGTAACGATGGAGATATCTATCGGTGATTTTGTCCTTACAGGAGGGGAGCTGGCGGCATGTGTCCTTGTGGATTCTGTGGTCAGACTATTGCCAGGTGTTTTGAATGACGAGCAGTCAGCCCTTACGGATAGTTTTCAGGATAATCTTCTTTCGCCGCCGATATACACACGCCCAGAAGTTTATAAAGGGCTGGAAGTTCCAAAAGTTCTTTTGAGTGGTAATTTTGCGGCGATAGAGCAGTGGCGACATGAAAAAGCGCTAGAAATCACCCACCAGAAGCGCCCAGACTTATTGGATTAAATAATTTAAATTTTCAAAGGATTTTTGCTAAAAAAATGATACCTTGCGGTATATTTTAGGATAATGATGAAGAGTCATAAAGAATTGGCTGTTTTTTATAATGTGGAAAATCTTTTTCCGCCCGATGAGAAATTTGTAAAAGGGGAGAGTAAAAAATTCTCTGGCCTTAAAAAATGGAATGAATGGCGGTATAAACATAAGTTGCAGAGGCTTTCTCATGTCTTTGGACTTATGAAACATGAAAAAGGCGAGCTTCCTTTCATCATTGGACTAGCGGAAATTGCTGATAATTCAGTATTGGAAGACCTGATTCAGCAGCCTGTTTTTGATGGCAGATATGCTTATGTGCATTATGATTCTTTGGACGAAAGAGGCGTAGATACGGCACTTCTTTATGACAAAACTAAGATAGAAATTATAGATTCTGATACGATAAGTTTTATTTTTGAATTTGAAGAAGATGGTGTGGATGGCATGGATACGACCAGAGATATTCTTCATTGCAAAGTCCGATACAGAGGGGATATTCTCAATATTTTTGTTCTTCATCTACAATCAAAAAGAGATGATGGTATCAACCAGCCCAAAAGGGACTATATCCTAAATGAAGTCAAAGAAAAAACATTGGCTCTTCTCAAAGACAGCCGAGAAGCCGTGATGCTTTTGGGAGATTTTAATGAAAATCCCTATGCAGAAAATATGAACTTTTTGCTCTATAATGACGGCTCGGAAAAGATTTTGGAAAATCCTTTTTCTAAGCTGTATCATGAGCGTAGATACTCTACTTTTTACTCAAAACAAGGACTTTTATTTGACCAAATCATACTTTCTGAGTATTTCTATGGGCAAAATTCTCTTTTGAAATTTGAGAAAGCGGAAGTTTTTGCACATAATGACCTCAGAACCAGAGATGGAAAATATCAAGGAAAGCCTTTCCGTACCTATGCAGGAACGCGGTATTTAGGAGGGTATAGCGACCATTTTCCTGTTTTGGTGGAATTAAAAGTATCAAATCATTAAAAAAAAACTCCCAAAAATAGGGGAAATAAAACAATAAAAACTAATGGAATTAGGAAAAATACAGACACTAACAGTCTCAGAACGAAATCATCAGGGCGTTTATTTAGAAGATAAAAATAAGGAAAAATGTTTGCTCCCGAAGATTTTTTCTGATGAAAGCTGGAATACGGGTGATGAAGTGGAAGTGTTTGTTTATCAGGATAACAACCAACTACAAGCGACCATAGAAACGCCGTTTTGCCAAGTTGGGGAGTTTGCGGTTATGACCTGCACCCACACCCTTCCGAGTGGGGCTTTTATGGATTGGGGGATTATCAAGGATTTATTTATCCCATATAAACAGCAGAAAACCAAGATAATAGAAGGTAAAAAATACTTGGTCTATGTCTATATCGATGAAGAAACAGGGCTTCTGACAGGGACAACTAAATTTAAAAGAAATCCACAGTATCAGGAACTTCCATTTAAAAAAGGTGATAAAGTTTCTTTAATCATAGCCAATGAATCAGAACTCGGCTGGAATGTCATTATCAATCAAAAATATATAGGATTGGTTTATTTTTCGGATATTTACAAAAAACTTTATCCATTTTCGGAGGAAGTAGGATACATCAAAAACCTTCGTGAAGACGGAAAAATAGATGTTTCTCTACAGCCAGAAGGATACCAGAATATGGATGAATTTAAGCAGAAAATATTAGAAAAACTGGAGCAGGGCTATGGGCTTTTGTATCTTTCTGATGAGTCTTCGCC
>JABCOA020000068.1 GCA_013333875.2 Flavobacteriaceae bacterium | reverse complement strand
TACCGATGTTTTTGGTTTGTAAAGAATTATCAAATCCCCAGATAATCTCTGGATTGGTTTTTAGAGAAAATCCAGCACCTGTGTAGTCCGCCTGAGACATCAGCGTTTTGCCTGTTCGGGCTTCATTAGCATAGGCTGCCGCTCTGGTATAATCTCCAGTTTCAAGGTAAATATCCGCCGCGATGGCTTTGGCTGCCCTTTGGTCTATCTGTGCGATATTTTGCTGAGTGAAACCATTCAGCGAAGTGATGGCATTTTCTATATCGCTGGTTATTTGGGTATAAACTTCTGCTACAGTAGCCCTTGCTCTCGGTGTTTCTGGGCTGGAAGCCGTAGTTACAAGCGGAACTCCCAGCTCATTCTGATGACCAACATAAGTAAGTGCATAGAATCTCACCAAATTAAAATAACTATACGCACGAAGCGCCAAAAGCTGACCGTAGATGTGTCGGTTTTCATTATTTACGCCTATACCTTCTATTTTCTCTATCAAACGATTGATATCAAAGATTTTAGAATAAAATGTATTCCAAACGATTTCGTTGGTAAAGTTATCACTTTGTCTCGCTTCGTAGTTATAATATCTCCCAAGGTGCTGCTGTTTCGCCTGAATAAGGTCATTGGAAAGCAAATCAACCCCTGCTTTTATGGACATTATCCCAAAATCCGTGTGAGTGGTAGTTCCACCCGAACCATGATTTCTAAAGCTAAGATAAATCCCTTTAAGATAATTATTTAAAGATGCCGCATCATCAGGAATCTGCTCCTCTGAAATCAGTTTCGCTGATTCGGTTTCTAATTCTCTATTGCAGCTTAAAAGTGATAGGGCAACGAATGCTCCTGCTAATATTTTATTTATTTTCATAACTTTTTTTAAATTAAAATTTAAGATTAAGACCTAATGAAACACTTGACAACAGATTATATCCGTATGTCTCAGAAACGCCAGAAATAGACAGCCTTGGATCGTAGCCTCTTCTCTTTGAGAGTAGGAAAAGGTTGTTTCCTGTTACATAAATATTGGCATCTCGGATTCCATAGTTTTCAAGGAAATTCTGCGGTATACCCACACTCAGCGTCAAATCTTGAAGACTTAAATAGTCTGATTTCACTAGGAATAGTGTAGAGCTGGCATTTTGGTTAGAATTAGAAATATCTATTCTTGGCAGAGATGCTGTAGGATTTTCCGGCGTCCATGTGTTATGAACATCTCTATGGTAGTTAGACGCATAGTTGTCCGAATGCAGGAGCGATCTGTAGTTTTGGTCATAGCCCCAGCCGCCCAGCTGATACGCAAAATTAGCCGATAGAGTGATGTTTTTAAATCTTATTTGAGTTCCAAAACCACCATAAACCTTTGGTATAGCAGATTTTCCTGTTTGGTAAAGCGTTGCTTCAGCGTAGCTGTTTGTAACTTGTTTAACTGCCTTTCCTTTCGCATCCACGCCATCTTTATACCAAAGTGCATCTCCATTCAGAGGATTCACCCCTGCAAACTCTTTCAGATAGTAAGCATATCGGTCGCTGCCTTCTTTTAATAGGAATAGCCCGTCTGTTATCCCATTTTCTCTCTGTGCATCAGGGAGTTTGGTGATTTTATTTTTGTAATGAGTAAGGTTAGCATATAGATTCCAAGTGAAATTCTCTGTTTTAATTACATCTCCGTTGATACTCACCTGAACCCCTCTGTTTCTCATGTTTCCTATATTTTCTAACCTAGGATAATACCCCACATTAGAGAAAGGAAGCGCCGCACGATAAATCATATCCGAAACTTTTCTCTCGAAATATTCAGCATTGATAGACAATCTTCTATTGAACAAAGCCGTTTCAAAACCAGCATTTAGGTTTTGGGAATTTTCCCATCTCAGCTTATTATTTCCGAGATATTCCGTAGTAACCACAGGCGTATCATCCCCGAAATTACTTACTTTATATAAATTTTTGTAAGCATAATAGATTCTGTCCGTAGTGCCTGGGAAATAGAAAATATCATTCCCCTGCTGTCCGTAGGAAGCCTTCACTTTCAAGGCATTAACAACTTCCGAATCCTTTAAGAAATCTTCTTTCGAAATGTCCCATGCTGCCCCAAGTCCATAGAAAGTTCCCCATCTGTTTTCTTTAGAAAATACTGATGAACCATCTCTCCTAAGGCTGGCATTGAAGAAATATTTGTTTTTATAATTGTACAAAACTCGGGAGAAAAATCCTTCCACAGCGTAGTCGTACTGGTTTCCTGGGATTTCGTTCATTTTCAGAACATTATCAAAAACTGTAAGTCCTTCCAAGAACAATTTTTCTTTTCTCGCCCCGAAATAATCGCTTTTCTCTTGGTTCAGCTCATGCCCCAGAAGAACACTGATATTGTGCGACCCAAGTTGTTTGTTGTAAGATAATAACTGCTGGTGGTTAAAGGCGTATTTCAGAGTATTGGATTTTGCAAGTCGCCCGCCCACAGTAGCCGTAGTCCCTCCCAAAGGATTTCCATAAACAAGCTCTTGGGAATTGATAATCACGCCACCAAAATTATATGTAAAATCAAAATCTTTCAGGAATTTATACTGCACGAAAAGATTGGTATTCACCGTATTATTGGTCACTTTATTCAAATCATACTGGCGGTTTCCCACAGGGTTTTCAAAAACGGCATAAGACCTTCTCGCTCCATTTGGCCCTTTTCCATCTCCGTAGTCATAGACAGCCCTTCCTTTGATATCATAAACCCTATTATAATCGTTATCCCTCAAATAAACTGGATAAAAAGGCGCGATATTTCTAGAAAACTGGAACGAATTAGCAAAACTCCCTCCATCGCCCAGATTTTGTTCACTGTTGCTGTAATTTAAATTAACTCCAAATTTCAATTTTTCGTTAAGAGCATATTCTAAATTAGACCTTAAACTCAATCTTTTGAATCCAGAACCGATGAGGTAACTGCGGTCATTAAGGTAACCTAGTGAAGTGTAAGCCTTTAATTTATCGGTATTTGCTGTGAAGCTAAGGTTCGCTTCTTGGCGGAGATTAGGACGGAATAATAGTTTTTGCCAATTGTCCTGATAAAGCAGTTTAGCATTTTGGTTAAAACTTCCATCTGGATTGATAAGCTGGTTAAACGGAACATTGTAAGCATTATATCCCAGCGTGGCGTTCATTTTATTTATCGCCTCTGTATAGGCTTGGGCATCAGTTTTCCCACTTGCCTTCTCGCCTACACGGACTCTGTTGAAATAAGCCAAATAATACTCGGCAGGGCTGGTAATAATGTCATATTCTGGAGTCGCACGGAAGTTAATCCCTGTTTTAATATCAAAATCTACATGAATCCCCTTTCTCGTCCCTTTTTTAGTGGTGATGATGATTACCCCGTTTGCTCCTCTTGAACCGTACAAAGCATTTGATGAAGCATCTTCCAAGAAGGACAAACTCTCTATATCTGAAGACGGAATAGAATTGAGCGACCCTGGGTAAGGAATCCCATCCAAAACAATTAGTGGCTCACTAGAAGCATTGATAGAACCTATCCCCCTCATTCGTATACTTGGGCTGCTCCCTGGCTGTCCATTTCCCACAATCTGAACTCCCGCTACACGCCCTGCAAGCCCCTGCAAGACATTTCCGTTCTGTAATGCAGAAATATCCTTGGGTTTTAGTTCTTGGATAGAACCTGTGATTTCTTCTTTTTTCTGTTTCCCAAAGGCTACTATCACTACTTCGCCGATGGAATTTTCCTTAATAGAATCCTTCTTCTTTTCCTGAGCACTGAATGTCCCCACGAAAGAGAACAACGCAAACAAAGTGCTTAATCTAACTACTTTTCTTTTCATTATATATAATATTGTTAATTTTTTAATTAAAATTTAGTTTAAACATAAAAAAAGAGCCTCGGCGTATTTACCGAAGCTCTGGGATAATTATGAAGAAAACTTAAAAACTCCATTCATCACAAAAACTGCGGTCTTTCACAAAGCCACACATCATCATCATTCCCATCATTTGGGAAACTAGATTTTGGTTTTTATGATACAGATTTATTAACATTTTAATTTTTAATTGAGATTTAGTTTAAACATAAAAAAAGGACTTCGGTTTTTGTCCGAAGCCCTTGTGATAATTTGTATAATTTATATAAAATTTTTCTATTCGCATTTTACAATCACAAAAACTGCGGCTTTCTAAAAACCCACATCATCATATCCATACACATGGTAATGGTATGTTCAGATGTTCTTGTATGATTGTATTGATTAAACATTATTCTTTTTTGTCTAAATATTTTGCGAAGATATAAAAACTTTTTTAATTCACAAATTTTTTGTTGATTTTTTTTTTCTTCTATTTAAATAATTTGGTGTATTTATATGAGAATACATCCTTTTTTATATACTTAACAAAAAAAATCCTTTCTATAATCAAGAAAGGATTTTTTCATTAATTCATATAGTTTAGTTTACTTTTTGCCATGTCTGGTTTCTACCAAATGCAGAAAATCCTATATAACCACGAACTATAAGGTTATTCCCTTCTTTTTTGATCGTGCATTTATATGATTTTCCATTTTTAGGGTCTGTTATCGTTCCTCCGCTGTATTCATCGCCATCTTTAGACAATCCGCGAACAACCTCCATTCCTAAAATAGGCTTTCCTTTTCTGTCGTCTTTACAAGAGGAACAGTTAGGATCGGCTGGTTTTATCAGTAGTTCTACTACTTTCGCATAGTATTTACCATCAGATTTTTTAAAAATTTCTACGATGGATTTTGGTTTTTTGGTTTCGTCATCTATCGTTCTCCATTTTCCCTCTATCTGGGCAAAAGCCATGGAACTGCACAATAATGTAAAGGCTAAAATTGAATTTTTCATGATTAAATCTATAAAATATTTACGGCGCAAATATAGAAATAAAAATTAAACAGCAAAAACAAATTTCAATTAAGCCTTTTATCAATAATATTTTGCAAGAAATTCAAAATTTAAACAACTGTTTAAAATATTTAAATTTAATTCAGTTTTTTTCTAACAACTCTGTGCATATAGTCCTGATACCAAGCCTTACTGAGGAGTTTTCCTCGTTCAATCTCGGCATTGTTTATTTTCCCAAGAAGATTATTTTTAAGTTCAAGGTCTGTGATTTCATAAACTCCTGTAATATCCTTACCATCAAAACGATAGATATAATTTCCTATCATAAACTGCTCCTGTATTGCATCAGAATTGACAACAATGTATTCCTCGTTTTTATCCGAAACAAGGCTTCTTCCCCAGCTTCGCAAAGGTTTGTTATAGCCAATGATATCCGCAAGTGTAGGATAAATGTCTAGCTGCTGGGCGTAGGTCATGTTTTTACCCTTCAAATTATACTTTGGATTTGGAGAATAGAAGATAATCGGAACTGCATATCCATTCATTGCTTTGGCATATTCAGGATAGTAGATTTTGTTCGTATGGTCTCCCGTGATGACAAAAATAGTATTCTCATACCAAGGCTGTTTTCGTGCCGTTTCAAAATACTTTTTCAAGGCGTAATCTGCATATTGTATCGGTTCGTGCATTTCCACAAAACCTTTTTTAAATTTCCCTTCGTATTGTGCAGGAATTTTAAATGGATGATGCGAAGACGCCGTAAAAACCGTTGCCATAAATGGTTTATTAGACTTGCCTACATTTTTAGCAAAATATTGCAGAAAAGGCTCATCCCAAATTGCCCAAATCCCATCAAAATCCTTATCATTATTATACTCAGTTTTTCCAAAATAATCCTT
>JABCOA020000067.1 GCA_013333875.2 Flavobacteriaceae bacterium | reverse complement strand
GGGACAGCAGAAGAATAAAGAGATTTTTAATGCTTATCTTCTCCTGATAGAATCTCGCATCTATCAAGGGAAATTAAGCTCTGCCTTAGAGGCTATCAGCCAAGTTTATCAGACAATGCCGAAAGACAAAAGGCTTCCTCTAGCGAAAATATACGAGGGGCTGATTTACTCCAAGATGAAAAACAACATCCGTGCGGAAGAAATTTTCTATGATTTAGATAAAAACTATACTCTTACCAAACAGCAAAAAGCGGTTATGAGTGTATATCAAGCTGAAAATCTGCTGTATAGCAACAGGAAAAAAGAAGCCATAGACCATTTAGAAAAGGCTTTTGTTCTCAATAAACCCCGACAAACGAAAAGCAGAATCGCCTATCTACGAGGGCAGATTTTGGCGGAATTGGGAAATATGGAAGAAGCCAGAGAAAGCTTCGTGACAGCGTATAAATATTCTAATGATTTTGAATTAGAAGTAAAAGCACAAATAGAAATTGCCAAGACTTTTAATAATGACAAAGACTATGAAGAGGCTAAAAAATATCTAGAAAACATAAGCAAAAAAGGAACTTATGCTTCCAGAAAAAATGAATTTTACTATGCTCTAGGGCTATTGGCAGCCAAAACAGGAAAAGAAAACGAAGCCAATGAGTTTTTCCAAAAATCCCTCAGAGAGCAAATATCCGACCCGCATATCCGTGGGATGGCCTATTACGAAATCGGAAATTCGCATTTCAAAAAAAGCGATTATATAAAGGCTGGTGCATACTATGACAGTGCTGTGAGTGTCATAGAGCACGCTCCTACAAAGGATAAAATAAAAGAACTCTCTACCAACATCAAAAACATTTCTAAAAACTACTACCTCATCAAGAAAAATGACAGCATTTTGGCTCTTACCAAAATGTCTGAAAATGAGCTGAATGACTTCTTTCAAAAACACATCAATGAACTGAAAGAAAAAGAAGAAAAAATAGAGCTGGCAAAGAGAAAGGAAAAGAAAAAGAAGGAATTGGAAAACTTTTTCTCTTATGACAACAGCTCTGATTTCAAAGGATTTGAAGATAATTTCAGCAGCCAAAAAGGAAATAAATTTTATTTTGCTAACGAAATTACTGTAGCCAAAGGAAGTAATGAATTTAGAAAAATATGGCAAAACAGAATGCTGAGTGACAACTGGAGATATGGCGAGGATAATAAGCTGAGTGGTTCTTTGGATGATTTAGAAAACGAAGCACTGGGCAGAACTACTGCTGATGCGAGGAGGTTTGAGGTTGCTTTCTATACAGAAAAAATCCCGAAAGAGAAAAAAGCTATTTTAGGACTGAAAAAAGAACGAGACAGTGCAAGTCTGGAACTGGGCAGAATGTATGAAACTTATTTCCAAAATACACCGCTCGCTACTAAAACATTATACGATTTGGTGGACAATCAGCCTGAAAAAGGTATAAAACTACAGGCTCTATACCTCATCTTCTCCATGAATCATGAGAAAACTCCTAATCAGGCAGAAAGAGCAAAAAATATCATCATTCAGGAATTTCCAGATACACCTTATGCTATTTTTGTGAAAAATCCTAGAAATACCAATTTCACAGAATCCGAAGAAGAGGTGAAAAAAATCTATCAAGAGGCCTATGCTCTGTATAATGAAGAAAAATACAAAGAGGCACAGAATATTGTAAATCAAGCCGTTGAGAAATATCCGAAAGATGCTCTCATTCCTAAATTTGAGCTGCTAAATGCGTTCATCATCGGAAGAAGCGAGAGCAAGGAGAAAATGATTTCTTCTCTACAGCAGATTGTCCTAAACTATGAAAGAACCAATGAAGGGAAAAAGGCTAAAGAGATTTTAGATTTCTTAGTTCCATCTAAGAAAAAAGAGGCCGATGAAACGAAAAACAAGGACACAGAAAACAAAGAGCAAAATCCTGAACCTGAAACTACTGAAAACGAAACGGATATCATCTCTATAAATGAATCTGAAACTTCAGTCAAAATAGAGGAAATACCGCAAGAAAAACCAAAAGAAAAACCAAAAGAGGAACAAAAGAAACAAAAACCTACAAAACTAGAACGACCAGTCCAAAGCTGGGAAAAACAGTATTTAGATTAATAATAAAACCAGCATCAGAGAAGTTTCTGATGCTGGTTTTATTATATATTTTACATTAAAATTTATGTTATAAGAAATTTACTTTTTCTTCACTCCGTGAAAATCTTTCAAGTAAAATGGCTCAAAATAGACAATATCCTCAAAGTCTTTTTGCTTGTATTTTTCTACGGCTTTTTTTATCAAGTATTTCGCTGATGGATAGATATTTTCGTTGTATTCCGCCTGCGAAAGTTTTAGCACCTGCTGTGCTTTCAGAGAGCCATCTCCTACGAAAAGTATTTTTTTGCCCTCATACTCTTGGAAAGATTCTTCATCCAAAATCTTCGCGTTTGTCTCTATCAGCATCTGCCCTGATTTTCCATCAAAAACAGCCGTATAGACCTCCATTCTACGAGCATCTATGAGCGGAATTATCAAATCATAATTGCCCAAAAATGGCTCTACCATAGTTTCCAGAGAATTTACCGTTACCAAAGGAATACCAAGCCCAAAACAAAAGCCCTTCGCTGAGGCCGCTCCTATGCGGAGCCCAGTGTAAGACCCTGGCCCTTTTCCTAACGAAACTGCATCCAAATCCTTCAATTTTATTTCAGCTCCTTCCAGAGCCCATTCTATATAGGTGTGAAGGTTTTCGGATTGTTTATAATCCTGCGATACTTTCTCACAAAGACAAAGTAGTTTTTCATCAAACGAAATGGCAACAGAACAGTTTTTAGACGAAGTCTCTATGTGTAGAATTTTCATTCAGCAAAATTAATTTTTTTATTTAAAATCCTCAAATATCTATGATTTCAAAAGCATTTTCTATATGCTTGATTTGGAATTGATTTTCTTCATTTGGAAGAATGGCGATTATATCAAACCTTGCTTCCTTGTCTATTTCATTTTCTTCCAAAAAATGGCTCGCAGCAGAGATGAGCAGCCTGATTTTCTTCTTATTCACCGCCTCTTCTGGACTCAGGAAAGTATCTGTGCTTCTAGCTTTTACTTCTATTATAACAATTTGATTTTCAGTCTCTGCGATGATGTCTATTTCGGCTTTCAGATAGCGGTAGTTTTTGACTAAAATTTTATAGCCTTTCTTTTCCAAAAACTCTACAGCCAGATTTTCAGATTCCTTTCCAAAGTCATTATGCTCAGCCATTGATGGATTTATAAAAATTCTACTTTTGCGCCCGTTTCGGAAACATTTAGTTTTATTTCAGAGCCTAAAATCAGCGGCACATTATCAAAAATATGCCCATTAGGAAAAGCGAACAGCTTTGGGAAAGAATATTTCTTGAGCCTTTCGGCGATGATTTCATAAGCCATAGCATCATAACTATACTCATAATCAGGGTTTTCTGCCTCGTTTCCCATATTAATCATCCCTCCGATGATGATGCCCTTTATTTTCCTAAAAACACCAGCCAAATCAAGGGAAATGAGCATTCTGTCCAGCGAATAAAAATTCTCGCCGATGTCTTCTATAAACAAAATTTTGTCCCTGAAATCCACTGAATATGAGCTTCCCAAAAGCGCATAGACCAGCGCCAAATTTCCACCGACCAAAACACCCTCTGCACTTCCGTGGTTATTCTGCGGATGTGGAGCGACCTGATATTTAGGCTTTTTCCCGCTGAAAATATTGAAAATCTCTTCGTAACTTTCCGCTGAAACTCCAAAAGATGAGGTCTTCAGCGTCTGTCCGTGGATACTTGCAAAGCCCTTTTTCAAGAGGAAACTTTGGATAACAGTATTATCCGAATAGCCG
>JABCOA020000066.1 GCA_013333875.2 Flavobacteriaceae bacterium | reverse complement strand
TGTTTTTGGATTTGGGGCATGCATTTTGCTCTTTGGAATTTCAGAATATTTTATTTTATCATTTTTAGCATTGCTGATGAGTGGTATTTTGGATGGTGTCAGTGGAGTTATTAGGGGAACGATAGTCCAGCTGAAAACGCCTGACCATATGAGAGGAAGAGTGATGAGCATCAACAGCATGTTCGTGATGTCCAGCAATG
Organism: Flavobacteriaceae bacterium; assembly: GCA_013333875.2. Classification (GTDB taxonomy): domain Bacteria; phylum Bacteroidota; class Bacteroidia; order Flavobacteriales; family Weeksellaceae; genus JABCPE02. The sequence goes on along the minus strand of JABCOA020000066.1, from coordinate 11,585 downwards.
AGCTGGGGCAGTTTGAGAGTGGAGTGGCGGCAAGGCTTTTTGGGGCGGTAAATGCTGTGGTTATAGGCGGTTCTATCACAATGCTTATCGCTGTGGTAGTAAGACTTACCTCTCCAAAACTGAGAGAAATGGAGTATTAGATTTGCGGGAATGAAAAAATAATTTTAATTTTAACCTATAAAAAAGTTGAATTGTATTCAAAATTCATATATTTGCACAAAAATAAATTTAAAAATTATATTGTTATGTCAGACATTACATCTAGAGTAAAAGCTATCATTGCTGATAAGCTTGATGTTGAAGAAACAGAAGTAACTCCAGAAGCTAGCTTCACTAATGATTTAGGAGCTGATTCTTTGGATACAGTAGAATTGATCATGGAATTTGAAAAAGAATTTAATATTCAAATCCCAGATGACCAAGCTGAAAAAATTCAGACTGTAGGTCATGCAATCGCTTACATCGAGGAAGTGATTAAGTAGTAATTGTTTTACTGAAAAACTAAAAAATTATGGAATTAAAGAGAGTAGTAGTTACAGGTTTTGGAGCCATTACGCCACTGGGCAGTAATGCACAGGAATATTGGGAAAATCTCACTAAGGGTGTAAGTGGTGCTGCACCTATTACTCTTTTTGATTCTACTAATTTTAAAACTCAATTTGCTTGTGAAGTCAAAAATTTTGACCCTCTTGCTCATTTTGATAAGAAAGAGGCAAAGAAAATGGACAGAAACACGCAGTTGGGGCTTGTTGCAGCGAGAGAAGCTGTGGCGCATAGTAGAATAATAGAAGATGAGGTAAACAAGGATAGGGTAGGTGTAGTTTGGGGTTCTGGAATAGGAGGATTAGGAACTTTTGAAGCCGAAGTTTTAGGCTGGGCAAATACAGATGTTCCAAGGTTTAATCCGTTCTTTATTCCTAAAATGATAGCTGATATCACGCCAGGGAATATATCTATAGAATATGGATTCCATGGGCCGAATTATACTACTGTTTCTGCGTGCGCATCATCAACCAATGCTCTGATAGATGCTAAAATGCTTATCCAGTTAGGAAAAGCGGATGTTATCGTATGTGGAGGGTCAGAAGCTGCTGTCACAGCCAGTGGTGTAGGAGGCTTTAATGCCTTGATGGCTCTTTCTACTAGAAATGATGACCCAAAAACAGCATCTAGGCCATTTGACAAAGACCGTGAAGGTTTTGTTCTTGGAGAAGGAGCAGGGTGTATTATTCTTGAAGAATATGAGCATGCCGTAAAGCGAGGAGCTATTATCTATGCAGAACTAAAAGGAGCAGGTCTAAGTGCCGATGCTTACCACATGACAGCTCCACATCCAGAAGGACTAGGTGCGTATCTTGTGATGAAAAACTGTTTAGAAGATGCTGGTATTCAACCTAATGAGGTAGATCATATCAATATGCATGGTACATCTACACCTCTTGGGGATGTAGCAGAATCTAGTGCTATCGCTAAACTATTCGGAGAACATGCTTATAATATTCAAATCAACTCTACAAAATCTATGACAGGGCATCTTCTAGGTGCAGCGGGTGTTATAGAAGCTATAGCAGCATTAGGAACCATCGTTCATGGTGTGGTGCCTCCTACTATCAATCATTTTACTGATGATGAACAGATAGACTCTCGTCTTAATTTTACATTTAATAAAGCTGTTCAGAGAGATGTGAAAGTGGCAATGAGTAACACTTTCGGTTTCGGAGGACATAATGCCTGCGTTCTATTTAAGAAAATCTAATGAATAAGATTAGGAGGTATATTTCGGACTTTCTATTAAAGAAAAGAAGAAATACGAAATACCCCGATAGGGATCTGAAATTTATTACCGAGATTAGTAAGCTTGTTGGATTTAAAATTCAAGATATAGAGCTATACAGAGAGGCTTTTTCCTTAAAAAAAAATTCTAAAGATGGTAGCTGTTCCAAGAACTATGAGAGACTCGAGTTTTTGGGGGATGCTATGATAGGAAGCATCATTTCTTATTATCTGTATGAGAACTATCCTAGTCATAATGAAGGCTATCTCACGCAGATGAAATCCAAGATAGTCAATAGACAAAATCTTAATCGTTTGGGAGAACACCTGTGTTTGACCAGTTATATTCAAAATTCTAAATTACAAGTTTTAGGAGAAAATATCTCGGGGAATTTATTGGAAGCTTTGGTGGGGGCGGTATATTTGGATACTAATTATAAAATATGCCAGTCCGTTGTTGAAGGATGGCTTCTTAACCCAAGTGAAATCACCAGAATAGAAAACAAAATAGTAAGCTACAAGAGCCTTCTTCTAGAATGGGGACAGAAAAAGAAAGTGAAAATCCAGTATGAAACTGCTGAGGAACTTCTGCCTAACAAGAGTATCTGTTTCAGGTGTTCGGTCTTGCTTAATGAAGAAAAAATAGGCTGCGCCTCTGAGTCTTCGAAGAAAAAAGCCGAAGAAAAAGCGGCTAAAAGAGCGTTTTATGCATTAAATAAAAGAGAAAACATCCTTGAAAAATAACAAAATTTTCCTTGATTTTGAAGAAGAAGAAATTCTAATAGGGTTGATAAAATTGAAACAACAAATATCTAATCATGAGCTGTTTTTCAAGGTAAATCAACTCAATTTGTTTAATTTTCATAGGGCTAATGACCTAATGGCAGAGGATTATTTTAGACATTATAAATTTCCAAAGTTTGAAACTTATGATGAAATTACACAAGCTAAATTTACTATCTTTGCTAACAAGTCTTTTTGGTCTGAAACAAAGCAGACAAGTCCAAATGAGCTTTTTCAGCAGGGAGACGAAGAAAAATATTTTATAGATAAAGAAGTAGATTATATAATCTTTTCAAAAAATGGCTGGGAGGATTTTTCTAATATAAATTTTCCTCAGGATTGGGTGGATTCTGTAGAAGAATTCCAGCTGTCTTCAGAACATGAACTATACCAAATAATAATTTATGATAAATAGAGATATGAAAAAAACAAAGATAATAGCAACATTGGGACCTGCGTCTTCTAGCAGAGAGACCATGATAGAAATGATAAAAGAAGGAGTGGATGTGTTTAGAATCAATTTTTCTCACGCCGACTATGATTTGGTGAAGAAAAATGTGGAGCTTATCCGTTCTATCAACCAAGAGTATGGCTTTAATACGGCTATCCTTGGGGATTTACAAGGGCCTAAACTCCGTGTAGGCGTGGTAAAAGAAGGTTCTTTTATCAACCCTGGGGACATTCTTACTTTTACCAATGAAAATGTAGAAGGAGACGCATCCAGAGTGTATATGACCTACGAAAGATTTGCGAAAGATGTAAAAGTAGGCGAGAGAATTCTGATAGATGATGGTAAATTGGTTTTTGAAGTTATAGAAACCAATCAAAAAGACATTGTAAAAGCAAAAGCGATACAAGGCGGCCCGCTCAGTTCTAAAAAAGGCGTAAACCTTCCTAATACAGCGATTTCGCTTCCTGCCCTTACAGAAAAGGATATAGAGGATGCTAAATTTATGCTAGATAATGAGTTTGACTGGATTGCGCTTTCTTTTGTGAGACACGCACAGGATATCAAAGATTTGAAAGATTTGATTCAAAATCACACCAATGGAAAGCAGAAAACTCCTATTATTGCCAAAATAGAAAAACCCGAAGGCGTGGAAAACATGGATGAAATCCTAAGAGAATGCGATGGAATCATGGTTGCCAGAGGAGATTTAGGAGTGGAAATTCCTATGGAAGAAGTTCCTGTGGTTCAGAAAAAATTAGTAGAAGCAGCAAGAAATCACGCCAGACCTGTAATCATTGCTACACAGATGATGGAAACCATGATCAACAGCCTGACGCCGACTCGTGCGGAGGTGAATGATGTTGCCAATTCCGTGCTGGATGGTGCGGATGCAGTGATGCTTTCTGGTGAAACTTCTGTGGGTAAATATCCTGTGGATGTGATTAAAAACATGGCTAAAATCGTGAGCAATATCGAGAAAGACAAACTCTATATGAGCAGCAATAAGCCGATTGAAAAAATACAAACCGAGGAAGAAGACCGCTACATCACAGATATGGTCTGCTATTCTGCGGTGAGAATCGCTAAAAAAGCCAATGCAAAAGGTATCATCACGCTTACCAATTCAGGCTATACAGCGTTCCAGATTTCGGCTCATAGACCTCATGCTCACATCATTGTATTCTGTTCAGACAGAAGAGTTTTAGCAAAGCTTAACCTTCTTTGGGGGGTTAGAGCGTTCTATTATGACATGCAGAAATCTACTGATGAAACGGTTATCCAAGTGAATATGTTAGCAAGTAATTACGGTTTTGTGAAGCAAGGAGATTTCGTGGTAAATCTAAATGCGATGCCTGTATATGAAAGCGGAAAAACCAATACATTAAGACTTTCAACTATTTAAAATATTGTTTAATCCAAAATTGATAAAAATAAAATTATGTATCCAGAAGAATTGGTAATTCCTATGAAGGAAGAACTTACAGAAAATGGTTTCAAAGACCTTACAACGCCAGAGCAGGTTGTAGAAGCGCTTGGACAGAAAGGGACAACGCTATTGGTTATCAACTCTGTGTGTGGTTGCTCTGCTGGAGCAGCAAGACCAGGGGTGCTTTATTCCCTTACAGGAGATAAGAAACCAGATCATTTGGTGACTGCTTTTGCAGGATTTGATACGGAAGCTGTAGCAGAAGCGAGAAAGCACATGGCACCATTCCCGCCGTCTTCTCCATCTATTGCTTTGTTCAAAGATGGTGAGCTTGTTCATATGATAGAAAGACATCATATAGAAGGACATCCAGCAGGAGCTATCGCTGCTAACTTACAGGCGGCTTATGATGAATTCTGCTAAAAAGTATCTTTTTAGAAAAAGAATAAAGCCAATCTTTGTAATTAAAGATTGGCTTTATTTATTTTTATCAGAAAATTAATTTTAAAACTATTTTTAAAGTAAGATAAAATTTAATAAAAAGGAAAGTTATAAAAAAGAAAAAACCTTGGCAATCAGTGGATTATCAAGGTTTTAGAGTACCCCAGGCGGGACTTGAACCCGCACGCCAAAAGAGGCACAGGATTTTAAGTCCTGCGTGTCTACCAGTTCCACCACCAGGGCATGGAATGGAGCGAAAAACGGGATTCGAACCCGCGACCCCAACCTTGGCAAGGTTGTGCTCTACCAACTGAGCTATTTTCGCAACTGTGCGGATGAAGGGACTCGAACCCCCACGCCTCTCGGCACCAGATCCTAAGTCTGGCGTGGCTACCAATTACACCACATCCGCGAAAAAAATGAACTACTTTGTTCTTTTGTGATTGCAAATATACAAACTTATTTTTAATCTGCAAGCATAAATATGTTTTTTTTTATTTTTTCCTTTTAAAAGAGTTTTTTAACTTTACCAGCTAAAATTTATATTTCTATGGAATTACAAGGAACAGTGAAGAAAGTATTTGAAACTCAAACTTTTCCAAGCGGTTTTCAGAAAAGAGAGATGGTGTTACTTACAGAGGAACAATATCCTCAGCCCATCAGTATAGAGTTTTTATCTGAAAAAATATCACTTTTGGACCAAGTGTCAGAAGGAGATAAAGTAAAGATAGGAATCAATATCAGAGGAAGAGAATGGACAAATCCAGAGGGACAGGTAAAGTATTTTAACTCTATTACAGCATGGAGATTGGAAAAAACAGATGGAAGCAGCTTTGATGAGCCTGCATACACGGCACCTGCAGCATCTCAGTCTTCTGCAGTGAATGACAATCCATTTGATGAAGAATCAGATGATGATTTACCATTCTAAATAAAACCTTATCATAAAATAAATCCTGCTGTTTAGTAGGATTTTTTAAATTTTAATAAATGTATCAATTAGATTCGGAAATTTGGTTTCCAGACCCGTACAAGTATCATCCCGAAAGTGAGATAGTTGCCGTAGGAGGAGATTTGTCTGCTCAGCGGCTGATTTTGGCTTATTCTTTGGGGATTTTTCCGTGGTTCAATGAAGGTGATGAGATTTTCTGGTGGAGTCCAGATCCTCGGTTTGTGCTTTTTCCAGAAGAAATAAAGGTTTCTAAATCCATGCGAAAAATCCTAAGAGACGGCAAATTTATTTTCACAGAAAATAAATGTTTTGAGGAAGTGATGAGAAATTGTGCGAGCATTTCACGAAGAGGGCAGGATGGAACTTGGATTTCGGAGGAAATGATAAAAGCATATACGGAACTAAATCAGCAGGGAAAAGCCAAAAGTATAGAAGTCTGGGAAAATGGGGAGCTGGTAGGAGGTTTTTACGGTGTAGAAATGGGGCATGTTTTCTGTGGAGAGAGTATGTTTAGCAAAGTGAGTAATGCCAGCAAAGCAGGATTTATTCAGTTTGTAGAAAAAAATACTGACCGATACAAACTCATAGATTGTCAGGTCTATACAGAGCATTTGGAAAGCCTTGGAGCGAGGGAAATCCCTAAAATAGAGTTTTTGGATATTCTCCGTAAGCCTACGAATTGATTTTAATAACCTTAAATTCTCCTTTGAGATAGGCTATCTGCATTTCGTTTTTTATTTCTTTGGGAAGAGTGGCAACGGGAATGGTAAGTTTTAGGATTTTTTCCCAAGAGAGCGTCTGGTGGTAGAGTTCATAGAAACCATAACCAATGAATTTTCCCTCTTTAAAAGCCAAAAAAGAATGCTCACCGAGTTTTCTTCCTTGTCCTATCCACAGTTCGTTCCTTCCAGCGAAGGAAATTTTCTTTTTCAAGGCTTTATAATCTAAATTTTCTTTTTGTAGAATTGATAATAATTTTTCGGCCTGAGAAGGATATTTGAAATTAAATAAATCCGTTTCATCTTCATTCTTTTTAGCTGAAGAAACGAAGAAAGAGTCTGCCTGCGGGCTGTATCTTATAGCGAAAGGTTTAGAAGTTTTTCTTTTTATCTTTTTTTCTTTCAGCATCAGCTGGGCAATGATGTCCGTGCCTGTGAACTCGTAGTAGATTTGCTCTACATTTTTCTGAAATTGAATGTTTCTTTTTGATTTAGAATTTAGAATTCCCTTTGTGGACTTGTAAATATTGTCGCTGAAATCACAGAAAATGATTTTTCCTGCTTTATCTTGTAGGTAGAAAATTCCTTTTTCGGAAGGTAGATTTTCGGTAAGTTCGTTGATTTTATTGATATAGAGCTTAGATTGTGTTTCTTCTTGATGTTGTTGAATAATCTGGTTTTCAGTGTCTTTTGAAATTAGAAGTTTAAACAAATCCAATGTTGCTCTGGCATCGCCACCAGCACGATGAGCATCTGAAAGCGGGATGCCCACAGATTTACAAAGTTTCCCAAGCGAGTAGCTTTCTACATCGGGAATCAGTTTTTTTGCTAATGGAAGGGTGTCTATGGTATTGATTTTAAAATCAAATCCCAATCTTCGGAAAGACTGGCGCAGCATACGGTAGTCAAACTCTACATTGTGTCCCACGAGAGTGGTGTTTTCGGTCATTTCTATCACTCGTTTTGCTATTTCGTGGAATTTTGGAGCTCTTTTGACCATTTTAGGTGTTATCCCAGTGAGTTTTTGGACATATTGGGTAATTTCGGCTTCGGGATTGATGAGCGTGATGAATTGGTCTACCACCTCATGTCCATCATAAACAAAAATAGCAAGTTCTATGATGCATTCTTCTCTAAAACCCGCGCCGTTACTTTCTATGTCTATTACCGAATACATTTTACCATCAATCAAAGCTGCAAAGATAAAGTTTTAAGCTAAATGGTCAAAGTTTAGCAAGTGTCTTATTTCAATTTAATCAGTCCTTGTACATCAGAATTTGTAAAGATATCTTTAATGTTTTCAAGATTTATATTGGTTTTAAAACCTCTAATTCCTGCATTATATATTGTGAATTCAGAGAAATTACAATCTAAAAATTGGTTTGCTAAAAGATATAGGTTTTTCCATTGCGCCTCTGTAAAATTACAATTAGAAAAAATACATCTTCTGAATCCATACTCTTGAAAACCTCCTTTGAAAATAGACTTCGAAAAATCACAATTTTCAAAAATAATGTCTGTAAAATTAAAATCAAAATGGGCTTTATGAAATGAAGAATCTATAATTTTGGTTTTGCTAAACCAGCTTGATTTATCAAATTTAAACTCTACGCATTGTGAATTTTTAATTTCAGAATCTATTATGGACAGGCTACCTTTTCCATAGGATAAATCTATGTTTTCCAGTTTGTTTTGGATAATTTTAGGAAAGACAAACTCATCTAAATTAATACCTCTGAGATCAACATTATTTAATAAATGGATGTCAAATTCTCTACTAATGTCTATTTGGTCTATGAAACTAGAATTTTTCCATCGTTCCCAAAGACTCTTTTTTGTGATTTTTTCCATGTTTATAAATATAAATTCCCTCCGAAACGAAGGGAATTTTAAATAAAAAATTATTTTTTTGAACCTTTGGTGGTCTTTTTCAGTCCTATCATTCCCATGATGGCTTTTGCGCCTTCTCTCATTAGGGTTTTTCCGAAAGTCTGTATCATGGGGCTTCCTAAGATACTTTCAAACATAGAAGGTTCTTCCTTGGTAGGTTTGCTCTGCTGTGGTTTGCTGGTTTCTGTATTTGCGGAATCTCCCTGTTCTTCGTTCATTCTTCGTAATAAAATTTCGTAAGCAGATTCTTTATCAACAGTTTGGTTGTATTTTCTTACCAATTCCGATTGATTTACGAGATTGTCAATCTCCTCTGGAGACAAGATGTCCATTCTACTTTCAGGCGAAATTAGATAAGTGTGAACCAGCGGAGTAGGGATTCCTTTTTCGTCTAGTGCTGTCACGAAAGCCTCTCCAATTCCGAGGGACTGGATAAGTTCACTAGCTTTATAAAACTCACTCATAGGGTAGTTTTCTACAGCTTTAGAAATTTCTTTTTTGTCTTTTGCAGTAAATCCTCTTAGGGCGTGCTGTATTTTTAGTCCCAGCTGACTCAAAACAGATTCTGGAATATCGCCAGGCACCTGCGTGATGAAATAAATTCCCACCCCTTTAGAACGGATAAGTTTTACCATTGTTTCTATCTGTTCTAAAAGCACTTTTGGCGCATCTTTAAAGATTAAATGAGCTTCGTCTATGAAAACAGCCAATTTAGGTTTATCTAGGTCACCTGCTTCTGGAAGGGTCAAATATATTTCAGCAAAAAGAGACAAAATAAAAGTAGAGAACAGAGCAGGCTTGTTCTGTATATCTACCACGCGAAGGATATTTACTACACCCTTTTCGTTTCTGGTTTTTAGCAAGTCTAAAACATCGAAACTAGGTTCTCCGAAAATTTGTGATGCTCCCTGTTGTTCTAGCGCCACGATGCTCCTTAGAATAGCACCTAATGATGCAGGAGCGATAGAACCGTATCCATCGGCAAGTTCTTTTTTACCTTGTTCATTATCAGTTACATATTGTAATACTTTTTTCAAGTCTTCTAAGTCTATCAGAGGAAGACCTTTGTCATCACAATATTTGAAAACAATAGACATGATGCTGGTCTGTGTATCGTTTAGTCCTAAAATTTTACTCAAAAGCACAGGTCCAAATTCAGTAACAGTAGCTCTAAGTTTTACTCCTTTCTCGGCAGAGAGAGACATTAGCTCCACAGGGAAAGCCTGCGGCTGGTATGGTAATTTGGTTTTATCGTATCTTTCTTGGATACGGCTGTTCATTTCTCCTGCGGCTGCTATTCCAGAAAGGTCTCCCTTGATATCCATTACCAAAGAAGATATGCCATGGTGGGAGAGCTGCTCTACGAAGGCTTGTAGTGTTTTGGTTTTTCCTGTTCCTGTTGCTCCAGCGATGAGGCCGTGTCTATTGATGGTTCGTAGAGGGATATTTACATCTACTTCAGGGATGACCTCTCCATCCAAAATTCCTTTTCCAAGGGTAAAGAAATGCCCTTTTGTAGTGTAGCGAGGCTTAGTTTCTGCTATAAATTTTTCCTTTTTTGACATTATTTATGATTTTAGGGTCTAAAAATAAAAAAGAATTTATAAAATAACTAAAAAAGGAGATAGAAATTTCTATCTCCTTTATGTCGGTTTTTATTTTCTTAGAATTTGTAAGTGATACCGATTTTACCACCAGATACATTACCACCACCAGCTTCTAAGTTGATACCGAAGTTTTTAGTGAAGAAGTAACGGCCACCAATCTGTGCGCTAATTCCAAAAGGAGAAAAAACATTTCCTGAATACTCATAAGGACCGTCTCCAACATACTTAGTAGTCCAATGATAGTATCCTAAAGAAAGACCTGCATAAAGATCAAATTCTGAAGGGAGTCTTAATATTCTGTTGAAGTGGTAGTTACCATTAGCAGAAATACTAAAACCTGTGTGTTTCCATTCTCCACCATACCAAGATTCTTTTTTAGAACGATAAGATGCTTCTGCTCCAATAGTAAAGTCTCTTGCAACTCCATAATCTACACCTACTACTACAGGAATCCCCCAGCTAGAAACCCCTACACCAGCGTTAATTTGTACACCATTTTGTTCCAAAGTTCCTTGTGCAGATGCTGTAGCTACAGCAAAAAATAAAGATGCACATGCTAAAATCTTTTTCATAAAAAATAAAATTTAAATTTTTAAAACAGAGACAAAGATATGCATATTTTTTAGATAGAAAAATATTTCACATTAAAATAATATTTAATAACTTTATAAAATGTAAAAAAATAGACTTTATAATTATGGACAAAATAAAAAATCACATCGGGCTGATTGTCGTTTCAGCAGCAATAGTTTTTTCTACTTTTTTGGCGGCAAATGCTTTTAAAAATAGAAATTCAAATAACGACACGATCAATGTTACAGGGCTTGGGAGCAAGGATTTTGAGTCTGACCTTATCGTGTGGAATAGTTCTTTTACAAAGAAAAGTGCAGATTTGAAAAGCGCCTATGCTTCGCTGGAAAAAGACAGAGAGGCTCTTAAAAATTATCTATTGTCTAAAGGTGTGAAAGAAAAAGAAATCGTGTTTTCTTCGGTAGGAATTTCTAAGGATTTTGATAGAACTTATGATGAGTATCAGAATGTCCGTTCGGAAGTATTTACAGGATATACTCTGAAACAGAATGTGCAGGTGGAGAGCAAAGAAGTGGAAAAAATAGAAAATATCTCTCGTCAAGTTACCGAGCTTATTAATTCTGGTGTGGAGCTGTACTCTGAGCAGCCAGAATATTACTACACTAAATTAGCCGAGCTGAAACTAAAAATGATAGCTGAAGCCACCAAAGATGCGAAACTTCGTGCCGAAAAAATTGCAGAAAACGCAGGAGCAAAACTTGGTGATTTGAAAAAATCTGAAATGGGAGTTTTCCAGATTATTGCGCAGAATTCTTCAGAGGACTATTCTTGGGGAGGTTCGTTCAATACTTCATCTAAAAAGAAGACAGCCAATATCACCATGAAGCTCTCCTACAATATTAGATAAATTTCATACCTTTGCGGTTTTCAGATTATTTATGACAAATACAAGTCCGAAAACAGTAGCATTTCATACATTGGGGTGTAAGCTTAATTTTGCAGAAACATCTAC
>JABCOA020000065.1 GCA_013333875.2 Flavobacteriaceae bacterium | reverse complement strand
GAGTGATAGAGTTCTTTTTAGAGGTTACAGGAAATAAGCTGGAAACCTACCAAATCCAAGTGTTAGCAGGAGATTTGTACGAGAAATTCAGCCATGAAACTTTTGATGATATTGTTCTCATGTTCAAAATGGCTCGAAGAGGGGAATTTGGAAAGGTCTATAAGTTTGATACGATGCTGGTAATGGACTGGGCAGGACAATACCTGGAACGAAAAACAGATGAAAGAGAGAAGCTGGTAAGAAGCAAACCACCCCAAGAACAAGAAGAAAAGGAGGAAAAAGCGCCACTAAAATACTTTCATGAACTTCCGGAGGAAATGCAGGAGAAGTTTGCTAAAATCGGTCAGAATTCCACAAAAATGCCAGTATTCCTACCAAAGAAAGCAACCGAAGAAATGAGCCAAGAAAAGCACCGCCGAGAAATTCAAAAAACAATGGAAAAAGAGAATAAACTATGATACGGATAAAAGAAGAACAAGGCATCATCACGATGTATACCAAAGCAGAAATGTCACAGGCGCAGATTATCAAGTTCCTGCAGAGCCAAGGCTACGAGGTTAAGGGTTACTACCTAAACCTTCCTGCTCAAGAAGGTCTTCTTGTCAGTGAACCTGCTGTCTCACGATGGACATTCACTGCCACGAAAGAGGGCGAAAAACAAAGTGACAAAAACATTTATACTGATGTTTTTGAGCGTGAAATGAATCACTTTTTCAGAGAATTTTCTAAAACATAACTGTTTTTTTACATTATATTTTATTTTTTGGCCGCCTGCATTTGTAGGCGGTTTTTTTATTTTTTGTTCCTGAAAAAATTGCCTTGCAAAACTGCAAAATGCTTATTATCTTTGCGATATGAGTAGAGAAGAACGATTAAGACTTAGAAATCAGAAAGTAAGGCGAGTGTTTTCGGAGTTAGAAAGAAAGCACCCACAGTGGAAATTATCTGCTCTTTTGGAGGAGACAGCCCGACAGGTTCCGCCTATATCTACTACCACCGTGTCTGCGATAATAAAACAGTACGGAATTTATGCGAATTAAAATATATTTTGTATATTTGCAATACAATGTTGAGTTACTATTTTCAGTATAAAGAAGCATTCGCGGTGAAATACCCAAGAAGGCCCGAAAAGTAAAAGCCCCATTAAGGGGCTTTTGCCATTTTATAATAAATTTAATGCGTCCATATTCCTTCCTAATATATCTTCTCTTGAGACATACACGGCTTTTCCTTTATACTGAAAGAACATACCTCTTATTTTAGTTCCTCTTGTAGGAGTTATTTTCCTTGTTATATTTCTCTTCAGTTCATCAACATTGAGATTAGGGATAGAATCAAAGTCCCAAACAATATAATAAGGCATTTGATGTGGATTGATTTTCTTATTAAGCATTTGGTCTTTAGATTTATCTATTCTATTGAAAATAGCTTTTCCTGTATTTTCAACAGATTTTCTATCTCCTAAAAAGAGATTATTAATGAGGTATTCTGGATTAGTAACCCCTGTGATATTTAAATGCTTTCTAATATGAAAATTAAAACCTGTTTGCTTAGCACACATTTCAGCAATGTACTTATTTCTTTCAAAGTCGCTAACATCATAGTCTTTATCAAAAGTTACTTTGCCGTTTTTCTTTTGCAGGTTTTCAAGCCAGTTTATAGAGTTTTGATAAGCATCATATTTTTCTTTTTTATCCAAGCCTTTTTCATAAGCTGTTCCGCCAAATATACTTCCGCTTGTTGCTGGATTGTTTTCAAATTCTATTTTAAGCTGTAGGCCTCCTTTTATTTCCGTTGGTTCTTCATCTGTCTGTACTACATGACAGCGACATCCCCAGTCCAGAGGCGGAGTATATTTGTTCCAGAATGGGTCGTTAATAGGGCGTATTGTTCCATCTAACACCTTGTGTTCTGGACGGACTCTGTTGTCATTAACGCTGACAAATTTAAGATTGGGATACAGGTCGGCATTTCTTTCAAAATCTTTCCATTTCTCAGCCATATTCGCATTGGCAACTGTTTGATGATATTCGGTTTCCAGCCATCTATGATTATAATCTCCAGAAACTGAGTAAGCTTCTTTTTTGAACTCAGACCAAGGCACAAGACTTCCGTCTTTTGTAAGTAAGTCCCTTAGAGTATTCCTAAAAGAAGTTTCTTTAAAGGCGCAAAATTGTGCAATATTATGTTTTAAGGCTCTTGCTAAATCTTTGTCGTAAAATTCAGATTTAGGGCTGTATCCTGCATCCACAGCTTTTGAAAGTTTATCAAAATAATATCCCCAGAGTTCCTCACGAAGTTTTTGGGGAACTTTTTTTTCATCAAAAAGCTCCCGAATGTATTTTTCTATGAGCCTGCTCAAACTAAAATCCGCATTAAGCTGCAGAGGAATATCTCCACAGCATTTAGTGTGGTAGTGTAATCTGAGCAGGCTTAGGGCTTTTTTGAGCTTTCGGGGGCTTTGCCGATGCTTTCTGTCTGCGGTCTTGGCACAGATTCAATCTCAGTCCCATATATTTCGGTAATATATGTAGCAGGAATAATGTATCCAGCTCTTAAAAATTCTGAATCTATCTTAATCTGCTCATTGGGGTCTTTGGTCTGTGATACAGCGATTTTAAACCCGTCTGGAATAGCATAACCAATGGCTTTCATAGCTGGAACAAGTTTATCGTTCAAGATGGCCAAGATGTTTTTTTCATCAGCAAAAATAAGTTCTTTGAGAGTGTTCTCATGCACTGTTCCCTGTGCTTTAGAACTTCCGTTTTCCGTAGTCATTGTCTGATGCAGTATCAATATGGAAAGCTCCTCCCGTATGGCATTTATTTTTTGAAAAAACACATTAAAAGCATCACCTTTGCTGTTTTCCTTAATTTCAATTTCAGTACCTAATGGAAAGACACCATAAGGAGCGGAGCCCATATCTTCGAGCCATCCTGCTACTTCGTTCTTAACCTGTTCGGACTGCGAGGCAATTTTAGCAATACGGATAGGCACTCCGAATAATTCCTCAAACTCGTCCCAGCTTCCCCAAGAGTGGCGTTTTAAGATAGCATAAGGCACAGCTTTCTCTAGCAGTCCTATTTTATCGTACATCTGCACTTCTATGAGCTGCTCTGGAAACTCTCTGTAAGCCAAGCCTGTATTCATAGCAATATCGGTAACGATGATGCCTAATTCTGGGATAACATGCCCCCGCTCTACAAGCTCCACTTCTTTTATTTCCCTATTCTCTACATTTTTAATCCAGACAACTTCTGTCCCAAAATAGACTGATTCATGAGCATACTTTAAAAAGTCCTCAAACCAAGACTTATCCTTGATGTATTCGGTGCATTTATCATCTTTCCTACCCTCTTTATCTACAAAGATGAACTCCTTATTAGTAGTTCGAAAGGTTCTATTCTGGGTAATTCCTGTGAGCTGGCCGTCCATTAGAGCGTCATCATAGACCTCTTGGAGTAGGAAATTTTGAGGATATTCCTTACTTTGTCGCATGAGCCTTGCCCTCTGCCAGTCGTTGATTTCTTTTCGCCATATTCTTTTCTGCTGGCGTACTAAATCTACCATAAACTTAGTTACCTTACTGATGTTATTAGTATCAGAAGCACTAAGGTTTATTGGGTTTTTTAGCAGATTCCCGCTGATGTCTGTTGTATGCTGTATATATTTCATTTTAGTAATAGGTCTAATGTTTTGGTTAGTTTATCTTTAATTCTTTCTTCTAAATAAGCAGATTTACCGATGAACTGTCTTTGTGGTAAATCTTGTGTTCCCTCGTTGTGATAGGCGGCATATCCTTTATAGGTGTAGAATATTACCCGCAGTTTTTCTCTTCTTGCTCTGAAAGAGTTTCTCAGTTTGTCCCCACCGGTATTATGTCCTGTAAGTATGGCTCTGCCTATTTCTTTCTGCCCGAATTTGGTTAATGCTCCCATTTTGCCGTGCCGGTTGGTGCGGTATCGGGTAAGGTCTCTGCCCTGCCTGTCTGTGGTTTTTCTTTCCTTCCAAGAATTTAAAGTGCTGTCATTAAAACCTTCGTCTTGAAAGTTCTTTTGAATAAAATTCAATCCCTCCACTTCTATAATTTTTAATGCCTGTTCGGGGATTTCTTCAGCGGCTTTATTGAGCAGATCTTGTAAATCTTTTAAGTCTTTCATTTTTACCAATGATTTCTATAAGTCTTGCGGCTTCCCAGTTTCATAAAAGGCACAGGTTCATCAGGCTGTCCATCTCCGTCTTTATCCTCCATTTTAAGAGGTAAATCTGCTTTCATTTTTCCGCTGGCAATTTCCTCCAGCCATTTCATCACCTCATTGTAATCGTCTTTGTCTCCGCCCGGCTTTCTGCGTTCTTTGAGTTCATAAAGAACCAGCTTTTTAAGATTTTTGAGCAAAAGCCCATTGCGGTTTTCTCCCTGCATCAGAAAGATTTTTTCTGTATCATAATAACTTCCCAGATAGGTTTTAAAAACATCTATGCTCTCCTGAATGATGTTCTCAACAACATTAGAGTCTGTTCCCTTTAATATATCCACGAAATCTAAAGGTGCTACGGTGTGTAATTCTTCTTTGGTTAAAAAAGCCATTTTAAAAAGTCTTTAAATTTGTTTTAAACTCATTTTAACTGTCTTGTATTTTGGTGCGAGCTTTCGGTAAATCATTGTATCAAAGCTGAGGCGGTAGGCAAAATTACCTTTCATGGTCTGCGAATCAATTTCATCTCCCATCTGCTCTAATGGTTTGAACTGCTTGCCATACAGAAACTGCAATTTTTCAGCAATAGCATCTAAAAGGTCTATTTCATTAAGCCCATGTTCTGTATCCTCTGTATTTTGGTACTGATTGAGCCATCCATCCCTGCAATACAGCGTAACATCTACCGAAGCCCTGCCTTCTTGGTTTTGTTCGGTCATGGTTTCCCAGTTGATACGGTTAATCCGAATAAGTGCAGCCACGAATAGATGAGGTTCTTTTTCAGCACTCATCTGTCCTCGGTCTAAATCTACCAGTTCAAGCTGGGGTATTGTCTGTAAAGCCTCTTTTATTTTGATAAATATTTCTTTTCTCGGTGTCATTTCTTATATTTTTAAATTCTTCGTTTTCGGCTGCTGCTTCTTTTTCCTACGGCAGGTTTGGTGCTTCCTTTACTTTCAGAATATCCAAAATAAGTCTGTATAAGAGTAATTCCTCTCTCTAAGGTGTCGGGAGCATCATCATTAGAATTTGTTCCTCTTTCAAAGGCTAAAATCTGCTTCATAAAAGCCTCATAATCTTTTTTTGAACGGGTTTTAAGACTTTCATCCCAAAAGAGTATTTTCCTGAACAATGCATTAGTAATTCCCGTAGCGATACGGTTATGTTTGTCTCCCTCCTGATGTTTCGGCATTGGGATGTTAGGGCAATGATTGTCTTCTGATGCCTGAATAATAACAGGAAGATATACAGCCTCCTGTGCAGCAGTAGCGTCAAAAAAGCCCATGATGTTATATCCTTTCTCCCTATATTTCTTTACCCATTCAGCGCGGACCTGCATTGCGTAGTTGATTTCACATTTTTGACAGAATACCTCCAGCACGAAAATCTTCATGCCTTTAATCCCAAGCAGCACCCCTGCCTTGTAATCTCCATGAGCGGTATAAGACAAGTCCCAATGGTCAAGTATTCCGTCCCATACTTCATTTTCTGCAATATTGGTATGAATAATATCTTTTGCCTTGAATAGTTTGCCCTCTTCAATAGGGTTATTAAAGTCTTCCCGCTGGGAAGTATAATAATCATCGGCTAATATGATTCTGATAATATCTTCTTTGGTATCTCTCTCCGGCCAGCTTGGTTCCCAGTCAATATCCTTGTAATTTTCCTTAGTAATATTGGCGGTGGCTAAGTTGGTAATAGATTCATCAAAGTGAATGCTGTCCTGCCATTTATCTTTTAAATAGTCCAAAATGCCCTCTTTGACCATGTAATTATTATTGACGATTACCATTCCCCTTTTTCTGTGCAGAGCCTTTACCAAGTCACCCACAATCTTTTCGCCATATTTATTGACCATATCTGGACGCTTAGCCCTGTCCCTGTCTTCTATATCGTCTAATATAGCCAAGTCCGGACGAAACGAACCAAAACGAAGCCCTCTAAATGGTTGATTTAACCCCAATGCTTTAAAGTGCTTTCCATCGCTGGTTTGAAAATCTCCATCAGCCCAGTCTCCATAACTGACCTGCATACCAAAATCTTTGATAAAACGCTCGTTGCTGACCAAATGCGCCTGTAGGTCGCTTAGTAGGATTTTAGCAAGCCCTTCATTGGCTCCGATGATGACGGGGAAAAATATTTTGTTATTCTCTTTCAGGTGGCATATATTGCCCACATTTGCCTGTATGGATTTTCCCGCCCCTCTGAATTTCTTTCTAAACTGCCGTATAAAAGGGTCTTTATATACTTTATTATAGTCTCTGATATGAAATTGAGGAGTGACAGCATCACCGAGAGGGAGTCCGCTGTAAACTCCAAAATAATAGTCAAAAAATTCGCCGTAGTTTTCTGGTTTTAAAAGGCGCTTAACTCTTGCTTCCTGCTCTTCTGTACTTTCTTTTACGAGTGATTGGGAAGTAGCATCTCTAATCATCTTAGAAAGGCTGAAATATCGCTCTTTAGCTTCTTTAAGTTCGGTTTTAGTCATCTTGTAAAAGTTCTGTTATATAGGCATCAAAGTGAGTACGAATCTCTTTGATAAGCTCTAAAATGTTTTCTCTTTTTTTACCTTGGTTTTTAGCTGCTTTTTCCAGCATGTAAGAGCAGAAGGCATCGATGCTTTCCATGGTATAGACTGCTTTTTTACGGCTGTCGGTGATTCGGTCAAAGGCGGCTACAATCTTAGAAATATCATCGGCTTTATAAGGAAGTTCCTCTCCCTTTTCTATAGCTAACGCACATTTGAGCGTGAGTCTTTTAATATTAGAAGGCTTTAATGTCTGGAGTTCCTTTTCTTCGTCCCAGTTTCCTTCCTTGCGCCATTTACCGAGCGTCTTTTCTCCAATCCCAATAATCTCTGATATATTAGTGATATTGAACCCCTTTACAAAAAGTTCTTTCCCTTGTGTTTTCTTATAATCTGCGTCTGCTGCCTTTAATCTTGCCATGTTTATAAATATTTAGCTTCTACTTTTATTGTTTTATTCTCTGTGAAAGAGATGTTATCTACCTTCTGTCCATCATATTCCAAATTCTTTTTAGCCTCAATGAGAAACTCCATAGGCTCCTCGCTGTTAAGCATCTGTTCAATACCAACCCCCAGCTCAGGAGAGGCTTTATATTCTCCTTTTTGAGCAATGAGGATATGCTGTGTATGCTGGTTGTCGCTTTCTGCTATGGTAAAATCGCCGTTCTCAAAAGCCAAATCATCGGTAAATAAAATATCTTTCATGTCTTTAAATTCTTCTGCAAAATTCATCAGAAAAGGACTTTATAAAAAGCTGTAGTTTAATACTTAACAAAAAACTCTTAACCATTAAGACTTTTTTGTTAATGAAAAAACAAGCACTTTTTTCGTCGCTTTTCAAGTCTCAATTTTGCCACAGAAATTTTCATCATGGAAAAAGGAAAAAAGAAAAACACACATACATTTATCGTCAGCACTGATGCGGTCAATTCTTACGGATACAGAATCCTAACAGAAGGAATAGACACAGAGCAGTATATGAAAAATCCCGTTGTCCTTTATATGCACAATAGAGGATTTGGCACACTTACGGGGAGTGAAATTATAGGACGGACAGTTTCCTTAAAAAAAGAAGCCGGGAAGCTCATTGCAGAGGTGGAATTTGACGAACAGGACGAGTTTGCCAAGAAGATTGCTGCTAAGGTAGATGGCGGGTTTATTAAGATGTCTTCATTGGGAGCCGATATTATAGAGACTTCATCTGACCCGAAATTAGCCATGCCAGGGCAGACCCTTGAAACGGTGACCAAGTGTAAAATGATAGAGCTTTCTATTGTAGATATTGGCGGAAATGACGAGGCGCTTAAACTCTCAAAAAATGGGAAACCTGCGCGATTACAATTATTAAATCTAAACCAAAACAATAAAAAAATGTCAGAATTGAAAAATGTAGCTCTTGCCCTTGGAAAGGGAGCAGAGAGCAGTGAATTTGAGGTACTGCAGGAAGTCAACTCTTTGAAGCTGGCGAAAGAAAATGCAGAAAAAGAAGCGGGAGAATGGAAAGAAAAATACATTCACCTTCAAAGTAAGGAAGCCGAAAAATTAGTCGGCGAGGCAGTAAAGTTGGGACTTATTCCAGAGGATTTGAAAGATGTTCAGATTAAAGCTTTTGAGAATGATTTTGAAGGACAGCAAGCCAAATTATCAAAATTGATTTCTGAAAAGACAGCCCAGAACAATCAAAATGCAAGAAATGGTAAGGTAGCAGATGTTATAGCGCTTACCAAAGCATCAAAAGGGACGGCTGGTTCTACTGACGGCAGTGCAGAACTCTCTTTTGATTATCTGCAAAAACATGATGTGGCAGAGCTTAGAAGAATCAAGGAAGAGGAACCAGAAAAATATGCCCAGCTGGCTAAGGATTACGCAGCAGGTGTAAGGCATAAAGACAACTAAAATTATTTAATCATCTTTTAAAATTATTTGAAATGAAAAAAAGACTTTCATTATTTGCATTAAGCATCAATTTTTTGTTAGCGATTGCAGTATCTCTATTATTAGCACAAATAACATCGGTAGAGGTTAACCCTTTAATCTTAGCGGCTGGCATCACGGCAGTGCATGCAGGGGTAACCTATTTCACACCTTCTCTGTACAAAGGAAGAACACTGATGGCATTACAAACGGAAATATGGATACCAGGGATAAAAGAGAACCCTATTCCTAACCATAGTTTTGTAGCCCAGTCGGTAGACATGTCCGAATTTGTAGAGAATAACAAACTACATCTTGCAGAGGCAGGTATAGAACCTTCTGTTCATGAAGATTATTTTGCATCAAATAATAACCCTCTACCTGTAGCTGAAATCACAGATATTCCTAATGAGGTGGTGCTTAAAACATTCTCTACCTCTCAAACACGCCACAGACAACTGCAAGAGATTGAATTGGCTTATAACAGACGGGAGTCACTTATAAACCGTCACAAAAATTCCCTTGCAAAAAACATCGGAAAAAGAGCAGCTTATGCATGGTCTGTGGATACAGCGAATGCTTTCAACAAATTGTTTAACCTAAGTGCGAACGACTCTGTTATAGACGCCATCATAGATGCTGAAGCATTCTTCTTAGAGAATGACATCACGGAAGGTCTTAACATCTGTTTTAATGCACAGCATTTGGCAAGAATTAAGAAAGAAGACAAAAAGTTATACAAAGACATCATGAATGAGAAGCAGATGTACAGCTTTAAAGTCTTCTCTTACAGCCAAAACCCTATTTACAAGGCTGACGGAACTAAAAAGCCGTTCGGAGCAACCAAAGACACTACCGACAAGCAGTGTTCATTCATGTGGGTAACGGATGAAGTGTTCAGATGTTTCGGGGATACAGAAATGTATGCTACTCTTAGAGACTCTGGATTACAGGCTGACCTGCTTTCATTTGCTCAAAGAGCATTAGTGGGTAATATTAGAGGAAACAACCCTAAATACAGAGCAACAATTCTTTAGGTATAAACCAGTTTTCAGCTGGTAGTATTGCCGGCTGAAAACTTTTAAAATCAACAACAATGAAAAATAAATTAAAATATTTCTTTGAAAACCATCCTCACAATATAGTGTATGCAACCTCTGATGAAACCTTATTCATCAATCAAGAAGATGCAGTAAAGCACGCACAGACATTAAAAGACAATGTCGTAGAGGAGTATTTAAGAACAAGTGTAAAAGAAGAGCCTGTAATTCCTGCTCCTAATGCAGAGCAAACAGGAGAAAGCGCCTTGCAGGATACAGCAAAAAAATCATCGCCGAGCGAGCTGAAAGCGATTAAGGCTAAGGCTGTGGCAGATTATTTAGCTCTGTTTGGTGAAGCTCCAGACCCGAAACTTTCGGCAGCACAAATTCAAGAGCTGATTAAAGCGAAGCAGTTAGAGTTAGATGCTGAAAATCAAGGTGAGGACGAGACAGATGACACCGAAAATTCGGATGGGGAAGAACAACCAGAAGGAGAACAATCACAGGAAGACAACCAAGAAGAAAATAAATCAGAATAATGAGAGAAATAAAGTTTTTAGCCGTGCATTGTACGGCAACGCCCCAGACGACATCTGTAGAGAGTATTCAGCAGTATTGGAAAACTCAGTTAGGCTGGAAAATGCCCGGCTATCACTTTATCATCAAGCCCAATGGCGAGGTAATCAAGCTTCTGAGTGTAGATAAAGTTTCTAACGGAGTCAAAGGTTTTAATTCGGTAAGTATCAATATTGCCTACATCGGAGGTGTAGACAGCCAGAACAACCCCATAGATAACCGGACACCTGCCCAGAAAAAGGCTCTTCGGGATTTATTAGAGAAATTTAAAATAGTCCATCCAAAGGCAATAATCCAAGGACACAGGGATTTTCCTAATGTGAAAAAAGCGTGTCCATCATTTGACGCAAAAAAAGAATATGCAAACATCTAAGATATTAACACTTGTGATTTTGTTTTTTATCTATCTCTCTTTGACATCCTGCCGGAGTGTTCGGCAGGAGCGTCAAAGCTCGGAAGAAAAAACAGAAATAATCACGGAAAAGACAACAACTTACCGCGATACAGTATTCCATACCAAACCAGCGGAAGCGTCTCTTAGACTGCCTTTGTCTTCATTTAAGGCAAAAGAAACAGATTTTAAAGGAGATTTAAAAACACTTTCAAAGCCCTTGAAATGGAAACAAAAAAACGGCAATGCTACCGCTTCATTAGAGGTTAAAGGAGATACGGTATATATCAATGCTCACTGCGATAGTTTAGCCATAGAGGCAAAAATCCGAGCAGATTTTGAAAGCAGATATATAAACACGAGTAAAAAAGAAGAAACCGACATTAAGAAGAAAAGCGGTGTAAGTGTATTTACTATTCTCAGTTTGATAGGCATAGCGCTGATAGTTGGCTTTATTGCAGGAATAATCATAAAATTTAAAACATAACAAAAATGGGATTACCAAAAATAAAATTTATCATTGCTTCTAATGGCTTAGAACTGCTCACAGCAGACATACAGAAGACACCTGGTCTTGTTGTTACAGGCTCTACTGTTGCAGGTAAAATTGCGATAGGAGAAAGCAAACAGATATTTTCTTTAGAAGATGCAAAGAAAATAGGAATTACAGAAGCAGAAAACCCTTTTGCTTACAAACATGTTAAAGCATTCTATGAATATGCAGGAACATCAGCAGAGCTGTGGATAATGCTTGTTTCTGATGCTACCACGATGGAACAGATGGCTGACCACGAAAAGACTTTTGCGAAGAAACTACTTGAAGACGCAGGGGGAAAAATCCGTGTACTGGGTATTCTTAAAAAATCTTCTGGAAGCCCTACTATCAGTGGAAGTATCGATGCAGATACAGACAAAGCTGTAATTAAAGCACAAAAACTGGCAGATGATTTTTCAGAAAAATATTTTCCTGTGAGGGTTATCATTTCTGCTAATGATTTCAGCGGAGATGTACAGTCCTTAAAGGACTACAGCACGACAAAGTTTAACAGGGTTTCACTGCTGCTAGCAAACACAGACGGCGGAAAAGAAGCTTCTATCGGACTGGCTTTGGCACGGCTAGCATCTACTCCAGTTCAAAGAAATATTGGGAGGGTAAAAGACGGCGCAGTAGAGCATACGCAGGCGTATTTTACAGGAGGTGCAAAAGTAGAATCTTTATCCTCCGCTTGGGACAGCATCGCGGATAAAAATTACATCTTCCTTAGAAACTTTGCGGGGAAAGCAGGATTTTTCTTTACCGATGACCCTACACTTACAGGAGAGACTGATGATTTTAAAACATTAGCCAACGGTTTCGTAATGGACAAGGCAGTTATCATCGCTTACAATGTACTGGTGGAGAACTTGGGAGATGAAATCCAAGTCACAGAAAACGGAACAATACATCCTGCTATCATCAAAGCATGGCAGAACTCTGTAGAGAGTAACATCAACAGACAGATGACGAGTAAAGGAGAATTAAGCAACTGCAAGGTTGTGATTGATGAAAATCAAGACATTATCAAAACAGGAATAATGGAAGTAGATATTAAATTACAGCCTGTAGGGTATGCTAAGTTTATTACAGTTAAGATAGGTTTCACTACTAAAATAGATTAACAATGGCAAGTTTTAATTCAAAACAATACAGCTGGTGCAGTATATCGGTGCTTCTCGGAGGGAGAATACTGGATGGATGTACAGCAATAGAATACACAGAGAAAAAAGAAAAAGAACTGCTCTATGGCAGGGGATGTAAACCTCACGGAGTTGTGGGAGGCAATGTGTCTTATGAAGGTAAAATATCTATATGGCAGAGTGAACTGGAAGCCATGACTAGAGATGCAACCAATAAAAATATACTCGCTCTTTCTTTTGATATTGTTGTTGCATATGTGCCGAATGATGGCGGACAGATAGTAACAGACATTCTAAAAGGTGTAGAGTTTACAGAAGTGAAAAAAGGAATGAACCAGGGAGATAAAAACATGATAGTAGAACTTCCTATCCTTTTCATTGATGTAAAGAGACAACAGTAAATTTTTATACCCGTCTTATTCGGGCGGGTATTTTTAAAGAATATTTAAAACAATTTTAAAAAGTAAAAAAATGAAATCAGAAATCACACAAGAGCAAATCCAAGAATGGAAATCAAAACATGGAGATATTTTTAGATTAAAAATAGAAGATAAGGAATGTTATCTTAAAACTCCTGATAGAAAAACATTGAGTTATGCATCTTCTACGGCAACAAAAGACCCGCTGAAGTTTAATGAAATTATCCTTAAAAACAGCTGGCTTGGAGGAGATGAAGAGATTAAAACTAACGATAGTTTATTTCTTGCAGCATCTTCTAAAATTGCAGAAATCATAGAAGTAAAAGAGGCTGAGCTGGAAAAGCTTTAGAGCAGGCGGAAGTAAACGAAGATGAACAGCCCATTCGTATTTTGGATGCGCAACTGCGGTATTTTTTCAAAATAAATCCCGACCTGCTGACAGATGAGGAATGGGCAATGCGTGTGGAAGAATTAAAGTGGATAAGAGCTAAAGAAGCAGAAGCCTCAAAATCTTATTAGAACTGTCTCTTTCTGTGAACGGCTGCGAAATACATAAAAAAACAGCTGGCAGAAAAGAACAACATCCCTTTAGCAAGGTAGTCTATAAGAGGAATGCTCCATATCAAAGCAGAAGCGACTAAAAAGACTACTGAAAGCACAGGGCGGTACTTGATAAGATATACATAATCTTTTCCAAGTTTCCATATAAAACCTGCTGCAAGAGCAATCAAAAAAATATAAACAAATACTAATAACATAATGCAAATATAACTAAAAATGGCAAATGTTTATGAATTTATCATCTCTATGAAAGACGGCGTTTCTGCAGCTGCAAAAAAGGCCTCCTCTTCTATAGATGGCATCAAAAACAATGCCGAAAAACTCTCTGCCGCAGCAACGAAAACACAAGAAAAAATGTCGGCGCTTTTCTCAAAAGTTACAGCATCTGCTGTTAAGGCTGTTCGTGGTCCCAAAACGCTTCAATACTCTATAGATGAGCTTAAAAAGAAATTAGAAAAGGTAAACCAGGTTAAATTTTCTACTCATCTAAAAAAGGAATTTAATGAAGCCACAAGGGAAGCTCAGCGCCTTGAAAAACAAATTTCAAGATTAGAACAGGGAATCTCTGGTAAAGGTTTCGGTTCAAAAATGGCTGGCTGGCGGAAAGACTTTGCAAACTCTCTGCCTGGAGCAGATATAATATCTAATCCATTGACTTTGGCAGGGGCAGCCATTGGTTCTTTTTGGACGGCAACAGAAAAAGCAATGGAAGCAGGCAAAGAGAGAATGAAGCTGCAAACCCTTACAGGAAGTAAAGAAATAGGCAGTTCGCTGTATGAGGGATTAACAAAGTTTGCTACTGATACGGTATTTGGGACAGAGGTTTATGATATGGCTACGCAGATGCTTGCCAATGGAATTAAAAGCTCTGATGTTATGCCGCTCATGGAACAGCTCGGAGACATAAGTATGGGAGACGCCGATAAGCTCGGAGGACTTTCACTCGCTTTGGCTCAGATACAGGGAAAAGGACATCTTGCCGGACAAGAGTTATTACAGCTTATCAATGCAGGATTTAACCCTTTACAGATTATATCCGAGAAAACAGGAGAAAGCATGAACAGTCTCAAAGAGAAGATGGAAGATGGAAAAATCAGCTTCAATGATGTTCGTAGGGCAATGGATATGGCGACAGGAGAAGGGGGAAGATTCCACAAAATGCTTGAACAAGTAGCAGATACTCCTTATGGGCAATTAGAAGGGCTAAAAGGGCAATTAGAGCAAATGATGGTAAAGATAGGCTCTGTATTTATTCCAATCGCTTCTAAAATGATGAGTTTTTTCAGTTGGTTAGGAGAGCAGTTGGGGCCTATTTTAGAACCCGTGGTTATTATTTTGGGAAGTCTTGCGGTAGGACTTTTAGCTGCCGCTGCCGCACAATGGGTGCTGAACCTTGCATTATGGTCTAACCCAGTGGGGCTGATTGTGGCAGGAATTATCGTGCTGATTGCGGTTATCACTTACCTTATATCAAAAATCAGCGGCTGGGGCGAGGCATGGAGTACAGTTGTAAATAACGCAAAGCTCACATGGGAAGCTTTTACCTCTATGATAGATTATTACTGGCAGAAGACCACTAACAGCTTTATGATAGGCCTCAATAAGATAAAGGAAGGTTGGTATACCTTCAAAAATGCTGTCGGAATCGGTGAAGAATCAGAAAATAATGCCCTGCTTGAAAAGATAAATCAAGACACTGAAAACAGAAAGAAAACAATAGAAAACGCACAAAAGAATTTTGATGAAAAAGCAGATGCGTTTAAAAAGGGTATCAAAAACCCTCTTGATGAGTTAAAATGGAACGAAAAATCAAGTCTTTCTGGTACGGTAAATAATTTAAAAAACGCCATAATGCCGGAGTATTCAGCAGGGGGAGAACTTGGAAAAAATGACAAGAAAAAAGAAAAGAAAAAAGGGAGAAAGAAAAAAGAAGCGTCGGATGGAATCATCTCTGGAGGTTCAAAACAGACCAATATTACCATCAATATTGATAAAGTAGGGACTGATACCAAAATTTATGTGTCCTCAAAAGAGGAGGGGTTGTCTTCCTTTGGAGAAAGAGTGAGAGAAGAGCTGCTAAGAGCTATTAATAGTGTAAATCAACTTCAAACATAATGAACAATGGAATTAGACATTAAGGAACTTGTCGCCATGGCGCATTTTAATTATGTGGGGCCGGCATTTCCGAGCTGGTGGGAAAAGAACAAAACAAAATTTGTTCTTCCTTCACTCAGGGGAATAGCAAGAGAACTAATGCTTGGCGGGGCTTATTTTCAAACACTAAAAGTTGCATACAAAGGAGAAGAGTTTGTTTTTCCCAATGAACCGCTTATCTCTATGAGTCTGACCAAAACTATAGTCGAAACAGCAACAGTAGGGAAAGAAAGGCGCGGGACAGTAAAGGAATATATATGCACAGAAGATTATGCCCTTACAATAAAAGGGGTCTGTTTCAATGAAGACCCAGAAAGAAGAGATGAATACCCTTCCGAGCAGGTACAAGAACTCCACAGGATGTTTGAAATTAATGACAGTCTGGAGGTCGTCGGAAATCCATTTTTAGAATTGTTTGAAATTCGGCGTATCGTACTCCAAGATATTCAGTGGGAAGAAATGGCAGGAGAACAAGGATTGCAGAAATACACCATTACTGCCGTTTCAGACAGCGATTTTTATGCAGATTTAACCGATAAAGCAAGGGCTTTAAAAACTTTGTAAGATGTTTATTTTAAAATCAGAGATAAAAATAGGCGATTTTATATTCCATTCAGTAAGTGAAGTGGAAATCACCAAGAGTACGGAAGAACTCTCGGACACTGCGGTAATAACCATGCCGTCCAAATTCAAGATAAGACATAATGGAGAGGAAAAACAGGTAGAGAATGCTATTAAAGTCGGCGATAAAGTAGAAATAAAACTCGGGTATGAAGAAAGGTACGAAGGAGTGGAATTTATCGGCTATGTAACAGCGATAGGCTCTAAAATCCCCTTAGAAATCAAATGTGAAGATGCTATGTGGATTCTTAGGAGAAAAAATATCACCCACGCCTACAATAACGGCACTACACTCAAAGAGGTGCTAAAAAAAGTGGTTGAGGGGACAGATGTAGAGCTTTCGGATAAAATCCCCAGCATGAAAATAGATAAGCTCGTCATCAGAATGGCTAACGGGGCGCAGGTGCTTCAAAAGCTGAAAGATGATTTTGCACTGAGTATTTATTTAGACAATGAAGGGAAATTATATGCAGGGCTGGAACAGATGAACAACATAGGAAAGCAGGTAATATACGACCTTAACTATAATTTGGTTGAAAACAATTTAGAGTATAAATCCGCAGACCAAAAGAAATTAAAAATAAAATACACCTACATAGATAACAAAAACAGGAAAAAAAGCATAGAAGTCGGCGATAAAGACGGGGAACTCAGGACTTTTCACACAAGTGTCGTATCAGATGAAAAGAAACTTGAAGAAATGGCACAAGCAGAGCTTAAAAAGCTCAAATATGACGGTTTTGAAGGTTCTGTAAAATCATTTCTAATTCCTTATGCAGAACATGGTATGGCAGCAGTCATTCAAGACAGTGAACATCCAGCAAGAGAAGGCAAGTACTTTATAAAAAAAGTAGTAACCACTTACGGAAGTTCTGGAGCAAGAAGAGATGTAACAATTAGCAATAAATTACAATGAGCAAAGAACTACAAGACGGATTAAACCTAATGAGACGACGAGGAGTAGACACCTTTCCTGCTGTAGTGGTTTCTGTGGATAAAGCAAATGGAACTTGTGTGGTCAATGATGGAGCATTAGACTACACCGATGTCAGACTCTCAGCAAGCGTGGAGGATGAAGGTAAGAGATTTTATTTGTTTCCAAAAGTAGGCAGCTGGGTATTGGTTTCTCCAATCAATGAGGATATTCATCGTCTTTATATTGAATTTTTCAGCGAAATAGAAAGTATTGATTTAAAAATAGAAGAAACACAGCTGAAAGTAGACAAAAAAGGTTTTCTACTTAAAAAAGAAAACGAAACATTGGCAAAGCTGATGACAGACCTATTACAAGAAATCCAGAAGATGAAATTTTTAACAGTTTCAGGAGGACCTACAACACGACTTATCAACCAGCCGAAATTTAAGGAAATAGAAAACAGGTTTAAAGAGCTTTTAAAAGAAAATTAAAATGGCATTAAATAAAGATAGATTAAAGGAAAAAATAAAAAAAGCATGGATGTCAGAAGCTGAAAATGAGGATGGCGAGGATTTTTTGGATAAAGTATGCGAAAGAATAGCTTCTGCCATAATAGAGGAAATAAAACAGGTTAGCATTACAGCGACTTGCACTCACGGACCTGTAAATATTCAAAAAGTAGAATAATGACAACCATCATATTACACAATCAAAGTCTTTTAGATTTGGC
The DNA here is from genome assembly GCA_013333875.2 of Flavobacteriaceae bacterium. Classification (GTDB taxonomy): domain Bacteria; phylum Bacteroidota; class Bacteroidia; order Flavobacteriales; family Weeksellaceae; genus JABCPE02. The sequence continues at coordinate 2,935 of JABCOA020000065.1, read as the reverse complement.
GGTTCAGCACACAGGAGCGGTGGAGAATACCTTTGCGATGGCGGTTGCCAACGGGCTGAGCCTGACTGATGATTTACCCGCAGGAGTAGAAATTCAGCTTCCAGATAATGTAAATAAAGATAGTGATGTGCTGAATTATTATACTGCAAAAAGGCTTCAACCAGCCACAGCAGTAATAATGCTTCCAGAGGAGGAAAGATTAGAGGGCATCGGATATTGGGTTATTCAAACAGATTTTAAAGTAAGTTAGAAAATGGCACGAAGTATAGAACAAATCAACAACGAGATAATTAAAGCCAAAGAGTCAGAGCCAGCTCTTGCAGGGCTGACATCGACCAGCAAGGTGGCGATATGGAGGCTTTGGGCGTATATCACAGCTTTTGTGATTTACACTCTGGAGCAGATATTTGACCAGCACAAGACGGAAGTCTTAGAGGCTTTAACTCAACTAAAGCCCCACACGGCAAGATGGTACCGCAACAAGGCGTTAGCCTTTCAGTATGGTTTTGATTTAATTCCAGATACGGATAAATTCAATAATCAAGGATTTACCGAAGACCAAATTTCGGCTTCTAAGATTGTCAAATTTTCTGCAGTAACCGAAGCGGATACCGAAAGCCGTCTCATTGTCAAGATTGCCACTGAACAGGGCGGAGAACTTCAGCCGATAGGTGTTAGACAAAAAGCCTCTTTTGATGCTTACATGAACGAAATCAAAGATGCAGGGGTAAGAATTACGGTTATCAACTATCTGCCCGATGTCTTGAAATTACAGATGAAAATCTACCGAGACCCATTGGTTTTGGATGAAAACGGACAAAGCATCATAACGGGTAAAAAACCTGTGGAGGAGGCGATTAAAGAGTATTTGAAGAATTTACCATTTGATGGAGAATTAGTCCTCGCGCACTTGGTGGATGCTCTCCAGCAGGTAGAGGGCGTGAGGATTCCGCATATCATTTTGGCTGAAAGCAAATGGATAGATGCAGGAGTGAATGATTACGGCGGTTATGAGACCATAGAGGTTAAGAAAATCCCTGTTTCGGGATATTTCAAAATTGAAAACTTTAACAACATTGAGTATGTGGTTTAATTTAGATATTCCAAAGCTCACGAGCTTACTTACTCCGACTTTCCTCCGCAAGGAAAAACTCTCGGCATGGCTTCGGGTGCTTCATTATCCTTTGATAAAGATAGCCGATGATTTTAATGTAAACCGAAATGCTAACCTCTACAATCTCGCTCACAATGGACAGGTGTGCTACCTCCGTGCGGCACTCAACGATAAGTTTGACATCAGTCAAAGGCGGATAAAGATAACTGACGGGAACAGGTTTCAACGGCAGTATATCTATACCAGGGGAGAGCAAAAACCGAAGTTTTTGGGTAGAATTTATCTCTATGAAAGAGCTGATTATGGCGATACAGGAGTTGATTTTATCGTACTGGTTCCGAGAGGACTGCAGTATAATGAATTTGAGATGAAATACTTAATAGATTTTTATAAACTGGCTTCAAAACGCTATAAAATACAAGAATATTAACATGAATATAGTAAGATACAAACAAACAGGAGGCTTTCCGCTGGATACCAATAATCTGGATTTTCTGCAAAGTTCTTTCCATATCCTTAACACACTTGGGAATTTGGCTGGTGATATGGTAATTATCTCGGGGTGTGAAACAACAGGGAACACGGTAAGCAACGGAGTGGTCTATGTGAACAAAGAAGTATTGGAGTTCAGAGGCGGAAGTCTTTCGGCTAATGTCTTTATCAAAGAAGAGGCTGTATCAGGAACTTTTGAAGATGGTTCATTTAAACCTATTGAGATTACACGATATGTAACATTCGGAAGTTCTACACCTGATAAAACCTTTAAATGGGAAGGTTTTAAGAGGGTGGAAAACCTCATTGAAAACACCAAAAAAAACGCCGATTTTGAGAAAAGAATTAAAGCGCTGGAAAACAAGAAAAGCCCTGTGCCGATTGGGCTTATAGCGATTTGGGGGAAACCAGCCAGCGAACCTATACCAGAGGGCTGGAAAGAATGCACCGACCTAAGGGGGAGAATGCCTCTAGGCTGGAATCCAGATGATGCTGATTTTAGCGAATTGCTTAAAAATGATGGAGAAAAAACACACCAGCTTAAGGTTCAAGAACTCCCTGTGATAGAAGGTGGCTTTGAAACAGTCACACACATGACAAGACTTGGTACAGGAGTAGTAAGAGGAGTAAGCGGAGGACAGGCGCAAATTGCAGGGGGAGCATCACAATGGCTTCATGAACAAATGGAGTTAAAATTTGGTGAGAATCAACCTCACAACAATATGCCTCCTTACAGAATTATTAAGTTCATCGAGTTTATAGGGTTTGATTAAAATTTAAGATTATGGCACAAACAGCGATAAATACAATAAAACAGTGGTTTAAAACAGGCTCTAAGCCTACACAGGAGCAGTTTTGGAGTTGGATGGATTCATACCTACATAAAGATGAGATGATATCACAGGACAAAATCCAAAACCTTAGCACCACGCTCTCAAGTAAGGCAGATGCTGACCAATTAGCCAATAAAGCTAACGCAGATGCTTCTGGTATGACTGATTTACAAGCTCAAGCGTGGGCTACATTATTAAAACCGCACCTACCAACAGATGGAGGTAGTGGTAGTAGCACACCGATAGATGCATATACCAAATCTGAGATTAACGAAAAGTTAGGTAAAATAACTTTTAGAACTATCGTAGATGATAATGGAAGCACTTATATACCTCAGCCTATCTCATTTTTACAATTAGGTTCAGACCCAAATTCTAATATAGGTAGTCCAAATGGAGAAATAGGAATGCTTAATTGGAACATGTATTGGGGTAACTACAATAAGGGTAATACAGGTAGGTTTAACTTGCTGTTGGGAGTTAATAACTCTACTTC
>JABCOA020000064.1 GCA_013333875.2 Flavobacteriaceae bacterium | reverse complement strand
GTTGATGTTATTACTCATCACACTCGCCATATATTCGGCTGGGTAGTTGGCTTTTAGATAAGCTGTATGATAGGCTATCAGGGCGTAACATGTGGAGTGTGACTTGTTAAAAGCATACTCTGCGAACGCCTCCCAATCCTTCCAGATTTTCTGTAATTTGGTTTCATCCAGATTATTCGCCTTCCCTCCTTCTATGAATTTCGGATACATTTTATCCAAGACATTTCTCTGCTTTTTCCCCATAGCTTTACGCAGGGTATCGGCTTCACCTTTGGTAAAGTTGGCCAATTTCTGTGACAAAAGCATCACCTGCTCCTGATAAACGGTAATTCCGTAAGTTTCTTTCAGATATTCCTCTGTTTCTGGGAGGTCATAGACTATTTCTTCTATTCCGTGTTTTCTGTTGATAAAGTTCGGGATGTATTTTATTGGCCCTGGCCTGTACAGTGCGTTCATCGCAATAAGGTCAGCGAAAACCGTTGGTTTCAGATCCCTCATATATTTCTGCATTCCAGCACTTTCGTATTGGAAAATCCCAACTGTCCTTCCTTCCTTAAAGAGCTGATAAGTCTTCGCATCATCCAGCGGAATTTCATCTGGATTTATGTCAATATTATATCTTTGTATAATGAGTTTCAAAGCATCTTTGATAATGGTCAAAGTCCTCAAACCAAGGAAGTCCATTTTCAGCAGTCCTGCACTCTCCGCCACCGAGTTATCAAACTGAGAGACCAAAATATCGGCATCTTTCGCTGCAATGGAAATAGGAACAAGATTGGAAATATCCTCAGGTGTGATAATCACCCCGCAGGCGTGAATTCCCGTGTTTCTGATACAGCCTTCCATTTTCCTTGCAGAATCCAAAACACGATAGCGGTTGTCTTTCGGGTTCTCCAAGATAGCCTTCATCTCATCCACCAAAACTTTGTCCTCATCCTTTAATTTATCGTATTTCGAAAGGGCTTTTGCAATGTTCATCCCTGGCACAGACGGAACGAGTTTTGCGATGTTATTCGTTTCAAAAATCGGCACATCCAAGACTCTTCCTGCATCCTTTATCGCAGATTTTCCACCCAAAACAGAATAGGTAATAATCTGAGCCACATTACTTTGCCCGTATTTATCAATTACCCATTTGATGATTCTGTCCCTTCCCTCATCATCGAAATCTATATCAATGTCGGGCATGGAAATACGCTCTGGATTCAGAAAACGCTCAAAAAGGAGATCGTATTTTATAGGGTCTACATTAGTAATTCCGATGCAGTATGCCACCGCAGAACCTGCCGCAGAACCACGCCCAGGCCCCACAGAAACGCCCATATTTTTGGCTTCGTTACAAAAATCCTGAACGATAAGGAAATACCCTGGGTAACCCGTTTTAGCGATTACTTCCAGTTCAAAATCCAAACGCTCTGCGATTTCATCTGTGATTTCTCTGTATTTTTTCTTTGCTCCTTCATAGGTCAAATGCCGTAGATAGGCATTTTCTCCGCGTTTTCCGCCATCTTTCAAGTCATCTTCGTGCTGAAACTCCTGTGGAATATCAAATTCAGGCAGCAAAACATCTCGCTTCAAGGTATAAGGCTCAAATTTCTGCAACAGCTCCGTATATGCCTCAAACGCATCTGGATACTGGCGAAAAGCCTGTTTGATTTCTTCCGTATTTTTTATATAAAACTCCTGCGAAGCTAGTCCTCTCCTCTTCCCAAAACCTCTACCAATGGGTGTTGAGAGTTTTTCTCCATCTTTTATACAGCTTACGATATCCTGAATATCAGCATCGGATTTTTCTGTATAAAAAGTTTCGTTTTGGGCTAAAATTTTGACATCATATTTTTCTGCAAATTGGAGCAAAGTTTGGTTCACATGCTCTTCTTCGTACAAACCATGATTCTGAATCTGCACATAGAAATCAGCACCAAATTCCTCTTTCCACCACTTGAAAAGTTCTTCCCCTTTCTGCTCCCCAAAATTCAAAATCGCATCTGGAATATCACCAGAAATCCCAGAAGTAACCGCGATGAGCCCCTCTTTATACTGCGAAATCATCTCTCGGGAAATCCGCGGAACACCGAAATAAAACCCTTTCACAAAACCTATACTTGAGAGTTTTGCCAAGTTTTTATAACCTGTAAAATTCTTCGCCAGCAGCACCATATTTGTCCTTCTGTCTGGGTCATCTTTGGTAAACTGCTTCTGCTCAGGTCTGTCCGAGATATAAAACTCACACCCCAAAACAGGAATTATTGTTTTCTGCTGTGGTTCTGTTTCAGAAAATTCTATGCCTTCTTCCTCGGCTTTTTGTTTTTGGTCAATGTATTCTTGATGAGCTTTTTTAACCTTGGAATTATAATTTTCCACTTCGGAAATAAACTTAAAAGCCCCCATCATATTCCCCAAATCCACCATTCCCACAGCTGGGAAATTATCGGATTTGGCTCTATTTATCAAATCTTCTATGGAAGTGGTCGATTGTAAAGACGAAAAAATACTATGATTATGAAAATTAAAGTAATCCCCAATTTCCACCTCATCCGTATCCCCAAAATCTACCGTTTTTTTCTTCTTGTTAAAATCCTCTACCTGCCGTCTGATAACGATTGCAAAAGGCTTAATGGGATTAGGATGAAGATTTTGATAGGCTTCCAGCTGCTCTTGGGAAATTTTAAGATTTTCTGCTGGGATTATGCCGATACGCATCATCTCAAAGAAAACCTGAGCCGTAGCATTCACATCGGCGGCAGCATTATGGGCTTCATCAAATTTTTTACCGTAGAGTTTTTCGTAAAGTTCCTCTAATTTTGGTGATTTGTATCTTCCGTTTTTTCCTCCGCTCAGCTGACAAAAATCTGTCCCCAGCTCCATAGTATCGACAGAAGGCGTTTTTTCCAATGTATTCTCTATCCCCTTTCGGAAAAGCTCTGCACCTACGATTTTATAGTCAAAATCTATATTGTGCCCTGCCACCACTTTGGTTTTCTTAAGCACTTCGGTAAACTCCTCCAAAACTTCCTGCAAGTCCCTTCCCTGCTCCTGCGCCATTTTAGTGGATATTCCGTGAATTCTGGTCGCATTAAAGGGAATATCATAGCCCTCTGGCTTTATGATATAGTCCTGATTCTCTATCAGTTCGCCGTTTTCATCATGCAGCTGCCAAGCAATCTGCACCATTCTCGGCCAGTTGTCAGAATCTGATAAAGGAGCATTAAAATTCTGCGGTAATCCCGTAGTTTCGGTGTCAAAAATGAGGTACATTCAGTAAAAAAATTTGGCGTAAAAATAGAAAGAATTTTAGTATAAATTCAACTTTTGAATCAAAATAATTTTGACTTATATTTTTCTATACACTTCTTCAAAAGGAAGTCTGGTTCTATCTCCCCAAACGCCCTTTTCTTCGCGGATTCCACAGGTTACGACCATATTGATTTCTGCACCATAGGGCAGTTTGAGCAGTTTTTTCACTCTTAAACTGTCGAAGCCTTCTAATGGGCAGGTGTCATAACCCTGCTCCGCCATTGCCAGCATGAAAGTCTGAGCAACCAGACCACAGCTTTTATGCACCACTACGCGCATATCTGCCTCCGAAACCTGCCTCATCATAGGGCGAAAAAGTCCAATTCCCAGCGCTGTTATTTTTCGGGCTATTCCTAAAATTCCAAAAAAACGAGAATAGATAATTGGAAGTAATTTTTCATAATACATTCTCCACTTTTTTATGCGTTTTTCTTGTTTTTCCACTGGGCTGGTTCTCTTGATATTTTCTATTTCTAAACGCAGCATTTCTTTTTCCCGCTTACGGTGTAAATCCTGCCGGGTCACAAAAACCACCATCTCCTGCGCTGTATCTGCTGAACTCTGCTCCAAACACGCAGAGGCCAATTTTTTGAGCATATCTTTATCCGTGATATGGTACATTTCATAGAGCTGCATATTGGAACTTGTAGGTGCCAGCTGCGCCAGCCTCAGGCAATGAGCCACCTTTTCTGTATCTATCCTTTTTGTGTCGCTATAGTATCGCACAGAGCGTCTATAATTGAGAATTTGTTCTAAATTCATAGTTTAAATTTTTCGTTAAAGATAAAAAAACTGAATAAATTTTTCATAATCATCAAAAAAAATTCCCTCCCAGAAAACTCCGAAAGGGAACAAATGAAACATATTCTATCTTAATTTTAGAATTTCAAATTTTTAAATCTCTCAAAAGCAGCTCTTTCCAGCATTTCTCTGTCATCTGGGTGAGCTATGGAAATAAGCGCTTTTGCTCTCTGTTGGAAGTTCTTCCCATGCAGATCCACTACACCATATTCTGTAGCTACATAGTGCATGTGCCCTCTGGTAGTAACCACTCCTGCTCCTTCTTTTAGGAAAGGAACGATTCTCGGCACGCCTTTTTTGGTTCTAGCAGTAATCGCCAAGATAGGTTTTCCACCATCACTCAGCGCTGCTCCTCTCATGAAATCCACCTGCCCACCGATACCACTGTATTGGTAAGAACCTATACTATCCGAGCAAGCCTGCCCTGTAAGGTCTAATTCTATCGCGCTATTGATAGACACTGCTTTAGGGTTTCTACGGATAACACGCGGGTCGTTAGTATAATCTACATCAAGGAAAGCAAAAGCTGGGTTATCATTCACAAAATCATATAGTTTCTTTGTCCCGAAAGCAAAGCTCGTTACTGATTTATGCGGATGAGTTGTTTTATACTTGTTATTCACCACACCAGATTTTATCAAATCTACTACTCCATCGCTAAGCATCTCTGTGTGAATACCCAAGTCTTTATGATTATTAAGACACTTCAAAACTGCATCTGGTATTGTCCCAATTCCCATTTGCAATACAGAACGGTCTTCGATGATTTCAGCAATGTTTCTACCAATCTGCAATTCTTCCTCTTCTATCTTTGCACCATAATCTACTGTAAGCAGTTCTGTTTCGTGCCATACCATTTTGTCAATCTGGCTCGTGTGGATTACGCTGTCTCCGTGAGTTCTCGGCATTTTAGGATTTACCTGAGCAATGACATATTTCGCTGTATCCACTGCTGATCTGGTAACATCCACAGAAAGTCCAAGCGTACAATATCCATGCTCATCTGGTGGAGAAACTTGGATAATCGCTACATCTAGCGGCATTCTATTGTTTCTAAACAAATCTGGAATATCTCCTAGGAAAATAGGAATAAAACTTCCTCTTCCGCTGTTTACATTCTCTCTAACCGCCGTAGAGACGAACATCACATTAAAACGGAAACTATCTTCGTATTCTGGTTTTGTGATTTCTACATCGCCTTGTATCGTGATACAGGTAACTTCTACATTTTTTAATTCATTTGCTCGTTTTGCTAATTCGTTTACTAAATAATTAGGCGTACAAGCACTTCCTTGTAAAAAAATCCTATCATTGCTCTTTATCAATGACAGCGCTTCTTCTGCTGAACAATACATATTATTTTTCTAATGTTTTTATGACAAAATAATTTTTTATCAAATTATACTTACTTAAAATTTTCGGCAAATATAAAAATTTTTTTGCTTAGGAAATACGCCTTTTTACACCATTTATTTTCCTGATAAAATTTAGTTTATTATTCTTTCATTCTAAGAATAATTTGCGTATTTTTGTAGAACTATATATTTTAATTATAACATTTTCAAATTATGAAAGTATTGATAATCGGAAATGGTGGAAGGGAATCTGCCATCGCATGGAAACTAAAAAACGACCCAAGAATTACCCAATTCTACTTTGCAAAAGGAAACGCCTCTACAGAGAAATTAGGAAAAACAGTTTACGAAACGGAAATAGCAGACCTAGTGAAGTTTGCTAAAAAAGAAGATATAGAACTTACTATCGTAGGGCCAGAGGCTCCACTGGTAGAGGGCATCGTGGATGAGTTTAACAAAGAAGGATTGAGAATTTTCGGAGCTAAAAAAGCGGCTGCATTACTAGAAGGCAGCAAGGCTTATTCTAAAAAATTCATGCAGGACTACGGTATCAGAACCGCTAAAGCGAAGATTTTTGATTCTTACAATGATGCGGTTGCCTATGTGAAAACTCAGGCTTTCCCATTGGTAATAAAAGCGAGTGGTCTGGCAAGTGGAAAAGGTGTGGTAATCTGTAAAGATTTGGCTGAAGCAGAAACTACCATTCACGATTTCATGATTAGAAAAATCCATGGAGATGCAGGAATCAGAATCATTGTAGAGGAATTCTTGAGAGGTTTTGAAGCTTCTGTGATCGCTTTCTCTAATGGAGAAAAATTCTTCCCTTGCATCGCAGTGAAAGATTATAAAAAATTAGGAAACAGTGACAAAGGCCCTAACACAGGCGGAATGGGAACTGTTGCTCCAAATCCAGAGTTCACGGCTGCACACATGGAAGATTTCGTTCAAAATATTATGAATCCTACTATCAAAGGAATTCACGATAACATGCTGAAATTCAAAGGATTTATTTTCTTCGGACTTTTGGTTTCTAATAACGAATGCTACCTATTAGAATACAACATGCGTCTGGGCGACCCTGAAACTCAGGCTATTATGCCGCTTTTAGAAAACAATCTTTTGGATGCTATCAATGATTGTATCGATGGAAAAGATATTGAACTTAAGTTTTCAGATAAAAAATCGGTTTGTCTTGTGTTAGCTTCTGGCGGGTATCCTCGTGATTTTGAAAAAGGACTGGAAATCAAAGGAATAGACAAAGTTAAAAACAGTGAAGTTTTCTTTGCTGGAGCTACATACCAAGGAAGCAGAATTGTAACAGACGGCGGAAGAGTGCTGAATTTAGTTGCCACTGGCGACACTTACGAAGAGGCTAGACAAAAGGTTTACGAAGATGCTGATGCTGTCAATTTTGACTATGCATATCACAGAGAGGATATTGGTTTAGTTAAATAATTTTCAGCAAAAAACTATATCAATATGAATAATGGTATTATTGTCCTTGATTTCGGGTCTCAGTACAATCAGCTGATTAGCCGAAGAGTACGAGAAATGCAGGTGTATTCGGAGATTATTCCTTATAACACTCCCATCGATGAAATCAAGGCTAAAAAACCTGCTGGAATCATACTTTCGGGCGGTCCATCTTCGGTAAATGCAGAAGATGCCCATTTGGTAGATAAAGAAATTTTTAATCTCGGAATTCCTATTTTAGGAATCTGCTATGGAATGCAGCTTACGGCGCATCTCCTTGGCGGAAAAGTAGAAAAAGGCACCAAAGGCGAATACGGAAAATCTCATTTGGAGATTGTAAAACCTTGCGCTCTTTTCGAGGGAGTGAGCCAAAATTCTATCGTTTGGATGAGCCACTTCGATGAAGTAAAGGAACTTCCGAAGGATTTTGAAATCAATGCTAAATCAGGCGTGATTGCGGCTATTTCCAACGAGGCTAAAAACTTCTACGCCGTGCAGTTCCACCCAGAAGTGACCCACAGTGAGGAAGGCGGAAAAATGCTGGAAAATTTTGTGTTTAAAATTTGTAAAGCAGAAAAAAACTGGAAATTAACGAATTACATAGAAAAAACAGTCAGTGAAATCAAAGAAAAAGTCGGAAATCAAAAAGTGATTTTAGGGCTTTCTGGCGGTGTGGATTCTTCCGTAGCTGCTGTACTTATCCATAAAGCGATAGGCGACCAGCTGACTTGTATCTTCGTGGATACAGGACTTCTCAGAAAAGATGAAGCGAAAAAAGTAATGCAGAACTATGGAGAGCATTTCCATATGAACATCAAATGCATAGACGCTTCTGAGAGATTTTTAGTTAAATTAAAAGGCGTGTCCGACCCGGAGCAGAAAAGAAAAATCATTGGAAATGAATTTATAGAAGTTTTCGATGAAGAATCTTCAAAAATAGAAGGCGCGAAATTCTTGGCACAAGGAACTATCTATCCCGATGTGATAGAGTCTCAGTCCATCAAAGGCCCTTCGGCAGTGATAAAATCCCACCACAATGTGGGCGGACTTCCAGAGGATATGAAATTTGAGCTTTTAGAACCTCTACGCGAACTTTTCAAAGATGAAGTGAGAAAAGTGGGTGAAGAATTGGGTATCCCAAGCCACCTCGTTCACCGCCATCCATTCCCTGGTCCAGGGCTGGGAATCAGAGTTTTAGGAGAAGTAGATGCCGAGAAAGTGAGAATTCTTCAGGAGGCTGATGATATTTTCATCGAAGAACTCTACAAACACGAACTTTATAACAAAGTCAGCCAAGCGTTCGTAGTGCTTCTTCCTGTGAAATCTGTGGGCGTAATGGGCGATGAGAGAACTTATGAATACACCGCAGTGGTTCGCTCTGCGAATACTATAGACTTTATGACTGCGACATGGAGCAAACTTCCTTACGAGTTTTTGGAATTGATATCCAACCGCATCATAAACGAAGTAAAAGGTATCAATCGTGTGGCTTACGATATTTCCAGCAAGCCGCCTGCAACTATAGAATGGGAATAAATTTAATAAAAAAATATCTTTACGCTTTGTAAAGATATTTTTTTGTTTTAAAGTTCAAACTCTTCTCCTAATTCAGGGAGGGAAAGCTCTATTTTACGCTGTTGGAAAACTTCCTTCGCCTGTTCATGATTTATCTTAATCGGCGGAAAAGTATCAAAATGACAACCTATCACTTTTGGTGTTTTTATCAGCTTCGAAGAAGCAAAAGCAGCCTGCTCTGCATCCATCGTATAATGTCCGCCAACTGGCAGAATAGCACAATCTATCTTACCAAAAAACTGCGGCAGAATTCCCATTTCAAAGATAACTCCTGTATCGCCAGCAAAATACACGCATTTTCCATCAAATTTTAAAACATATCCCGCTGGATGCCCTCCATATGTCCCATCTGGAAAACTAGAAGTATGAGATGCCGAAACCATACTGATTTTCAGGCCTTCTATCATTGTAGAACCTCCTATATTAATATCTATAGAGTGAGGATGCCCGAAATATCCGCATATCTCTGGCTGAGCAATAATCTGTGCTTCTGGATGGTTTTTGATAACCTCAACCACATCCGCCGTATGATCTCCATGAGCATGGGTAATCAACACATAATCAATTTTCTGCGAGTTAATATCAAATCCTGATTTCTCCTTTTGGAAATTATAAAATGGGTCTGTCAAGATATTTTTGCCTTTATACGAAAACAAAAAACAATTTTGTCCTAAAAATTTCACTTTCATAATCTTATATTTTTTAATTTTTTTCTTAAAAATAATTTAATCCCAAAGCCACCAAAACTGCCATCATAAGGGTAATTATCCCTACTTGTTTCAGGAATGGGTCTAGCTCATTTGGTGATTTTACTTTCATAATATTTCGGCGGAGTGCAGCCATTGGAAAAAATAAAATCATCACAATAAAAGCATAGTATTTCCCCTGTGCATGCAGATTGTTTTTCATTAAGAAAACAAGAATAAAAATCAGTGGCAACTGCATGAGAACAATCTGATAAATCATCGCATATCTAAATCCCAACCTCTGTGCAACTGTCTTTTTCCCAGCCTTTTGGTCGCTTTCCATATCCCTCATGTTATTGAGATTCAACACCGATACGGACAGCATTCCTACTGCAGAAGCAGGAAGCAAAATATCCCAATTCCATGTTTTAGTAAAAAGAAAATAGCTCCCGCCTACGGACACCAATCCAAAAAAAATAAAAACCATAATATCCCCCAAACCTAAGTATCCATAAGGTTTCTTGCCGATTGTATAGCTTATCGCTGCCCAGATGCTCATAATTCCCAAACCGATAAAAACCCAAAATTCCGTAACAAAATCAGGAAAAAACGCCAAATAAAGCAAAGCCACTGTCGCCAGTGCAGACAAAACCGCAAACGAAATCACTACTTTTTTCATTTGCCCTGCTGAAATTTTCCCTGATGCCACCGCTCTGCTCTCTGCTTTTTCATCACGAAAATCGTCCGTTCCCTTTGTCCCATCTCCATAATCATTAGAAAAATTGGACAAAATCTGATAAAACATCGTAACAAGCAAAGCCAAAAGGAAAACCCTATAATCCCAAAATCCACCTTCCTGAACCAATCGCCAGCGAGCAATAAAAGCCCCCATAATAATACCGCTCACGGATAGCGGCAATGTTCTCAACCGCGCCGCCTGAAGCCAAATAAATATTCCTTTCTTCATACCATAATCGCTGAAAATAAATCTTTGTTTATTTCCTTTTTTCACCTAAAATTTGTGTAAAGATAATCATTTGTGATTAAAAAAATAATCGTTAGATTTGCCGAGGTTTATACTGATTATGAAATCACTCAATGAAGAAAACTATCTAAAAGCTATTTTCCATCTTATTGACAAAGATGACACTTTCACAGTCAATGAGTTAAGCAAAATGCTTAACATAAAAATGCCCAGCGTAAACAGCATGATGAAAAAATTTTCTCAGAAAAACTGGGTCATCTACGAAAGCTACAAACCTATAAAAATCACAGCATTAGGGAAGAAAGAAGCCGCTCATGTGGTGAGAAAACACAGACTGACCGAAATGTTTTTAGTAGAAAAAATGGGCTTCGGCTGGGAGGTCGTTCACGAAATCGCAGAACAACTGGAACACATCCATTCCGAGATTTTCTTTGATAAAATGGATGAACTCCTGAACTACCCAAAAGTAGATCCACACGGCGAACCTATTCCTGACAAACAAGGAAACATCATTCAGCAAAACCTAACAAAACTAAGCGAGTGTAAAGCTGGAAACTCTGCCATTCTTTCGGCGGTAATAGATTCCTCGGATGAGTTTTTGACTTACCTAAATCATAGAAGTCTGAGTTTAAATTCTGAGCTAAAAATCTTGGAAGTAGAAAAATTTGACCAATCGATGAAAATAGAGTTTGATGGAAAAACCGAAACGCTCAGCAAAATGGTTTGCGATAAAATATTAGTGCAGAAAATCTAATAAACAAAAAGAGACGCCCCAAAAGCATCTCTTTTTTTGTGTATTATTTTTTAAGAATTGGTGTCAAAACCTTGGTTTTTCCATCTATATTTTTAGGATTTTCTACTCCTAAAATATAATTGATAAATGGATAAATGTGTATATTTTCAAAAGGTTTTATTTCGTTATTTTCCTTGATTTTATTCCCAAAAGCATAAAAAATTGCCATCATTTCTGGTGTCACATACGGGTCATATCCATGAGTTCCCCAGATACCTTTTCTATTTGCTAAAAAGTCTTTCTCGCTTTTTACCATATAGTACGGCGCATCGGTAATAATCAAAATATCGCCTATATTTTTGTGGTTTCTATAATGCCATTTTTTCGGTGTTTCCTCTTTTTTATACACTTTCACATGGCTGTTCCCTACGAAATATTGTTTTATTTCTTGATAAATTTCCTCTCTTTGATTTTTATTTTTTAGATAAACTTGGCAGTGCATACCATTGTTTATCATATCGGCTCTGTCTTTTAACTTATTTTCAAGGTTTTCGGTGATGATTATTTTCCCTTTTTCACTTGTCATATCTATCATTCCGTGGTCAGCCGTGATGATGGTAGTGATAGGCAGGTCTAGATTTTCCACCCCCTGCATGATTTGCCCCAAAAGCTCATCTGCC
>JABCOA020000063.1 GCA_013333875.2 Flavobacteriaceae bacterium | reverse complement strand
TTTAGAGAAAGCCTGTTTTTTCAGAATTTTCATCTCTATGCTGGACTCTTTTAGAAAATCTCTATTGATATCTATTTCTAAAATATTTCTCCTTGTCCAAATCTCTGAGCCATCAGGATTGAGCATAAAAATAAAATCCAAACGAATTTTATCCCAAAAATCAGCCACAGGATTTTTTTCTAACGAAATCAATAAATCCAGCATCGCCAAAGTTGCATTACTTTCATTTCCGTGCATCTGCGACCAAGCCAGCACAGAAGTTTTCCCATTTCCTTTAGAAAAAAGATAAATCAGTTTTCCTAAAGTTGATTTTCCTATTTCCTGAATTTCCGCGCCATAATTCTCTTCTAAGTATGAAAACAATTTTTTAGGAGAAATATAGCGATTTTGGAAGTTTACATTTTTAAAATATTTAAACAGCATATTTTGTTACCTTGAAAATTTCTGCAAAAATACGATAATTTTACTTTACAAATGTATATCGAAAATCTTATTATCATAATCCACTTCTGTCAATTTGTCAGTATATAAGATTGTTAATTGCATTTTATTTAATTACAAATTGTTATTTATTAAAAATCAGATTTTTATAAGTTTTATATAATGTTATTTTTAATTTCACTTTAACTATAGAAATCACTATTTTATAGGGTTTTTGAATAAAACATTTGTAAAACTCCTGCTTTTACTTTTGTGCTAAAATATACTGTTTACATTTGTTATTTTGAATCATTTTTTATTCAATATATTTGCGAAATAAACTTTACAACAATGTCAAACGAGATTATATTTTTAATAAGTTTTTTATTATTTATTGGACTAATATTAGCACTAGATTTAGGTGTTTTTGCTAAAAAAACAGGAAACATCAGCTTGAAACAAGCTGGAATTATGAGTTTTTTCATGATATTTATTTCTGTTGTTTTTTATTTTACATTAGTCAGCTATGGTCACCTACTCCACGGCATCAACAGTATGGAAAAACTACAATACATTATAAATAAGAACTCTCATCCTGTGGATGTCATTCCTAATAATCTAGAACACAGCATCCAGCTTTATAATATGAATTTAGGCCTTGAATATATGACAGGATACATCGTGGAAAAAGCTCTTTCTGTGGATAATATTTTTGTAATTGTTCTTATATTCACTGCCTTTAATGTAGAAAAGGAGAACTATCACAGGGTTTTATTTTGGGGAGTTTTAGGGGCTATCGTGATGCGTTTTATCTTCATTTTCATAGGAGCAGCCCTGATTACTAAGTTTAACTGGATTATGTACATTTTTGGAGGTTTTCTTATTTTCACAGGAGCAAAAATGTTTATGCCCGAAGATGAGGAGAAAATAGACACTGAAAACCACCCTGTCGTAAAGTTTGCGAATAGATTTTTCAAGGTTCATAACCAATTTGTAGGCAATAAATTTTTTGTAATAATAGATGGTGTAAGAAAAATAACTCCACTATTCCTTGTTTTGATTATTATAGAATTTACAGATCTCATCTTCGCGGTGGATTCCATTCCTGCTATTTTCTCTGTAACCAAAGACCCTTATATCGTGTTTTTTTCCAATATTTTTGCCATCTTAGGACTTCGTTCTATGTTCTTTTTACTGGCAGGAATTATTGATAAGTTTAAATATCTGAAAATTGGATTGGCATTTTTATTAGTTTTCATCGGATTAAAAATGATTTTGCATTCATACTTAAACGAATGGGGCTTCACTACATCTCATTCTTTGATGATAATTTTAGGAATTTTGAGCGTAAGTATTTTTGCATCATTATTAGTTCCAGATAAAAAATCAAAATAAATTCTAAAAAATATTTTTACAAATAAATAGTTCATAATTTATTAACAATGAATAGCTTACAAAATAAGTTACAAATGTAACAAGGATAAAAATTAAATAATTTACAAATGTTTTTACAAGTGTAAAATATATTTTTTACATTTGTGTATGGATTTAAACAGTCGAGTTCAAAAAATTATCAATTATTCTGAATTATCCTCTTCTGAATTTGCAGATGAAATAGGAGTTCAGCGGTCTAATATTTCTCATGTTCTTTCTGGAAGGAACAAACCGTCTCTTGATTTTCTAATGAAAATAAAAGATAGATTTCCTGAGATACAATGGGAATGGCTCATCGAAGGAAAAGGAGCAATGATTTTTTCTGAAAATGAAGCTGCCTCTACTCCTTCTTCCTATTCATTAGAAGAAAGTAAAATAAATGATGATGAACCTATAATTACAGGGCTTTTCTCTATTCCTTCTCAAGAAATAGATGAAAATACAAAACGGGAGGAAGAAAAATCTGAAATTTCGGAACCTATACAATATAATATAGTAGAAAACACTCCTAAAATTTCAGAAAACAAAAATATTTCAGAAGTAGAAACTCCCATTGAAAAGGGCAACAACATAAAAAAAATCGTTTTCTTTTATGAAAATGGGAAATTTGAGGTTTTTGAGCCTTAAATTTTGCTTACAATATTTGTCTATATAATTTTTTTTATTAAATTTGCACCTCGTTAATCAACCTCTGACGAGAGCCGTGTATGTTGTTTGACTTTAAACCTTTTATTTATTTATAAAAAATGGATTTAATTAAGTATGTTCAGGACAAGTACATTACAAAAAAAGAGTTTCCTGAATTCAAAGCTGGTGATTCTATCACTGTTTATTATGAAATCAAAGAAGGACAGAAAACAAGAACTCAGTTCTTCAAAGGAGTTGTTATTCAGTTAAGAGGAACTGGAGCTACTAAAACCTTCACTATCAGAAAAATGAGTGGTGATGTAGGTGTAGAAAGAGTATTCCCTATCAACATGCCTGCTCTACAAAAAATAGAAGTTGATAAGAGAGGTAAAGTTAGAAGAGCTAGAATCTACTACTTCAGAAGCCTTAGAGGTAAAAAAGCAAGAATCAAAGGTAGAGGTTTCTAATCTAAACCTTAGACATAATAAAAAAGCCCATGAAATTCATGGGTTTTTTTATTTCTTTTCACTTTGGTTATACGCCAAAATAATTTTTTTCACAATAGGATGCCTTACTACATCGGACTCTTTCAGGTGTATAAATCCTATTTCTTCCACATTTCGGAGGATTTTCATAGCTTCCTGTAATCCAGACTGTTGATTTTTAGGCAAATCTATCTGGCTAGGGTCTCCAGTAATGATAAATTTAGCATTCATTCCCATTCTTGTAAGAAACATTTTCATCTGCGAATGAGTTGTATTTTGGGCTTCATCTAAAATTACAAAAGCATCATCCAAGGTTCTCCCTCTCATAAAAGCAAGCGGCGCCACTTCTATGACTCTTTTTTCTATAAAATTTTCCAATCTTTCATGTGGAATCATATCACGGAGAGCATCATATAACGGCTGTAAATATGGATCCAGTTTTTCCTTCAAATCCCCTGGAAGAAACCCTAGGCTCTCTCCTGCCTCCACGGCTGGCCTTGTAAGAATGATGCGTTTTACATTTTTTTCTTTAAGGGCTTTTACCGCCAGAGCTACACTCGTGTAAGTTTTCCCTGTTCCCGCAGGACCAATAGCAAAAACCATATCCTTTTTTTCGGATTCCTTGACTAATTTTTTTAGATTGGTTGTTTTTGCTTTTATTATTTTTCCATTAACACCTTTTACAATGATGTCTTGGTCAAAAATCAGCTGTTTTTCAGTTTCATCTTTTATACTCAAAATATTTTCTACATCTTTTAGCTCTATTGTATGATGATTCTGAATAAATTTAACAATATCATCCAATTTTTGCTCTAAAATATCCAAAGCCTGTTGATTTCCAGCCGCAAAGATATAACTGTCACGACCTGTAATTTTTAGGGTCGGGAATGTAGATTTTATCAAGTTAAAATATTGATTTTGAACACCATAAAAGGTTTTAGTGTCAATGTCTTTTATTTCGTAATTTAATTCAAACATTTATTTTATTAAAGATTTATTGTTTTAAATATCCAAAAATAAGCAATATCTTTGTAAAATAGAAAAAATACGATGTCGATTATTACACTTACTACAGATTTAGGGACAAAAGACCATAAAGTTGCAAGCATTAAAGGAAGTATTCTCAGTTTGGAGAAGAATGTTCCTATTGTAGATATTACGCATCATATTGAGCCTCACGACATAATACAGACCGCATACATTGTCAGAAACTCTTATTCGCATTTTCCGAAAAGGAGCATCCACATGATTGCAGTGGATTGTTTTTATCATAAAGATAGAAAATTTTTAGTTTTAGAAGCGAACGGACATTACTTCATAATGCCTGATAATGGGCTTTTTAGCTTAATTTTTCCAGAGATTAAACCTGAAAAAATTTATGAAATTTCTCACAATGCGTCTGATGATGATAGAGTATTCACGCCCATAGATATTTTTGTACCTGTGGCTGTACATTTGTACAAAGGAAATGACACAAAACTTATAGGAAAGCAAATCAAAAGTATAAAAGAAGTGGTTTTCCCAAAACCTAACTACAATGAAGCTCAAAAAATGATTGCAGGAGAAATAGTCTATATCGACCATTTTGGAAATGCTGTTTCTAATATCAGCAAGGAAATTTTTGAAAAGCATCTTTCTGGAAACCAAAATTTTAAAATAAAATTCAGGGAATGTTCGATGAAAAATATAGTCAAAAAACATACTGATATTATCACAGATTGGGAAAAGGAAAATCTTTTCCTGGCGAAAGAATTGGCTTTATTCAACGAGGCTGACTTGCTGGAAATCGCCATGTACAAAGGCAGTAAAACCAACGGAGCCGCTCCTCTGATGGGACTAAATATCGGCGAAAAAATCTATGTAGAATTTAGCTGATTTTATTTTTCGGATAATTTTATAAGGCAGAAAACTGCGTAATTCAGCATATCAAAATAGTTGGCTTCTAAACCTTCGGATACTAGTGTTTTGCCTTCATTATCTTCTATCTGTTTGGTTCTCAATATTTTTTGATAAATCAAATCAGTCATTGAGCTGATTCTCATATCACGCCAAACTTCACCATAATCGTGATTTTTCTTCTCCATCAAGTCTCTTGCTTTTTGGATAAAATCATCATAAAGCGCCATAATTTCGGCTTTATCTTCCTTGTCTAAAACCTCTGAAACACCCCTATCCAGCTGGATAAGAGCGATAACGGAATAATTCACAATCGCTATAAATCCCTCCTCTTCATCTTCATCTATCATCTTTTTGTCGGTCATTTGCAGAGTTCGGATTCTATTAACTTTGATGTAAATTTGGTCTGTCACCGAGCTGGGACGCAGCACCCGCCACGCAGCACCATAATCTGCTAATTTCTTCTCAAAAAGATTTCTACAAATTGTAGAAACTTCATTATATTGATTTATAGTGTTTTGCATTTTAATAAAATATTCGCCCAAAGATAAGAAATTATTATTTTTGTAGTATGAAAAATTTACAGTCATTTTCTATCAATTGCCGTGGAGTTCTTCTGGATTTGACAATTCCAAAAATCATGGGAATTCTCAATCTGACACCAGACAGCTTCTCTGATGGAGGGAAATTTAATGATGAAGTTTCGGCTTTGAAACAAACCGAAAAAATGCTTTCCGAAGGTGCTTCTATCATAGATATAGGCGCACAATCTACCCGCCCAAATGCTACATTTCTCACTGCAAATGAAGAAATTAGCCGACTGGGAAAAATTATTTCATTCATCAAAAAGGAGTTTCCTCAGGCATTGATTTCACTGGATACTTTTCATAGCGAGGCTGCCTATTTTGGGTATAATGAGGGCATTGACATTATCAATGATATTTCTGGCGGACAATACGACCTTAATATGTTCCCTACGGCAGCTAAAACACAGCTCCCATACATCCTGACCCATGGCAATTCCACCTACGAAACCATGCATGAAAAGGAAGATTATCAAGATATTATACTTGCCCTGAATCAGTTTTTTTCAAAAAAAACAGCGGAATTACTAGATTTGGGAGTAAAAGATATTATCCTTGATCCTGGTTTTGGTTTTGGGAAAACTATTGAAAATCAAAACCAAATGGTGGAAGAATTAGAACATATTTCTTTCGGAAAATATCCTATTTTAGTGGGAATTTCACGGAAATCCTTTATTTATAAACCTCTTGGGAAATCGCCTCATGACATCAACGAAGAAACCCAGCAGCTCCACCTAAAAATGCTGAAAAAAGGAGCTAAAATCCTGCGTGTTCATGATGTTGCAGAAGCAGAGCGAACCCTTCAAAACTTTTTATCATTGTAATTTATAAAAAATATAGATATGCTTAGTTCAAAATTTTTATCTCATCTTCAAAATGAATTAACTCAAATAGAAAATGATGGTCTCTACAAGAGAGAGCGCATCATCACTTCTTCACAAGATGCCGAAATCGTAGCCAATGGAAAAAAACTGCTGAATTTCTGCGCGAATAATTACCTCGGACTTTCTAATCATCCAGAAGTGATAAAAGCATCGCAAAGCACGATGGATACACACGGATACGGAATGTCTTCTGTAAGGTTCATCTGTGGAACACAGGATATTCATAAGAATTTGGAAAACAAAATTTCTGAGTTTTTGGGAATGGAAGATACTATTCTCTACGCAGCTGCTTTTGATGCAAACGGTGGAGTTTTTGAACCGCTTTTCACTGACCAAGATGCCATTATTTCTGATGAACTGAACCACGCTTCCATCATCGATGGTGTAAGACTTTGTAAAGCAGCAAGATACCGCTATAAAAACAATAATATGGAGGATCTGGAAGCCCAGCTGAAAGCTGCTTCAGAGAAAAACCACCGCTTTAAAATCATCGTAACAGACGGCGTTTTCTCTATGGACGGCATCGTAGCTAATCTAAAAGGAGTGTGTGATTTAGCTGAAAAATATGATGCTTTAGTAATGGTGGATGATAGCCACGCCACAGGATTTATCGGAAAAACAGGGCGAGGCACCCACGAAGCTAATGATGTGATGAGCCGTGTGGATATCATTACTTCTACCCTTGGGAAGGCTCTTGGTGGTGCTATGGGTGGTTTCACATCAGGGAAAAAAGAAATTATGGACATGCTCAGACAGCGTTCTCGTCCTTATCTTTTCTCTAATTCACTAGCGCCAGGGATTGTAGGAGCAGCAACAAAAGTGCTGGAAATGTTATCTAAAGACACTTCTCTGAGAGACAAAGTAATGGAAAACGCCCAATATTTCCGTTCTGAAATGAAAGCCAGAGGATTTGATATTCCAGATGGTGATGCGGCAATCGTCCCAGTGATGCTCTATGATGCTAAACTTTCACAAAAAATGGCTGAAAGACTAATGGATGAAGGCATCTATGTAATAGGTTTCTTCTATCCAGTGGTGCCGAAAGAAAAAGCAAGAATACGAGTTCAGCTCTCTGCTGCCCACACGAAAGAACACCTAGACAAAGCCATCGCAGCTTTTGAGAAAGTAGGAAAAGAATTAGGAGTTATTTAATCATTAACAAAAAAAAGACTTATCATAGTGATAAGTTCTTTTTTTGTATTTGGTTAGAATTTCAATTGTGCTTGTAATCTTATCAAACCTCCTTTTTCGTGGTAGTTAGGATTTGCGAAATCCTTGTGGGCTCTGTCTGATATAGTGTACATTGCTACAAGTTCAAAGGCTTTGAATGGGTGCCATTCTAGTCCTATTTCCATTTCTTTTACATTGTAGCTTCTAGCATCTAATTCGTGTTTTTTTCCGCCTTTATAGTGCTGAAGCCTTACAAATGGAATGAACTTTTGGTCCCATTTATTGATAAAATAAGAGAATGTCGCGTATCCACCATATAGGCTTTTAACTTCTACTGAATTTGTAGCTGTATCATATTCAGGGCCTTTACCGATGTTATATTCCGCCTGTATCCCGAACGGCTGTGGATAAAGAACAAACGATGCCGCTATTCTTTGGTCTAAATATTCTTTGTTAGTATGGGTAATAGTCCCAACAGTCGTTTTAGGCAAGACAAATTTCCCTGTATAAGCCTGTATTCCAGGTTCTATAATCTGATTTCCTACCTTAAACGGGTATGAAAATCTAGCCACCCAGTGGAATTTTTTGTTCTTATCATAGTTATTCCCCGTTTGTCCGTTATAGAATCCCAATGCGAAAACCCCAAAATCCCCTGAATGTTTCAGGCCTTTTTTGTAAAGATAATCCATAATCTCTTTCTCCTTCTCTCTCGCCCACAAGAAATAAACCCCCAAATCTCTTTCATCTTTTAGACCACTATTGATGGCATCATTTCTATCCAAAGGAAGCCTGTCGCTACTAGACTGAAGGTTCTCGTAGCCGAAAGGAACTTTACTCTGTCCGATACGAATTTTGTATTCGTTTTTAGAGTTTAAACCTAAATCAAAATAAGCGTCTTTGATAACCCCTACATACTTTTTGTCCCCCACTGTTTTAGCAAAATCGGGCTGAATGTAGAAAAATACTCTTGGAGTAATCTGCCCAGAGAATTTAAATCTCAGCCTTCTGAAAGACAGTCCATCCGCTTCATTTCCCCAGAAATGGTCACACTGCTCACAGCCTAGATTAGGATTATTTTCTAGAAATTCATTGTATCTCACTTGGACATATCCTCCGACAGAGATTTTATCATACCATTTGGAAGCTTTTTTTTCTTCCTTTTTATCGGCTGAGCTGGCAGCCACCATTTCCTTTAAAGACTGAATTTCAAGCTTTAAAGAGTCTAATTCCTTCTTATTAGAAATTACCAGAGAATCCTTAGCCGACTGATTTTCTTGAGCGAAAACCATAGATGATGCCAAGGCAAGAGATGTGAATGCTATTTTTCTCATTTTTAAATTTTTAAACTCGGCAAATATAATTATTATTTATTTCAAAAACCTTTATACTTTTTATAAATTCACATTTTATTTGTTAAAAACTTATCACAATTGTTAATTTTTGGTTAAAATTTTATTATTTTAATTAAAATAACGAGCATATTTAAAAGAAAAAATATATTTTTGTAATCGAACAAATATTAAATATTTTATTTTATGAAAAAGGTAGTGTTAAAATCCATTCTAGTATTAGGAGTAATTTTGAGTGTGGCATCTTGTAAGAAAGAAGAGAAAAAAGAAGGACATGCTGACCACAAAAAAGAAAGAAAACATAAATCTGAGTATGAAAAGACAAAAGAAGTAAATGGTATTGAAATTACAGAATACCATGTTTTATCTGAAGAAGAACAGAAAAAACTAACTCCTGATATGGTACTTCAGCAATTAGCTGCTGGTAATGAGCGTTTTAGAACAGGAGCAATCACAGCCAGAGACCACTCTACTGCGGTGTTACAAGCTGTGGAAGGACAATATCCAAAAGCATATGTCTTAAGCTGTATAGATAGTAGAGTTCCTGTAGAGGATGTTTTAGACCAAGGTATCGGTGACCTATTCGTAGGAAGAGTAGCTGGTAACTTCGTAGATGTAGACCAATTAGGAAGTATGGAATATGCTGTAAAATCTGGTTCTAAAGTGATTATGGTACTAGGACACGAAAGCTGTGGTGCTGTAAAAAGTACAATCGATGATGTGAAATTAGGTAACATCACTGAAATGCTATCTAAAATAAAACCAGCTGTCGCTATGACAAATAAAACTTTCACAGGTGAAAAGTCTACTAAAAACAAGCAATATGTGCATGATGTAGCTATAAACAATGTGAAAAATACAATCGAAGAAATCCGTAAGAGAAGTCCATACATCAAAGAAAAAGAGGACAAAGGAGAAATCAAAATCGTTGGTGCTTACTACTCTCTTAAAGATGCTAAAATCGAGCGTATAAACTACAAAGTAGACGGATTAAGCGAAAACTAATAATCTTTTTTATATACAATCAAAAAGGAGTACTTTTTTCAAGTGCTCTTTTTTGTTTTTTGATTTCGCGCCATGTCCACGGAGCTACAGGGTTTTTATCCTGCCAAAGTCCTCGCTTATTTTCCCTCGCTTCAGTTTCTATCTTGTCATATTCCTTATCAGAAGAATATTTCTTAAAATGCCATGCATATCCGGCTTTTACTATTTCTTTATTGACATTTGTCTGCCCTACAAAGACTTCTGCGATGATTCTCTGATATCTGTCCTTCTTCTTTTGTCTGACGATTTTCACTTCTTTTCCGAAACATAAATCTGATGCAAATTTCTTTGCGTTTTTCCCAAAAGGCTGTCCCTTTTCTGGTGCATCTATATGATTAAGCCGAACTTTAATCTCTTGATTTTCTTGATATAAAACCTTAAAGGTATCTCCATCCGAAATCCCTACGACTTTTGCATAAAACTCACTGGGCAGGTCTTGTGCTGATGCAGAGCAGCAGCAAAAAACGGCTACGATTAAAAATATTATTCTTTTCATTTTAAATAAAAAAGAGAAGTAAAAAACTTCTCTAAATTTTAAATTTATATTTCTACTGCTTTTATCAATCTATTTTTATCACTGAAATATTCCTCGATAGAAATCATACTTTCCGTACGCATTACATCATCTATGTCATTGATTCCGTAGATTATTCTCTTGGCATCATCAGTGTCTTTCGCTCTGATTTTACAGAAGATATTGTATTTCCCTGCGATAACACTCAATTCCGTCACATTTGGGATTTTTTCTAACTCTTTGAGGACATCCATTGTCTTATTTGATTTACTCAAGAAAATACCAACATAGGTGATAAATCTGTAATCCAATTTCGTGTAATCTATCACAAGAGATGAACCACGGATGATTCCTACATCCTCCATTTTTTTCACTCTCACATGGATAGTCCCTGCGGAAACTCCCATTTTCTGAGCAATTTCTGTAAAAGGCATCCTCGTATTTTCTACTAAGTAATCTAAAATTTTCTTATCAATTTCATCAAGTTGTGAATTATGCATATCTTATCCTTTTTATCAATGTTTAATACAAATTTTCAATCGTTGGACAAAAATACTTGTTTTTATTCAATTATAAAAGGATTTTTCAATAAAAATTTTAATTCGATTTCATAGTATCTTGTTTGATGCTATCCTTCTTAGTTTCTTGAGTTTCTTTTTTAGATTTTTTCTTTGGTAAAAACCTATTAAATCCATAGGAAAGTACTATACCTCCTCCATATGTCTGGTTGGCTCCCGCGGAACTTCCCAAAACCAGCCCCACATTAGAAGGTTTAGAATATACCCTTCCTAAGAGGCTTCCGTTGTTATTTTTGGACATATCATACTCTATGATTCCTTCCCCTGAAAGATAGTTATTCTGCGTCCTTGTGCTTCCTGACAAAGGAACTCCTGTTCCTGCTTTTATGGTAAGCCTTGGCGAAATGGTGTAGCTCACTTTTGCACTCGCTCTGTCGCTGGTATTTAGACTTTCTGAACCTTTGATGTAGTCTAAATCGACTTGTAAATCACTACTAATCGAGTTAAACGCTGAGCTCAGCTGCTGGAAGAATACATTCACCCCAGAAGCTATCGCTGAAGAAGCATTTGTATTAGATACATTGAAGTTTCCTAACGCCAAAATGGATGCAAACTGCAAGACACGCTCCTCTTCCGTAGCTAATTTAGTATTCAGCACCTCACGAACTTGGCTGGACACCTCTGGAGCTTGGATTACAGGTCGTATATTTGGAGCAGTAAGTCTGTTGGTTATTCTGGTCTGCAGCTCTACATTCACTGGCGGAAGAGACCCTGTATTTAGATACTCTCCCATGTTAGAAACTATAGCATCATAGCTGGCGGTAATGTTGAGGTCTGGATTCATAACATCTCCACTCCAGTGCAGATTACTTCCCTTTTTTATATCAAATTTTTTCTCTAAAATAGCCTTTGAAATGTATGTCCCAGACTCTACAGAATAACCACCAAACATACGCATGTTACCAGTCTTATCCATACTGAATTTCATATTTTGGGTATTCCCCTGAACGCTGATATCCCCTACTTCATCTCCTACTAAAACATTGACTGTAGAGTTTTTGTCAGCCGAAATGTTCAGGTTGATATCCATAGCCAGACCTGTTCGTTTTTTCTCTGCTACCACTACATTTCCTTCCTTGTTTTCTTTCAAAAATCTTAGCATTTTAAATTCATCTCCCGAACTTGCCGAAGCACTATTAAGAGTGAAAATACTATTTTTCAATACATCAGCCGTAGCATCTATTTTCAAAGTCTGATTTTCAAAGCCCACGAAGATATCTCCTTTAGCAAAAATCATTCCCCAGAAAGTATCAAAATCTTTCTGCTCTGTATTTAGAAGCATAAGATCATCCGCACGAATAAGGAGGTCGGCACCAATATTAGACAAATCCGACAAACTCAAACGCCCAATGGAAATCATCCCTTTCGAGTTGGTTCTATGGTCTTTAACACCAACAAGGTTAAAGAGCAAGTTCCCATTAGAAACTGTAACAACTGTATCATCAAAGGTATAATCCACCCCTGAAAATTTCAACTTCAGAGCAAAGCCTTTCATGGCGATATCTCCGCCATAGTTCAGGTCTTTGGGCGTTCCATCTATCTTTAGTTCTCCCGTAGCTTTTCCTTTAAAATTAGAAAAAATATCCTGAACAAACGCCTGAACAAAGCCTAAATCAAAATCATCCAATTTAGCCACAAGGTCCAGTTTAGGCGATTTCATGTTGTTATCTATCGTCCCTTCTATAGCCAATTTATCATTCCCAAACCATTCGCCAGATTCTATATTGGCTTTTACATTATAAACATTCTCATACTCGCTTGCCTCAGCATTGATGATTAGATTTCCTAAATAGTTGTCACTTAGACTAATATTCTCTATTTTAAGGTCTATCAACGGAGCTAAAGCTCTCTGGTTCATTTTCACTTTCAAACTACCATTAGCTATCCCTTTCAAATCTATTTTGCTGTCCTGATGCACTACTGCAAGGATTTTAGAGATGTCCATATTTTTAACATCTCCTGACAGGTCAAAATCCTTTCCGTTTTTAAAAATTCCATTGACAAGAATTTCGCTGTCATCAGAATATAATCTCAGATTTTTGATTTGAAAATCTTTAGTTTTTTTCCTATAAACTATAGAATGGTCAAGCTCTGGAGAGGTATCCACCATCCAGATGAAATTACTCAGCTTAAGCTCTGTAGGCGAAAATTTCACTACATAATCTCCGTTAGCACTCATAGACTGCTCTATATCAGCTGCATAAGGAGTCCATTGGTTCTTTTTTTCTTTTTCCAATGTCCCTACTTTTAGACTTGCTAAGATGTTTAGTTTTTGATTATCTTTATTCTGAGCCTTTATGTTGATATCCTTTAATACACTTCCTTGGTATTCAGTCCTTTCCACATTGGCTGACCAATAGTCATCAGGGTTAGATGTATCTATTCTAAGGGCTATATTTCGTGCCATGATACTGTCTCTTTCTACTCCTTCACGAACTTCATAGTCTGGATTTACTTTTGCTAAAAGCCTTTCCGCTTCAGAGATTTCCACCTCTTTTTCCATCACATATTTAAAGGAAGGAGCATTCAGATTCAGCTTCAAATTATCGGTATTTCCATCAAAACTTCCTGTAATTTTTGCTCCATCTGCAATAGAAATATTAGGCTCAAAATAGTCTATCAATTTCTGATGAACATCGATATCCATTGTAAAACTTTGACCTTTGTAGTATTTTTTTACCTTATTTCCTGCCAAAAGTCTATTTGCTCCCTCTTGGAACATTCCTCCGATATCTTCTAGGTTAAATTTCCCCAAAATTTTACCCTTCACAGCATCTGGCATATCCACCTCTATCACTCTATTTCCGCCTTCCATAGCCACTTTCACAGCTCCATTTGGTATAGAAATGGATTTATTTCCACCCAAAACTACATTATTTATCGTTGCATCAAGGTCTAAATCGTTAATATTAGTCATCGAAACTTTCCCTTTCACATCTCCTCTAAATGTATTCGTTCCCGAACCCGAAGCCCCGAAATAAGCCAAATTCAGATGGTCTATCTTCGCATCCACATCAGCAGAAAGTCTCGGTTTGCTGAAATCTATTTTACCATTTACCACGCCTCTAGCCTGCGTGTCATTGATGTTGATTATCCCTTTAAACTGTTTTTGCGCAAGCTCCCCATCCAAAGAAATATTATTCAATGTTTTTCCCATGAGTTCTATTTTTGAAATCTGGGACTTCGTATTTAGAGATAAAGTATTGATATCAAAGCCTTTACCCTGAACATTGAATTTTCCAGAAACCAGCCCGACCTGCTTATTTTTCGTTAAAATCGTTGTATTCAGGTCTTTCAAAGTCAGATTTCCACTATATTCAGGCATTTTAGAAGAGTAATTTCTAAGAACAAAATTATCAATCTGCGTCTGCCCAATTCCTGTAATCAAATTCCCTTTTGCAGCCACTCGGTCTTTATTGAGGTCTGCAAATCCATTATATTTTATACGCCCAAAATCATCAGCCATGCCTCCCATTTTTTTCGCAATGAAAGACGGCAAAGATTCTTTCAGTCCTTTATAAGTGAAGGCTGCAGAAATTTGACTACTTTTAATATTGAAATTCCCCTCCATCAGTTTAGCCAACCTGATTTCTGAAGTCTGGATTTCATTATCTTTTACTTTTATCAAAAAGTTTTTAAGGACAAAATCATTCAGCGTTCCATCCATCTTCCCAAAAAGCTGGTATTTTTGGTAATTATCCCAGTTTTTCACGAAATAGCTGATATCATATCCATGGAGATAACTGCCTCTTTTGAGGTTCATATCCCACACCACTTTATTATTAAAATCTTTCCAACCTGTCTTTTTATCAAGGTTAAAAACCAAGTCACCCTGCAAGAGTGAATGGTCTGTATGGAAAATCAAATCTTTCAGTTCCAGTTTTTCATTTGTCACTGTAACATCTCCAGAAAGCGCTTCCAGCTTATGTTTTTTGCCCCATCGTTCTGTCACGAAAGAAAATTTATTAAGTTTCAAAGTGACATTTGGGCCATTTGTTTTTAAATCAGAAACATAGGCATTAAAATTCTCTGCTTTCAGCCAGTTGCCATCCTCTCCGAGATTTTTATTGACAATAGAAACTTTTCCATTGATAATTTCTATTCTGGTCGTAAATTTAGCTGGTGGTTTAGTTGGGTCTTTCGGAGTATCAAATTTTTCAATGTATTTGGTAAAATTATCCTGCTCCTCGCCTTTATAGGTAATCACCTTTAAATCAGGTTCTTCTAGACTTATTTTTTGAAATTTTAAATCTCTAGAATTAAAAGCTATAGCAAACCAGTCCGAATGCGCTGTAAGTTTTTTTGCCTTCAAAAATTCAAAATCATGATGGTCTTTTGCAGAAACGCCATTGATAACCACATCTCCTAAAAAGTTAATCTCCACATTTTCAGCACTGAATGTGGTTTTAAATTCCTTATTTAGAAAACAGATAGCTTCCTTTGCCAGTTTATCCTTTACCGAAGGGATATTGATAGCTATCAGCAGTGAAACAACCAAGAAAATAAAACTAAAAAAGCAGAACAAAAACAGCTTTGCCCACCATGAAAGTTTTTTTACCTTTTCCTTAGCATTTTTTATCGAGGATTTGTTGTTTTTTTCTCCGATTTCGTTGTTATCTATATTTTTATCTATATTTGCCATTATGAATGCACCTATTATTTTAGGGATAGAATCCTCCTGTGATGACACCTCCGCTGCGGTAATTAGGGAACGAAAAATCCTCTCTAATATTGCTAATACGCAGACTATTCATAATGAATATGGCGGTGTAGTTCCTGAGCTGGCATCCCGTGCTCATCAGCAGAACATCATCCCTGTAGTTCAAAAATCACTTGCAGAAGCAAAGATACAACAAAATGAGATTTCTGCAATAGGTTTTACACGAGGACCTGGGCTTTTGGGTTCACTTTTGGTAGGAACCTCCTTTGCGAAGTCTTTGGCAATGTCTTTGGATGTTCCATTGATAGAGGTCAATCATCTCCAAGCGCATATTTTGGCTCATTTTATAAACGATGCCAATCCCACTCCTCCACAGTTTCCGTTTCTGTGTCTCACGGTAAGCGGCGGACACACGATGATTGTTTTGGCGAAAGATTATTTCGATATGGAAATCATCGGGAAAACCATAGACGATGCAGCAGGAGAAGCTTTTGACAAGATTGGGAAAATATTCGGGCTGGACTATCCTGCGGGAGCGATTATTGATAAACTCGCCCAAGACGGAAATCCTGATGCTTTCACTTTTGGGAAACCCAAATTAGAAGGATATGATTATTCTTTCAGCGGTATTAAAACTTCTGTTTTGTATTTTGTCCAAAAAGAATTACAGAAAAATCCTAATTTCATTACAGAAAATCTATCTGATTTGTGTGCTTCTGTTCAGAAAACTATCATTGATACCTTGATGAATAAGCTGCAAAAAGCCGTGAAAGATTTAGGAATTAAAGAAGTGGCGATTGCTGGCGGAGTTTCTGCAAACTCAGAATTAAGAAAAGCAATGCAGAGCAATGCAGAAAAACAAGGCTGGAATATTTTCATCCCAAAATTCGAATACACTACGGACAACGCCGCTATGATTGCTATGGTAGCTCAGCTGAAATATGAACGAGGCGAATTTACTGACCTGAGAACCACAGCTACATCTAGATATGATTTCTAAAAAATAAAAATTTTCTGAAAATAAAAAGAGCTTTATTATGAAATAAAGCTCCTTATTTTTTAACAAAAATGCTAAATTATTGTGCTTGAGCAGCAGCAGCTACTTCAGTAGCGATTTTTTGAGCCCACTCACCCCATACTTTTGCATCTTCTGCAGACATTTTTGTCATTTTTTCTTGTGCAGATTTAGCTAAATCTTGACCTTTTTGTCCAAGCTCAGCGATTTTAGCAGCATCTTTAGCTTTAGAAGCTTCTAATACTTCTTTGTAGTAAGCAGCGTACTCTTCAGCAAATTTTTGAGTTTCTTCGTTGCTGAATTTTGGAACTTCAGACAAAGCACCTGCTACACCTTCTGCAGCTTTTTCTTCTGCAGCTGGTTGTGCAGCTTCTTGAGCAGTTGAATCTGCTGCTGCTTCTGCAGCTGGTTTTTCAGCTGGAGTTTCTTTTTTACCACAAGAAACCATTGATAACATTGCTACTGCTCCTAGAGCGAATACTAGTTTTTTCATTTTTAAAACGATTTTTAGTTAAACAATTATTAAATTTTTACTGGGACAAAGGTATACTTTTTTTTCGTTTTAACAAATTTTTTGATATTTTTTTTACTTTTATTTTTTGTTATAATTTAATATTTTTGCTTCTAATAACAATAGAAAGCATGAAATTATTCCATGGAGAAATCACAGGAAACGCTGTAACAATACACGAAGAAGAACAACAGCATATCTCTAAAGTCCTAAGGATGAAGGCGGGAGAAGAGATTTTTGTAACTGATGGCAAGGGAAATTTAGCCAAAGGAAATCTATTTTTTGAAGGGAAAAAAACACTTCTGCAACCCACTGAAATCCAAACCAATCTGCCCAATTTCCCATTACAGGCGCATATCGCCATAGCGCCCACTAAAAACATAGACCGAATAGAATTTTTCGTGGAAAAAGCCACAGAACTGGGCGTTTCGGAGATTACTTTTCTTTTGACAGAAAAGTCCGAAAGAAAGAACATTAACATAGAAAAAATCCGAAAACAAGCCATTTCGGCTTCTAAACAAAGCCTGAGATTCCACTTCCCAGTCGTGAATGAACTGACCAAGTTTTCTGATTTTGTGAAAGGTATTTCTGCTGAAAATACTTTCGTGGCTCATTGTGACAAGGCTTTTGAAAGAGCAAACCTCAGCAAAATCCAGCCCAAAGACAAAATCACTTTCCTCATTGGCCCAGAAGGAGATTTCAGCCCAAAGGAAATTCAGCTTTTAGCAGAGAAAGGAATAAAAGCCATTGCCCTCGGACAGCAGAGACTGAGAACCGAAACAGCAGGAATTTTCGTGGCGGCGTGGGCGTATAATCAGTATCTTTAACACCAGTTTGCAGATTTATTTTATTTAAATATAACACAATTATGTACTTTGGAAACAGCTGGCACAAATTTAATTTTGTAATCACTCCTGAGGAATTTGAAGCGATATTTAACCGAGAAGATTTTGAGTTTGTAACCAATAACACTCGGGTAAATATAGACTATTCCCATACCGAAAAGCAGGAAATCTTTGAAGCTTATCAGCAATATTATGAAAAAGTGCTTACCAGTGGAGAAAAGTATGAACATGAGGCTCTATGGAAAATTGTAAATGCAATGCGACAAGGCATGATTGACCAAACGAAAAAACTGATTTTTCCCGAAGTGGTGCTTAGTGGCAAGGTATCAGATGAGTATAAATTAGTGCGCTCAAAAGAGCCTTTTATGAATATTGATCCATTTTGTCTTCTTTACAAAAAGGAAAAAAACTTACTCTCCACCATCTATCACGAGCCTGAAAATGTTTTTGGATTACAAATAAATTATCCTAAAACCATCAGTCTTGCAGATAAGAACGATAACCTAAGAGGCAATTACTCGACAGAGAAATACGCTATGTGTATGATTTTCAAAGACATTATAAAGCAAATTAAGAAAATCAGCCATAAAGCAAAGATGATGAAAGGAGAGCAATTGCTCAAACCTGACTTTTGGATTTCTGATAAAGCAAAAGAGCAAGTAGGACAAAATTATTACTTGCAGAAAAATGGATTGGTTTTTATTTAATTTTAATAATACAATTTAAGAATAAAATAGAGTTATAATTAAAAGCTTATCTTTAAAAGTGAGCATAGTATAATGAAAAAATAACTTATGAAAAACCTTAGTTTTGAGAAATATGGACTGAGTCCTGAAAAGGTGGAACAGCTCAGAGCTTATAAGATTTTGCCCGATAAACAAACCCTAAAAAACCTCATCAAAGCCTACGAAACGGACAATGTAGAAGAAACAGAACTTACTGATTTTCAGAAACAACTGAACCAACCTATTGATGAGAAATATATTTGTTTTCTATTGGAGCACAACGGAGGCATTCCTTCTAAAAACAGAGTCAAAGGCAGTAAGGTGGTGATAGACCATTTTTTAGCTTTTCGGTCGGCATATAAGTTTCATTCACTGATAGATTTGTATCTTGATTTTCAGAAGTTGGGAATACCGATTGCGTGCACTCCTGCGGGCGATACGCTCCTATTAGCAGAAGACCAGCAGATTTATCTTTTTAATCATAATATACAAGACATAGAGTCCTCTCCTATTGCAACTGATTTTATGGATTTATTGGCGAGGCTTTATTGATTTTAAAATAAAATAATATGAATATTACCCAAGCCCTTAAAATAGAAATTTATCACGCCCTTTCTGACTTTTTAGAAGCCTATAAAGCCGAAGATACCCAAGTATTAGCTGAAAAGTTTGATATTTCAGGAGAATTTTTAGAAGAAATCTATGAAATGCTTGATTTTATAGAGGACAAAAGCACTTTGTGTCTTTTTCCTGTGGAAGAAATGGACAAAGAAGAAGGCGGAGGAGTAAATTTGGAAGTTTATAACTATAATAATGACGATACTGCTGTGGGAGTAGAAGCCCATTTGTGGGATGACCAGGAATATTTTGCCATCATCAAAGGATGTTACAACCTTGGCGAGCAATTCCCTAAATTTGTTTTTCATTATTTTGAGTCTTAAATATTAAAAAATGACTGTAGAAATCTTTTGGCAAATTATTGAAAAAGCAAGAAACACAGCAGGGACAAATGATAATGCTTTTGCTTCGGCCTTACAGAAAGAACTAGAAGCCTTACCGGGAGAGGATTTGCTCTTGTTTCAGTTTATTTATGAATGGTACGAAATTATGATTATCAAACAGCCCTCTCACCTGATGTGGTCGGCATTGGTACTGATTAACGGAGGCTATTGCACTGATACTTACGGCTTTGCGGGTTATCTGATTACCCACGGGCGCGAGGTATATGAAAAAACACTTGCTGATGCAGATTTTTTGGCTACATTGAATCCTAAAAAAGACAAATGCAACTATAAGGAAGTGAGGCGATTGGCACAACATATCTATATGGAACGCACCAAAACGAAAATTCGTGCCTTTGAGAAGATTTATTTAGCCGTGTGGAGCGAAGATATGCAGGATGAGATAACCCAATCGCTGACCATCAATCCTGAAAAAAGAAACCGAGACTGGACATTGGATGAGTTAAAGGGACAATTTCCTCAACTTGCTCAAGTTCTATCTAAACAAGGTAAAAAATGATAGATATAACGCCTTTTGCAGATAAGAATTAAATATTAAAAATGACAACTATGGAAATTCCTAAGTTTATAGAAAAGTATAAAGTCTTTGAAAGAGAAGGCGGTGTGATAGATTTTCGTATCTTTCAGTTGGATACGGAGCAGGAGGATACACCTTATCAGAAGCATTTGGCAGTAGCCCAGCAGACCCTTATTTCGGTAGCAGAAAAAGCAAATACGCGTCTTGACCGTATGGCGGCTAAATCTAAAATAAATCGTAAGAAACTTTTTACGATGGACTACGATTTTAGCGTTCTTAAAGACTCGGGTAAGGAGATTTCTGTACAAGACTTTATGGGCTGGCAGTACGAAGAAGTAAGTGGGAGAGTAAAAATACTCAGTTATAATTTACTTAACCCAAAAACTAAAGGCTACGACCTGTTTTTCTACCACAATGAAAAAGAAATGATTGAAAATGCGCTCACTATTGATCAAGAAGATAAGGGGCAAATAGGTTTTGTGTACGCCTTCTTAGACCCTCCTTATTCATTTATGTGTGGAAAAACTATTTTTGAAAAAGGCAATTTCTTTTTAGATTTTTGTAGGTTGCTTTTTACCGATATTTCTCAAATAGAAGTCTATAGATGGAGTACGGATAGTTCTAATTACTTTGATGCAGGCAAAGAATGGTGGGGCGCTTTCTTTTGGACAGTCTATAATCCCTATTGGGATAGATATATAGGAATTCTTGCTTCTACAACTGACTGACAAAAGGGGACAACTAATAGTAAACAATAATATATAAAAAGATGAAAAATATAACAGAATTATTAGAATTATTGCGATCTGACTTGAATCAATACAATTCTCTTGTGGAGGAAGATATCTTAAAGCTCCTACAGAACAAAGGAGCCTACTTTCTCTTTGAATATGATTATGAATGGCTTGAAATTTCTGCTTGGGCGATGAATAAAGAAGGAGTCTGCATAAGTCAGCGTATTGACATTCCTTCCCAAAAGAAAGAAAAATACTTTCCTTCAGATATTTTTATGGATAAAGATATTCATTTGGAAGATGAATTGTATGACCAAGGAGTAGAAGAAGACGAGATAGATGATTACTTAGATGAATATGCTCAGAAGAAAGAGGATATTATCTCTAAATGGTTTCAGCAAAGATGGAAAAATGCGCTAAAAAATGCCCATATACAAGCTGATGGCTACTTTTCGCCGCACGATTCCTATTTTTATACTGATTTGAACACTGGAAAACAAATCAATGAAGACCAAATAAAAGAAAAACATTCACAAGGATGAAAACAGATACACAAATTAAATTCGATACGATTGTAAAAGAAGGTTTTACGCCTTTGTTAAAACCTCTTTCTTTTAAAAAGAAAGCCTTGAACTATTATCGCCAGCTTTCCGAAGTGGGACATATCATCAATATTCAGAAAGACAGATATAGCCATAGAAATCATATTAAATTTCGCATCAACACAGGAATTTTTGAACCTAAATTTTGGGCGGTTCGGTATGATTTTAAACATACAGGACAAGTCCCTGATTACCCTACAGAACCTGTCTGTCTTATCCGTAAAACTATTAACGATTTACGAGGAAGAAAAGACCTTTGGTACGAGATACACAACTATACTGATGAACAAAAACTCATCAAAGAAATACAGGAAGATATGCAACAATACATTCTTCCTTTCTTTGACCAGCTTGATTCAGTAGAAAAAATCCTTTCAGCATTAGAAAAGGATTCTAATCTCTTAGGTATTACCTTTGACCTCCTTATTTTCTATGCTGAACATGGACAGAAGGAGAAAGCCCAAACAATATATATCCAGCTTTTACAAAAAGTAAATCCTCTGGCTGAGTCAACCTTAGAAGGTCTCGCTAAAAAATACGGTCTGAATGTTTAATAATTATATGAAATACCTCGTTACTTTTTGTATGTTTGTCATTAGTTTTGTAGCTTTTGGACAAATAAAAAATACTGATATGAAAAAAGAAAAACCTAAAAACTTAACAGAATGTATCCAAATGCTGGATAAAACCCTCAAAACGGAGGATAAGGATTACATAAAGACGCTTACAGAAGATGAATTCTTTATGGAAAGCCATTTTACGATAGGAATGGGTATCCGCAATGAGTGGATTCGCAGTGGAAATCCTGAACTTGTCACATTCTTTTTAGACCAAGGTGTCAAACATCCTGATGACATGTCGGCTATGATACTCACAAGCTATCACCAACATCTTTTGGGAAAAGAAATAGACTTTGAAGGACAGATAGCAGAATACAAAAACCTGTCAGAACAATGAACACAAACAAGCAAGAGAAATATGATGAAATAACCGATTATCACAAGGGCTTTGCTTGTGTAAGGCAAGGCGATAAATGGGGCTACATCAATGAGAACGGAACCCTGATTACCCCTATAAAATACGATTTTGTCTATGACTTCTTTCAAGGAGTGGCAATGGTGAGAATAGGTGCGCAATACGGATTGATAGATACCTCTGGCAAG
>JABCOA020000062.1 GCA_013333875.2 Flavobacteriaceae bacterium | reverse complement strand
ATTTTCTGCAATTATTTTTCTGATGTTCATCAGGGCGTAGCGCATTCTGCCGAGAGTAGTATTGATGCTTGTGTTTGTCAGTTCTGCTATCTCTTTGAAAGTCAGCTCGTCATAGAAACGCATTTTGATGATTTCCTGTTGGTTTTCAGGAAGAAATACGATGATATTTTTTAAATCCTCATGTATCTGGCTGAGAATCAGCTGTTCCTCAACATTGAAATCCGTTTCCTTAATGGTGTCAAAAATGGAAAATTCATCATCCATGTAAGATGTCTCAGACACGGTGATATGTCTGGATTTTGCACGGAAATGGTCTATGATAAGATTTGAGGCGATTCTTTTAGCCCAGAGGATGAATTTGTCCTCCTCTGTGTATTTTCCTTCTTTTAGTTTGATGATGATTTTTATAAAAGTATCTTGGAAAAAATCATTTGCTAGATCTTCATCTTTCACTTTATAAAAAATGAAAGAAAATAAGTCCTGCTGGTGTTTCTGAATTAACTTTTCTAAAGCCTGTTCATCACCTTTTTGATATTGTGATATGAGGCAACTGTCAGATATTTTCATAACTCTACATTTTTTACAGAGAAGACAAATCCTCTCCCATTATATCAATTATTGAAAATGTAGAATTTTACCTCATGTATTTTAGAATTTTTAATAAACTATATTACAAAGTAAATAAAAATACACTAGAAAAGCAAATTTTTTACTAGAAAATTATCCTTTAGATTTGCTGTTTGAGTTCTTGAAAGGCTCTGTTGGGATATTAAAAGTAACTCCTAAACGAAATCCCTTTAATTCTTTTCCATGAAGTGTTTGGTTCGGATAAGAAAAAGCATATCCGCCAGTAATATCAAATAAACCGAGTAAACTTATCCCCAAATAAGGCGCAAAATACTTAGTAGTAGCCTCCACACCAGCCATGTAGTAATAGGCATGAGCGACATAGACCTCTTTTCTAGGATTGAATAAAATATCTCCTTGGACTTTTGGCATTATCGCAAATTTACCATTTGTCGCTCCCATCAGAGCAGATGCTCCGACACGAAATGCTACATTATCAGTGTCCTTTTGGGCAATGAATAGTTTCCCGCCTATTTCTCCAAAACTTTGATTTTGGTAAGCGTATCCCGCACTAATCATCGTATATGAAGTGTTCTGAGCATGGGCAAGTGAGGAGCTGAATAAAAAAGCAAGGAACAGACTCCATTTGCTTTTTAATATGGATTTAGTAGCTTTCATTTTCATTAGGGAAGTTTTGTTCTTTCACATCTTTTACAAATTGTCCCACAGCTGAGGTGATTTCAGAATAAAGGTGAAGATATTTTCTTAAAAATTTAGGTTTGAAACTTTCATTCATTCCCACCATATCTTGATAAACCAATACCTGCCCATCGCAGTGGACTCCCGCTCCAATACCGATAGTAGGAATGGAAATGCTTTCCGTAACTTGTTTTGCTAACTGGCTAGGGATTTTCTCTAATACTAAAGAAAAACAACCTAAACTTTCTAATAATTTAGCA
Organism: Flavobacteriaceae bacterium; assembly: GCA_013333875.2. GTDB lineage: Bacteria > Bacteroidota > Bacteroidia > Flavobacteriales > Weeksellaceae > JABCPE02. The sequence continues at coordinate 7,826 of JABCOA020000062.1, read as the reverse complement.
TCTTCAATTAGTTTTTGGGCTTCGGCATCTTCTTTAGCTCTGAGTTTATAACTTCCGAACTGATTGATACTCTGAGGAGTAAGTCCAAGGTGACCCATCACAGGAATCCCAGCATTCACGATTTTTTTGATAGAATCTGCGACTTCACTTCCGCCTTCTAGTTTGATGGCGCTTGCTCCAGTTTCTTTCATGATTCGGATAGCCGAATCTAAGGCTTTGTCAGGATTACATTGGTAAGAACCAAAAGGTAAATCCACCACTACCAAAGCTCTTTTTATTCCTCTTACTACACTTTGTGCATGATAAATCATGTGGTCTAGGGTGATAGGCAGAGTGGTGTCATATCCAGCCATTACATTGGCAGCAGAATCTCCCACCAAGATGGTGTCTATCCCACCAGCATCCAGCATTCTGGCAGTAGTAAAGTCATAAGCTGTGAGCATGGATATTTTCTCGCCATCCTGTTTCATTTTTCGGATGGTTTCTGTGGTTATTTTTTTTATTTCAGAATGTATAGACATAGTTTTTATTTTTTAATAATAAGACAAAAATACATAAAAAAATAGGCATTAGCCTATTTTATGAAAATTTTAATTGTAATCTACATGACCAAGTTTTCTTAATCTGTTATGGTCTAGTATTTTGATATTTCTTCCTTCAACCTCTATCAGCTGGTCAGTTTTAAACTCAGAGATAAGTCTGATGGCACTTTCTGTAGCAGTTCCTATCAGGTTAGATATTTCTTCTCTTGTTAAAGAAATTTTTATAAAACCTTCTGGATCAGTTCCTAGCTTAAGCTCTAGTAAAAGAAGTATCTCAGCAAGCCTTTCTCTTACGGTTTTTTGTGCAAGGAGCGTGATGGTGTTAGAATACTCTCCTAGTTCACAAGAAATCTTCTGAAGCATAGCGTAGGACAATTTCGGATTAGACATAAGTAATTTATGAAAAATCTCTCCAGAAATAAAAGTCACCTGCACAGGAGACATAGCTTCTGCTGATGCACCAAATTCCTCCTCTGAAAGTAGTGAACGATAACCGATGAGGTCACCTTCCTTCGCGAAGCGTAGAATCTGCTGTTTCTTATTAAACCCCATCTTGTAGAGTTTTATCGCGCCTTTTTGTATGAAAAAAACGCCCTTTGGCATCTCACCTTCAGCGAAAACTAACTTGCCTTTTGGAATAGAGATAACTTTCTTTTCATCTAAATATCTCTGGAAATCCTCCTCTGAAAGACATTCCTCAAAAGACTTTTCACAGAAAATATTCTGAAAATTATGTTCGATCTCAATGTGATGTTCTATCAGCATAATTATATGATATTTGTCAGCAAATATAACATTTTTTTTTAAACAGCTAAATTTATTTAATTATAGTTTAAAAAAGACCTCCCTAGTAACAAATAAATAGCTTAAATAAAGGAAATTTGTTTAATTGAAATTTAAAAATTACAATCTTTGCTTCAGCTGAGGTATGATTTGGTCTTTCCATTCATAAAAATCTCCAGCAAGAATATGCTCTCTAGCGGATCTTACCAAATCTAAATAAAATGCCAAGTTGTGAATGGAAGCAATCTGTTTCGCTAAATATTCTTTCGCTACGAAAAGATGTCTTACATAGGCCTTGCTGTATTCTCTATCCACGAAACTTGTCCCAAATTCATCCAGCGGCGAAAAATCATCTTTCCATTTTTGGTTTTTCATGTTCATCACGCCATTCCAAGTGAAAAGCATAGCGTTTCTGGCGTTTCGTGTCGGCATTACGCAGTCCATCATATCAATTCCCAGCCCGATGCTTTCTAGGATATTCCAAGGCGTCCCAACGCCCATTAGATATCGTGGTTTTTCTTTTGGTAAAATGTCTGTAACTATGTCTGTGATTTCGTACATTATTTCCTCGGGTTCTCCTACAGAAAGCCCGCCGATGGCGTTTCCTGCTGCTCCTGCTTCCGAGATAACCTCCGCGGAGATTTTTCTAAGGTTGTGATAGACAGAACCTTGAACAATCGGGAATAAATTCTGCTGATGTCCATAGAGTTCTTTATTTGCTGCTGTCCAGTCAATACATCTTTTCAGCCAGCGGTGGGTAAGCTCCATGGATTCTTTGGCTTGGTTGTATTCGCATGGATAAGGAGTACACTCATCAAAAGCCATGAAAATATCTGCTCCTATTTGTCGCTGGATTTCCATTGATTTTTCAGGAGAAATAAAATGATAACTTCCATCTATATGGGATTTGAATTTTACGCCTTCTTCGGTCATTTTTCTGCTTGCAGCCAGAGAAAAAACCTGATAGCCGCCGCTGTCGGTAAGAATAGGTCTGTCCCAGTTCATAAACTGATGCAGTCCACCTGCCTTCTGCATAATCTCCATTCCTGGGCGGAGATACAGATGGTAGGTGTTTCCTAAGATGATTTGTGCTTTTATATCTTCTTTCAGTTCGCGCTGGTGAACGGTTTTTACGCTTGCCACAGTTCCCACAGGCATGAAAATAGGAGTTTGTATTTCTCCGTGGTCTGTGGTGATTTTCCCTGCACGGGCTTTTCCAGTGGTAGTTTTTTCAACTTCAAAAAAATTCTTCATAGAGGAATATTTTATTGTTTAGGGTTGTCTTCGAATTTATTTTTCTTTAAATATTCTTTCATTTTTGGATCTTTCTCCAAAATTATTTTTTTTGCATTGTCATATATTTCATTCAGACTTTTGGAGTCGTGGATATAATAATTATAACTATCTTTAAAATCACGAGCCGAAATATTATGCTTTTTCAAAACAAAAAGATTGGCATCTTCCAAATCCATTTTTGGCTGAATCACATAGGTCTGCTCATAGATGGCAAAATCTGCTATAACTTCTGATAGTTTTTCCTTACTCATGAGGTTTTTGGGTTTTTCGGCTGAATTATTACAAGAAAATAATGCCAGAAAAAGAACCATTACAAAGATTTTTTTCATAGTTATAAAGTTCCAAATAATGATTTTAATTTTAATTTAATAACACCAAAAATGGCTTCGGTGATGATGCCGCCATTCATTTTGGATTCTCCCTGCGTTCTGTCCGTGAAGATGATAGGAATTTCTACTAGTTTTAGACCTTTTTTGAATGCCCGATATTTCATCTCAACCTGAAAACCATAGCCTTTTAGTCTGATTTTGTCTAAACCAATGTTTTCCAGCGCTTTTCTCGAAAAACAAACAAAACCAGCCGTGGTGTCATGAATAGGAATTCCTAAAATGAATCTCACATATTTTGATGCGAAATAAGACAGCAGAACTCTGCTCATGGGCCAATTGACCACATTCACACCCTTGCAGTATCTGGAACCTATGGACATATCCGCATTTTGGCAGGCTTCCAATAATTTTGGTAAGTCATTGGGATTGTGTGAGAAATCGGCATCCATCTCAAAAATATAATCATAATTGTGACGGAGCGCCCAGCCAAAGCCGTGCAGATAAGCCTTTCCTAAACCGTTTTTAGCTTTTCTAACGCTCAAATGGAGATGTGCAGGGAACTCATTTTGAAGGGTTTTTACAATCTCCGCAGTGCCGTCAGGAGAGGAATCATCCACGACTAAAACATGAAAATCTTGTCCCAAAGAAAATATAGCCGAAATAATATCTCGGATATTTTCTTTTTCGTTGTAAGTGGGGATAATAACTAATTTTTTCATTCAGAATAAGGTGCAAATATAATCTTTTTTAAATCTTCAGGTTTAAAAATAATATAAAACCTTATTTTTGTTGAAAATTTTTTTGAGTGGTTAGAATTGTTGAAAACTATGATTGGGTTATTTTTACCCTTCTTGGGCTAGGAGTAGTATATTTGATTTTGTTTAACTGGGTACAGAAAGAAGTTTCTTTCAGGGAATATCTTTTGCAGTCTTATGGAGAGGCTCAGAACAATCTGCTCAGCTGGATATTTGTCAGTTGTGTGTTTATTGTCAGCCAAGCTCTTTTGTTGGCTCAGTATATTCCTATAGTTCCTCGTTATGTATCAGATAATGATATTTCGGGCTGGATTCCTAATAAGATAGGATTTATGATAATAATTCTGAGTGTTTATTATTTACTAAAAGCACTCATTACCTTATTGTTTTATAGAGCGGTTACAAGACCTAAAAAATGGCTGATTTTGGGATTCATTGCCCAGCGGTTTTATTTTGTGGAATCACTTATAATAATGCTGGCTGTCATTGTCCATTACTATTTAGGCGTTGATAAGCAGCAGGCTTACCTTATATATATAATTGCAGAATTGGTCTTTTTTGTTGTAAAAAATATATGTTATTTTCTCCACAAAGAAAAGCCTTTGCCAGAGGAGTGGTATTATAAAATTTTGTATATTTGCACGCTCCAAATTTTGCCTATGTTGGCGGTTTGGAAGTTTGTATTTTTATGAACCTATAAGGATAAATGATGAAAGTAAGGTCAATATTGGTATCACAACCAGCACCAAGTGCAGAATCTTCTCCATATTTGGAGCTTTTAAAAAGGGAAAAAATAAAGGTGGATTTCCGTTCTTTTATACAAGTGGCGGGAGTAGATGCAAGGGAGTTCAGACAGCAAAAAATAGATATTTCACAGTATACAGGGATAATATTCACAAGTAGAGGAGCTATTGACCATTATTTTAGGTTAGCAGAAGAACTTCGTTTCCAAGTGCCAGACAGCATGAGATACATCTGTCAATCTGAAGCTGTTGCGAACTATTTGCAAAAACATATTGTTTACAGAAAGAGAAAAATAAGTTTTGGAGAGAAAACAGTGGCGGATATGCTGCCTTTGTTCAAAAAATTTCCAGATGAAAAATACCTCCTGCCATGTTCTGATGTGATGGGAGATGATATCCCTAAGGTTTTGGACAGTTCTGGAATAGACTGGACGAAAGCTGTGATGTACAAAACGGTAAGCAGTGATCTGTCTGATATGAAGATTAAGGACTATGACATGTTGGTGTTTTTCAGTCCACAGGGAATAAAATCTTTATTCAAGAATTTTGAGGATTTTAAACAAGGAGATAAAAAAATAGGCGTTTTTGGCGAGGGAACCAGACAGGCGGCAGAAGAAGCAGGATTGCGTGTGGATGTAATGGCGCCTACAAAGGAAACTCCCTCTATGGCTATGGCAATAGAAAAATATATTGCAAATAGTAAATAAAATTAATTTTTCATTGTTTTAAAATAAATTAGTTACTAACATCTCTCTTGGGTTAAGGGAGGTGTTATTTTTAAAAAATACCAAAATGAAACAACCACAAGCCAAAAAGATAGAAAAGAAACTCAGCATACATGGTGACCAGAGAATAGACAACTATTACTGGCTCAATGATAGGGAAAACCCAGAGGTCATCGCTTATTTAGAGGAGGAAAATGCCTACTGTAATTTCATCATGAAGGATACGGAACAGCTCCAAGAGGAACTCTTCCAAGAAATGAAAGCCCGCTACAAAGAAGATGATGAGAGTCTGCCCTATTTCTTTAGTCAATATTGGTATATCACCCGTTATCACAAGGGTGGAGAATATCCTGTTTTTTACAGAAAACACCAAACATTAGAGAACGAAGAAGAGCTTTTGCTTGATGTAAATATTTTAGCTCAAAACCATGATTTTTACGATGTGGGCGGAATTTCTGTTTCGCTGGATAATACGCTTCTCGCTTATTCAGAAGACATTACAGGAAGGCGAATTTATACCATCCGAATAAAGGATTTGAAGCAAGAAAAAAACTTCTCAGAAGCGATAGAAAACACCACAGGGAAAATAGTCTGGGCGAATGATAATGAGCATTTTTTCTACATCAGAAAAGATGAAAGCCTCCGTGCGTTTCAGGTTTTTCGGCACAAGGTAGGAACACCGCAGGAAGAAGATGTTTTGATTTTCCATGAAAAAGACGAAGCCTTTGATGTAGGAGTTTTCAAAACCAAATCTTTGGAGTATATTTTTATAGTGAGTTCCTCTACGATTTCGGATGAGCATAGATTTATCCCAGCTGATAATGTTTTTGCGGAATGGAAACTCTTCCAAAAAAGAGAAGAAAATTTGGAATATGCCGTGGAACATTACCAAAACGATTTTTATGTTTTGGCTAATGAAGGAAAAGCCACCAATTTCAAACTGATGAAAACGCCACTTTCGCAGACGGAAAAAGAACATTGGCAGGAGTTGATTCCTCACAGAAAAGAGGTGCTTTTGGAAGGTTTTGAGATATTCAAAAATTATTTGGTTATCGAAGAAAGAGAAAGAGGACTTCTTCAGATTAAAATCATTGACAACCAGTCGGGTAAATCATGGTATTTGCCTTTTAATGACCCTACTTATACCGCTTATATCGGATTAAATTTAGAGTTTGATACCGAAACTTTGCGCTATGGCTATGTCTCCATGACTACGCCTAATTCTACTTATGAGTATAATATGAAAACTCAAACCACTAAACTGCTGAAACAACAGGAAGTCTTGGGAGGAAAATTCCATAGCGAAAACTATATTTCCGAAAGAATATGGGCGCCTTCTCGAGATGGGAAATCCAGCATTCCGATTTCTTTGGTCTATCATAAAGACACGAAAAAATCTGCTGAAACACCGCTCCTGCTCTATGGCTATGGCAGCTATGGGCATACTGTGGATGCTGCATTTTCCAGCGTGAGGCTTTCTCTTTTGGATAGAGGCTTTGTCTATGCGATTGCCCACATCAGAGGAGGAGAATATTTAGGGCGAGAGTGGTACGAAGACGGGAAAATGCTTCACAAGAAAAATACTTTTTATGATTTCATAGATGCAGCAAGGTTTTTGGTGAAAGAAAATTATACTTCGCCAGAGCATCTCTACGCCATGGGTGGAAGTGCAGGAGGGCTTCTGATGGGAACTGTGATGAACGAAGCTCCAGAACTGTTCTGCGGTATCGTGGCGCAGGTGCCGTTTGTGGATGTGGTGACCACTATGCTGGACGAGACCATTCCGCTCACCACTGGAGAATATGATGAATGGGGAAATCCAAACGAAAAGGAATATTATGATTATATGAAATCCTATTCTCCTTATGACAATGTGGAGGCTAAGAATTACCCTAATATTCTCATTACCACGGGACTGCATGACAGTCAAGTGCAGTACTGGGAACCAGCTAAATGGACAGCCAAGCTGAGAGAGCTGAAAACAGATAATAATCTTCTGCTTTTCAAAACGGATATGACCTCTGGGCACGGCGGCGCTTCGGGGCGTTTTGAGAGCTTGAAGGAAGATGTTTTGGAGTATGCATTTTTATTGAAATTAGAAAAGAAAGTTTGATTTTCTTTAATGATAATTGGATTTTAAATTCTCGAATAGCTCTGCAAATACATGACAGAAAAAATGTAACTTTACATAAAATTATAAAGAATGCGAAAAATTAAAAACATACTTTTTTACTCTATTTTAGTAAGTTTTTTGTATTCGTGCAAAGTTTCGGAAATGGTGAAAATTGATGATATCTCCATGCTGAATGGTAGATATTATACGAAATCAATCCCTCATAAAGAGCAGCAGGGGGAATACCAGAACCACTTGCTGAGGTTGTTAAATGTGATAGAGGATATCCGCTCTTCTTATTATATAGATATTGATTTTCAGAATAATGAAAATCTAAAAATCTCTTATCCTATTTATAAAAATGACACGACTTTAGTAGAAACCAGACATCTTCAGGGTAAAAAAAGGAGAAAATACTGGGAAGTTTATTTTGAGAACGAAAGTGTAAATATTCCCTTTATCTATGGTAGAGTCATAAAGGATAGGGTAAGAATAGGGAAGAATACTAAAAACCAGCTTTTGATGGAAAAATTCACCAAT
>JABCOA020000061.1 GCA_013333875.2 Flavobacteriaceae bacterium | reverse complement strand
GATATGATGAGCTTGGGCTGTAAATCCTCTTCCTCCTTATCATAATCATATCCAATAGCCACAACAGGCCCAGTTATTGGTGCTACAATTTCAGCTATTTTGGAAGAATCTTTTGGTTGTTTTTTTCTTGATGAAACAGGCTTCTTTTGGGCATTTAGAATATTACCCAAAAATAAAAATGCTAAAACAAGAACAGTTATTTTTTTCAATTTAAAATTTCTCATTAGTATCAAATTAATTTTTTCTCAGTTTTTCTTCATCCAAGGCTTTATTTATCAGGATTTCAAACACTTCTCCCAGCTCATCCGATGCGCGTTTCACGGCGTGTTCTATGATTTTTCTAGCTTGGTTTTCTGTAATTCCTGCCTCTGTCCAGCTCCTGCTAGAGGAATGCACATTGAGCAGAAAAGGCATTATTCGGTCTATGGCACAGGCAAAAACAGCATCGGGCGTCTCCTCTGCTTCAAATTCTTTCCACAGACCAAGAAACTCACTGCTCATCGGCTCTTCAAGGATACCGAAAATCCTCTCCGCAGAGGCAAGTTCTCTTTCGTATTTGCCGACCATCGCTTTTTCATCAAAGATAAAAGTATCACCAGCATCGATCTCCACCACATCATGAATGGACAGCATTTTAATCACTCGCAGAAGGTCTATTTTCTCCTTGTTCTTGGAATAAGGGAAAAGTATCTGAGCCAAAACAATAATCTGCCAGCTGTGCTCCGCTGAGTTTTCCCTCCTTTGGTCATCGTGGTTAAAATTCCTGCGCTGCACATTTTTCAGAGCATCAAGGGTTAAGATAAATTTGATTTCCTTTTCTAAAACCATGAAAATGATTTTTTATATTAAATTGATTTTCTCTTCGTTTTCTGTAATTTCTCCGATTTCGTAGGCATCTTTCAGCGTAGAAAGCACTTTTTCTGCATCCTTTTCATCTACGACAACTACCATTCCCACGCCCATATTGAAAGTCCCAAACATCTCCATTCGGTCTACATTTCCTCGTTTTTCAAGTTCAAGCATAATGCTCGGAATACGGATTTTTTCTGTTTGAATCTCTGCACAAAGTCCATTCGGAATGATTCTCGGAACATTCTCTATCAGTCCGCCACCCGTGATATGCGCTATTCCGCTAAGGCTCACCACCTTCAAAAGCTGATGAATAGGCTGATAATAAAGTCTTGTCGGTTCAAGGAGCGTTTCATAAAGCGGTTTTCCTTCAAATTCTTCCTCAAAATCAAGGAACACTTTTCTCACCAAAGAAAATCCATTGGAATGAAAACCAGAACTCGGAATAGAGATGATTTTATCTCCTTTTTTGATTTTTGAACCATCGATGATTTCGTCTCTTTCCACGATTCCCACACAGAAACCAGCCACATCATAATCGCCCACCTGATACATCCCTGGCATTTCCGCTGTTTCACCACCAATAAGGGCGCATTCATTGTCTTTGCAGGCTTTTACCATTCCTAAAACGATTTCTGACGCTACATTAGAATCCAATTTTCCACAAGCCAGATAATCCAAGAAAAATAGAGGTTTCGCACCATGACAGAGAATATCATTGGCACACATCGCAAAGCAGTCTATCCCGATAGAATCGTACTTTTTGGTATCCAAAGCGATTTTCAGTTTCGTTCCCACTCCATCCGTTCCACTCACTAAAACTGGATTTTTATACTCTCCAATGGCATAAAACGCCCCAAAACTTCCAAGATTGTTTAGTACATTTTTATTGTGAGTTTCGGCTACGGCAGACTTTATCTTGTCTACGGTTTTATAGCCTTCTTCTTTGTCTACTCCTGCGGATTTGTAAGTGTTATTCATAGTTTATTTTTTTATTTAAAGTTAAAATTCAGATACAAAAAAGCCGACAAACCCCAAGGCTGGCCGGCTGGTATATTTTCAGCACAAAACTCTATTCCATTATTTTGGTTCAGAAAAAGAGCTGAAGTGATTTTATTTAATTTCAAAATAGAATTTTTATTTCTACAAAAATAGGATTTTTTTATTTAAAATCTATCACTCTCGGATGACTTTTATTCTTCCATCTCCCCAAATCCTAATCACCGATGAGCCTTCCCACTCTGCCCTTTGGTCTTGGCGTTCTTCCGCTATGGCATCTACTTGGTTTTTAATCTCTTGCGAAATTTCAGAAAAACTCATCGGACTTTTTTCTCCACTGAAATTAGCCGAAGTAGAAACAATGGGACTATTAAGCTTGGAAATCAGTTTCTTACAAAAATCATCCTTCACCAAACGAATTCCTATGCTTCCATCTTCCGCCAAAAGTTCTTTAGGAAGCCCTTTTGGGTTGTCATAAACGATGGTCACAGGCTTTTCGCTCAAATCTATGATTTCCCACGCCATGGCTGGCACCTCTACTATTTTCTGCAGTCTTTGTTCGTTTTCCACCAGAATAATCGCCGATTTTCCTTGTTCTCTTTTCTTCAGGGAAAACAGTTTTTGTATGGCTTCGGGATTGGCAGCATCACACCCCAGCCCCCAGATAGTATCCGTAGGATAGAGGATGATTCCGCCTTGTTTTAGGACTTCCAGCAGTTTTTCCATTATTCTGGTTTGTAGTTACTTTGGTTAAATATTTCTGTAGCATTCATCCTTAGAAAGTCTGATAATTTCGTTTCTGGTTTTTGGGAATAAAAAGCCTTACAGATTCTCCAACCGATGAAACTACCCACACGAGGCGAAGATTTTTGGTCTATTTCGGTATAGAATTTAGAAAATGGCGCCACTGAAAGGAAACGCTCATAGAGTTTCGGGTCATCACTAAACACCATATTATTTTCCACAAAATAGTTCCAAATATTAGCTTCATTAGCCTCTGCCCATCCCTGCTGAGTCTCGGAATAATTCATTTTCAAATAATCTGGAGTATTCGGAAGAAAGGCATCTTGAAGCGTTTTGATTTTTCCTTCTAAAATGATTTGGTCTATAAATTTATTTTCTTGTGGATTAGAAATCAAGAAAGTTTCAGCTACAATTTCTGTAATTCTCGGCACCAAATTCTCTGGATTCATGATTTTTTTATGATATTCATCCAGCCCTTGGTAGTTTTTACTTTTCTCTCCCATGAATGCAGAAATATCCACAAAGAGCATCCCTTCATCTGTTCTGAAAAAGATAGGATCTATCACACTTTCTCTATCCAAAAACGAGGAATAAAGATAAACCTTAGGCGTTTTGAACGCTGGGAAATAATGCTTCACCCTTGAAAACATTTCTGACAATTCATTTTTCAGTTTTGTTTTATCAATTCCCTTCACAGCCTCCTGATACAAACGGATTTCCGCAGTGTCTTTTCTTCTGATTTCGTATTCTGCATCAGGAATAGAGCCCTGAAACATAGGGTATTTTTCTTTAAATTCCTTTAAAGAAACTTTTGGGTCAAAAAACTCACCAGAAATGTCAAAAATTTCTACTTTTTCTGTGTTTTTTACTTCTATTTTCCATAGTTCTTCTTGGTTTTTGTTACAAGAAAAAACGACCAAACACAATGACAAAAATAATATCCAAGGAATATTTCTTGATTTTTTCATTTTATTTAAAATTTATTTATCTTTAACTCCAATTTTTAATTCGCAAAAATAGAAAATTTTTAGATATAAAATGCAGACACAAAAAGTAACAGAACATATTATAAATTGGCTCAAAAATTATGCAGAAACAGCCAAAATGAACGGTTTCGTTATCGGAATTTCTGGCGGGATAGATTCGGCGGTGGTTTCTACCCTTGCCGCTAAAACAAGGCTGAAAACCCTAGTCATAGAACTTCCCATACGCCAAAAGAAAGACCAAGTGCAGCGGGCGCAGGAGCAGATTTCCTTTCTGAAAAACAACTTTGAAAATGTGGAAAGTCTGGAAATAGATTTGACAAAAACTTTTGATGTTTTTGAAAAAAATGTTATCAGCAAAAGCTCCACTACACAGAATAGAGAGCTTTCCCTTGCCAATTCCCGCTCTCGGCTCAGAATGCTTACACTGTACTATTTTGGGCAGATTCATAACCTTTTGGTTACAGGAACAGGCAATAAAATAGAAGATTTCGGCATCGGTTTTTTCACAAAATACGGAGATGGCGGCGTGGATATTTCGCCGATTGGAGATTTAACCAAAACCCAAGTCTATGAACTAGCCAAAGAACTGAACATCCCTGAAAGCATCCAAAAAGCAGCTCCTACCGATGGGCTATGGGACACCGAACGAACCGATGAACAGCAGATAGGCGCCACCTACCCAGAGCTGGAATGGGCTATGGGCGTTCACCAAGACCATTCCGCAGAGGACTTCTCTGGCAGAGAAAAAGAAGTTTTTATGATATATGACCGCCTAAATAGGGCTACCCAGCACAAAATAAACCCTATCCCAGTCTGTAAAATCCCAAAAGAATTGTTTTAAAAAATGAGTAAATTTATTTTTAAAAGTATTGAATTAAGTCAGTGGATAAAGCCACATCTGACCACTTATTGCTTAGCGGCAGATGATGATGAACTGGAGACTTTACAGGATGACTATGACAGGTTTGAAAATATTAAATTTCTGACATGGGATAAACCCCCTTCTTCAGAAGAGTTGTCAAAAATTCAAACATTGATTATTGAGGAGCCAGAATCTGGTGAGTATGATATATCCGACTTGCCAGATTGGATAAATACGCTTGGTAATTTGAAAGTTTTGGCTTTTCCATATGTTTGTTTTTCTAAATTAGAAAATACCATAAAAAATTCTGCGCTTACATTAGAAACATTATATTTTTTCATTCCAAGAGAATGGGATGATGAAAAATTTGAAATACCAGCAAGTCTGGAAATGCCCAATCTTTCAGCATTTATATCAAGAAGTGAAACTAATGGTTTATTTGGGCTTAAGGCAAATAATTTCCCTAATATCAGTTACTTAGAGTGCAATATCTCAAAGTATAAAAACATCCAACAACTTGATGAAATTAAAAACTTTAAGAAACTAATTCATGCCAGCTTTCATCATGGTAAATCATTGAATATATTAGAAAATATAAACCCTGATTTATTGGAGTCAATTAGTCTTGTTGGGTTTTCAGGACAGGACTTTTCTATTTCAAAATTAAAAGAATTTAAAAATTTGAAGTACATTGCTTTGAATGGAATCAAAAGGGCTGAAATAGATTGTGAGTTATTTACTCATTTGCCCTCTTTAAGCTATTTAGACTTAGTTTCCTGTTTTAACCTTAAAAATGTGAATGAACTGGCTAATATTAAAAACCTAGAATATTTAATCGTGTTAGATTGTAAGCGTCCATTTGATAATGCTACAATAGACTTACTTAAAAATCAGAATATTCCTTATATAGATATTGACTTTGCTTAAATTTATCAATAAAAAATCCCTTTGAGTTTTCATCAAAGGGATTTTCTTTATCTATCACTGATTATTAACTTCCTAAGTGTAAGCTAATTACAGGCGTTCCATCTTCTTCGTAGCCCTCGATACTGAAGCCTTCAAAGAATATATGATCTCCTAATTCTTTACTAGCCAATGAATTATGAATCCACTGCAATAGTTCTATTGCTCCGAAATGGTCTTCATAAGCCTCGCATTCTGCCATGATTTCTGCATAATACAATCCGTCATCTTCAGGCTCTCCATCGAAAGTATCTGGATTGAGAAGTTTTTCATACTTCCAAAGCGATTTTTCATCCTTGATATAAGCCTCATACATTACTTTCACTTTTTTAGAATTGAAAATTGTAGAATGCGGTGCGTAATCATCCAGATTGTTGTCTATATCTTGGTTGTAATCATAGACAGCCATCCAGAAATTCTGTAAAGATTCGTAAATTTTATCATTGAACGCCCATGCCACATTATCCAAAAGATTTGGGTTTTCTGCTGGTGCATAGCCTTCGCAGACATTTACTCTATTTACATCCACTACTGGCGGATATGGTACATCCTGCTCTATAAACTTGTCAAACAAAGCATCTGTTCCTTGGTCTAATTTGAAATCCATTTCCTCTTGATACAACGGCTGGATATAGAAAAACTCAACTCTTCTCTTGCTCGGAAGTTCCACAATAGCTGGAAGGTTCTCTCCATCCTCGTTTTTCTCATTAGACTGAGCCGCTACGAGAATCACACCTTTGAAATTAGTCCCCTCAAAAGCCTCATTAGATGGAATGGTATGCCCGTTTCCTAAATAAGTATTATGATTGATAGGCAGACGAGCCAACATTTTCAGCCAACGAATAGGCCAATAATCTTTTTCCTCTTGGCTTTTTATATCCCAAGTCGGCGGCAGATTGATTGCCAGCTCTATATTTGGCGTGTATGGGTAGTCCGCAGGAACATTCATTCTATGAGCGCCCATTCCACCCGTTACCAGCGTATAGTAGTTAGCCTCTGGCGTAGGCTCTATAATATATACATCACAGTGAATATCAGGAGATTCCAGCTCATGGAACACATCATTAAACTCATCAAATTCCTTCGCGATATAATCTTCCAAAGCTGTTCTGTCCTCTTCATCATAATAAGCTGGAAGCCCAGAATCCCTTCCTTCAAATTTCATGATATCTTCCTCTTCATCATAGCTTAATCGTCCAGATGAAATAGAATCATTCATATAATCTACCCAAGCTCTCATTCTGAACTGAAGGTGTCCCACATAGTAGTCTTCTATATTTTCTGCAAGGGAAATGATGATAATCTGCCCAGCAAGCCCATCTTCCTCCATAGGGTCTAAATCCATACAGATAAG
>JABCOA020000060.1 GCA_013333875.2 Flavobacteriaceae bacterium | reverse complement strand
TCCTCTGATTTTAGAACATGAGAAGAAGGATAAATCATTATCCTAGGATTTTTGGTTTCTATGTTATCAGGAGTTTCTGCTTTCACAATTGGATTATTATAACTTGGGAGGCAAATTTAGTAATTCTTTTTTATTCATAATGTAAATTTTCTTAATTGATATAAACTTGTAAAAGAGGTAAAAATAAAAAGGTAATTTCTTGAATATACAAATAAATATGAGTAATTTGCACACAATATCTATCTGATATAGGTTGGTGGTTTTTGAAAAGTTATAAAAATCATTAAAAATAGAGATAATAAGATAGAGGAATAGTCTTAATTGTTAGTAAAAAAATAAAATAGATATCTATATTATGAAAAAACTACAAATTTTTAAAAATGCATTAAGGAGTATTAGTAGTCAAATTTTAGGAGGTAAATTTAGGGTTTTTATATCCTTTTTTTCTCATTACATTTTTAAGGGAATAGGGATGAAGAATCCGATAGCATTTCCTGCAGCAAAATTCAGGTTAAGGAATATAGTGCTTAATACAAGAGCAAATACAATAGATTTTTGGCCGTGTTTGGAATCCTATGAACCTGATATTCCTTATTTCCTTTTGGATGTATTAAAGGATAAGAAAGGGACTTTTGTCGATGTGGGAGGACATATAGGAAGATATACTGTTTTGATGGCTAAAAATAAATGGGAAGTAATCACCTTTGAGCCCATGAAATCAAGCTATCAAATGATTCTAAAAAATCTAGAAGAAAATCAATGTTCTGAAAATGCTAAAGTTTATAATTTAGGTTTAGGTATTAAAAATGAGACCCTTACTATATACTATAATTCTGAGGAAACAGCTGAGTCTTCATTAGTTATGAATGAGGATAAGAAAAATAAGGAAGATATAGAAATAGTTTCATTTGATAGTTTTATTGATTATAAAGATTTTGATGAATTATGTTTTGTAAAGATAGATATAGAGGGGAATGAGGAAAATGCAGTTATGGGAATGTTGGAATTTATTAAAGAAAAAAAACCAATTTTAATGTTGGAATTATGGGAATACAATCAGCAAAAAGTTACTGATATATTGAAATCATTTGGTTATAAGAGACTGCATGTATTTTGGTTTATAGAAGAAAAACACAAAGAGTATATGGATAAAATGTATCAATTGTATAATTCACATGGTTTGGTGTATGATTATAAGTAAAAATAAAACAAAAAAAATTAATAGTAAAAGCAGCCTTTTTGGCTGCTTTATTTATGTAATTAGTAGTCTTGTTTGTATTTATTTCTTCCCAAATACAGAAATGTTGATGTATTTCTTTGGGTTTTGTTTTAAATCGCTTATAAGCTCGTTCAGTGAGTTAGAAGTTTTTGTTAAATTATTGTAAAGCTCTTCATCTTTCATTAGTTTTCCTAGAGAGCCTTCTCCTCGGTTTATTCCTGCGATTACTTGGTTTAGCTGATTGGCTGTTTTGCTGAGTTCTTCTATGGATTGGTTGAGTTTTTTAGCATCTATTTCATCTGCTACTTTTCCAAATTTATCTACTGTATTTTTCGTAGAAACCATCGTTTGGTTTGCGTTATCCAGCAGAGAACTTATTTTATGTTCGTTAGAAGACAAAAGTCTGTTGGTTTGGTCAGCTGTAGTTTTGAAAGCTGATACAGTGGCGTTTAGATTCGCCAAAAGTTGTTTTATTTCTCTTCTATTTTGCTCGTCTAGGATTTTATTTGTGCTAGCCAATGTAGAATCTACTTTTGTAAGAACGCTGGAAACTTTCGGTCCCATTTCGGATGCCATAGCATTGATCGCAGAAAGCTGGAATTTTCCTCCCAATGTATCGCCGTCTTTCGCAATTTTATTATCATAAACCAAATTGATTTTCAGTTGCTTACCGCCCATTAAACTTGGTTCGAAGATTTCTACTGGTGAGTTTTTAGAGAAAGAATACTGGTCATCCACAGAAATTCTTACCACGAAACTTATTTTGCCATCTTTAGATGTTATAGGAATAATCTGGTCTACCAATCCAACTTTCAATACATTGATAGTGACTGCGTTAGAGGGCTCCAGTCCATCTACATTGTCATATTTTACAAAGAAAAAATTATCCGTAGAAAATACATTTTTCCCTTTCAAAAACTGAAAAAATAACATGAAACTTATAATTGCAAAAATTGCAATAAGTCCCGCTTTTACTTCTTTTGATAAATTCATTATTATATATGATGTATATTTTGAGGGTGCAAAGATAAGAAAAATCAAAATTATAAAAACAGGCTTTTGTTAATAAAATGTTAATAAAAAGTTTAAAAAAAATGGAGACACCCAAAAAGCCTTAAATTCCCTGAAAACAGCAATTTTAGTTTTAAAGTTTTGTTAAAAAACGGACTAACTGACAAAAATCATTTTTATTTTTGTCGAGTTTTTCTAACTTTGCCCCGTTCAAAATAGAAGTAACTCAAAAAGTTTACCCCCTATGAAGATATCCCAATTGATGAAAAAAAGCGTTTTATTTTATAGTCTTATGGCAGGATTGTTGTTTTCTCTTCAGTCTTGTGTGTCCAATTATGTAGTGGCTACTCCATCAGCATATAAACCAGAAGTTTTAGCAGAAGAAAAGTCTCATTTTACATCTTTGACTCAAGAGTATAAAAAAGAACTAGAATCAAATAAAGCCATTGAAAAAACTGAAGAAAAAACGGTTTCTGCAAGAAAAATGGCAAAGAAAAAGTCTTCTACTATAGATGGTATTCTTAGCGAAGCAAATACTTACATCGGGACGCCATATAGATTTGGCGGGATGACTAGAAGCGGGATAGACTGCTCTGCATTTGTTCTTTCGGTTTATGGTTCAGCCACAGGGATAAATCTTCCTAGAATCTCTTCGGCTCAGGCTCAGGAAGGGGAAAGAGTAGAAAGAGAAGAACTAGAAAAAGGGGATTTACTATTTTTCCAAACAAGAGGAAGCAGAATTTCACATGTGGGTATCGTTCAAGAAATTACACCAGAAGGAGAAATCAAATTTATCCATGCATCCACATCTAAAGGAGTTACAATATCTTCCCTAAATGAAAAATATTGGGGCTTGAGATTCAGATTTGCAAAAAGAATATTGACCAATGAAAAAATACAAGAAATGGCTTCATTGTAGATTTCTAAAGACTATATTTTAATTTATAATAATAGGAGAGGTTTCACTTTTGGGAAATCTCTCTTTTTTATTTGGAAATAGAGGTGATTTATAGAATGCTTTATTCAAAAAAATAATTAAATTTGTCATAACATATTTTAATCATGTTGGAGAGAAAAAAAGTAGAAGATTTTTTAAAAAAAATAGGAATAGAGGAATTGGTAACCAATCTACAAATCATTGAAAATGATGTCTATATAGATATGGTAGCCCATTCTCCAGCTATGCACGAGAAGAAAAAACTAGAAACAGCCATAAAAGAGGCGTTTTTCAAGGAATTTAATAATCAATATGTATTAAAACTAAAAATCTCTTCTCCAGAAACTAAACCAAAGCCAAATATCAGAGGAAAAGAAATACAAGGGGTTAAAAACATCATTGTCATAGCATCAGGAAAAGGAGGTGTAGGCAAATCTACTGTAACAGCTAACTTGGCGGTAACTTTATCAAAAATGGGCTTCAAAGTAGGACTGCTGGATGCGGATATATATGGACCCTCTATTCCTACAATGTTCAATACCGAAGGCGATAAACCAAGTTCCATCCAAATCGAAGGAAAACACCTTATGAAGCCCATAGAGCAGTATGGAATAAAAATGCTGTCCATTGGGTATTTTTCAGGCGCAAATAAAGCCGTAGTTTGGCGAGGGCCAATGGCAGGAAAAGCCCTTCATCAGATGATTCGTGATACGGACTGGGGGGAGCTGGACTTTCTACTCATAGACCTTCCTCCTGGCACGGGAGATATACATCTGTCTGTAGTCCAGGAACTTCCTGTTACGGGAGCGGTTATTGTAAGTACGCCTCAGCATGTGGCTCTGGCAGATGTGAGAAGAGGAATCGCAATGTTCCAGATGGAGAGTATCAATATCCCTGTTTTAGGGCTTGTGGAGAATATGGCGTATTTTATTCCAGAAGAGCTTCCAGATAATAAATATTATATCTTTGGGAAAGAAGGTGCCCAAAATTTAGCAAAAGATTTAGGAATTCCTGTTTTGGGCGAAATACCTTTGATACAAGGAATAAGAGAAGCAGGAGACACAGGAAAACCAGCTGCTCTGAATGACGGAACTAAAATATCAGAAATCTACACAGAAATCACGAGAAATATGATAGAAAGCCTCATAGAAAGAAATAAAAATCTCCCTCCGACAGAGGCTGTTAAAATTACCACAATGGCAGGTTGTTCAACTAAAAAATAAGTAAAATCCTCATGGAAGAAAGCATAGAAACGAAAGTAAAAAAAGCATTGGAAAGCATCAGACCATTTTTGAATAATGATGGCGGTGATATAGAACTGGTAGAAATAAAAGACAACAAGGTGTATGTCAGACTTTTAGGGAATTGCTCTGGCTGCCATATCAGTAATTCTACTATAAAATCAGGCGTGGAAACCACTGTAAAACAGCATGTCCCAAGCATAGAAAG
Source organism: Flavobacteriaceae bacterium (assembly GCA_013333875.2). Classification (GTDB taxonomy): domain Bacteria; phylum Bacteroidota; class Bacteroidia; order Flavobacteriales; family Weeksellaceae; genus JABCPE02. The sequence goes on along the minus strand of JABCOA020000060.1, from coordinate 3,594 downwards.
TGTGGTAAATATAGAATGATTTTTTTAGGTCAATATTATTAGGTTTAAGGCAAAAAAAGCCTTAAATTTGCTCAATATATAAATTATTTTACATCATATTATTATGGAACAGTACAATGTAGAGCAAGAGATTCAAAAATTTGTTGCTGGGGTTGAAGCAAGAAACCCAAATGAAACTGAGTTTATTCAGGCAGTAAAGGAAGTTGCTGCAACGGTAATTCCTTTCATCGCAACTAAAAAACAGTACCAAGGCAAAATGCTTTTGGAAAGAATGGCTGAGCCAGAGAGAACGATTATTTTCAGAGTTCCTTGGGTAGATGACAAAGGACAAATCCAAGTAAACAGAGGCTACAGAGTACAGATGAACTCAGCTATCGGACCATACAAAGGAGGAATTCGTTTTCACCCTTCTGTGAATTTGAGCATCCTTAAATTCTTGGCGTTTGAGCAGACTTTCAAAAATTCCTTGACTACACTTCCAATGGGTGGTGGTAAAGGTGGTTCTGACTTTGACCCAAGTGGGAAATCAGACAACGAAATCATGAGATTCTGCCAGTCTTTCGCAACGGAATTGGCTAAACATATCGGTCCTGACACGGATGTACCTGCTGGTGATATCGGTGTAGGAGCAAGAGAAGTAGGCTACATGTTCGGGCAATATAAAAGATTGAGAAATGAATTCACAGGAGTATTGACAGGAAAAGGTCTTTCTTTCGGTGGTTCATTGATTAGACCAGAAGCTACTGGTTTCGGAGTTGTATACTTTGCTGAAGAAATGCTTAAAACTAAAGGAGAAAGCATCAAAGGTAAAATCGTGACTGTATCAGGTTTCGGAAATGTGGCTTGGGGAGTTGTTAAAAAAGTAAATGATTTAGGAGGTAAAGTAGTAACTATCTCTGGTCCTGATGGATATGTATATGATGAAGAAGGAGTAAGTGGAGATAAAATCGACTTCTTACTAGAACTAAGAGCTAGCGGAAATAACAGAGCTGAGGATTATGTTAAAAAATATCCAAATGCTAAATTCTTCGCTGGAAAACGCCCTTGGGAAGTGAAATGTGATGTAGCTATCCCTGCTGCTACTCAAAACGAGCTAAACATAGAAGATGCTAAAAACTTGGTAGCAAATGGTTGTAAGTGTGTAACTGAGGCTGCAAACATGCCTTGTACATTAGAAGCAATGGAGCTGTTCTTGGAAAATAAATTATTATTCTCTCCAGGGAAAGCATCTAACGCTGGTGGAGTAGCGACATCTGGTTTAGAGATGACACAGAACTCTATCCGTTTGAGCTGGTCTGCAGAAGAAGTAGATGAAAAACTACAAACGATCATGAGAGGAATCCATGAAGTATGTAGAAAATACGGAAAAGAAGAAGATGGATATGTAAACTATGTAAAAGGAGCAAACATCGCAGGTTTCGTAAAAGTTGCTGATGCTATGCTTGCACAAGGAGTAGTTTAATTTCTCTTTCAATAAAAAAGAAAAGCCTTCAAATTTTGAAGGCTTTTTTATTTACTTAATGTTTCTTGATTTTTTGATTTCCTCTATTCTTTCTTCGAATTCATCCGTTCTCTCTGGATGTTTTTCTTGAAGAATTTTGTACGCTTGGATGGCTTTGGTGTAGAGTTTTTGTTCTACATAAAGCTGAGCAAGGGTTTCTGTCATCAGGTGGGAGATATCATTGCTCTTTTCCTTTACGATAAAATCTACATCCTCTTTTATCGGAGAGATTTTTGGATTATTTTCTATGAATTTGTCAATGATTGCAGCTTTTTTGTCTTGTTCAGAAGGAGTAACGATTTCTGAATGGTCTATTTTCAACCAACTTTTCCAAGTACTGATGAACGAAGTTACATTACTATTAGAAGCTGGTTTCTCTACTTCTGTAACTTTTACTGGCTCTGTTTCCGCTTTTGGTTTAGTTTTTTCGCTATCTGTTACATCTTCTGTTGCAGAAATATTTTCCTCTTCTTGAACAGGTTTATTCTGAGAAGAATAGAAATCTACAGGGTTTTTATAAACTTCCACTGGCTCATCCTTTTCAGTGTTTTTTGTTTCAATAGGTTTTTGATAAATATCCACAGGAGAATGGGCTGATTTTTGCTCTTCTTGTGTATCAGAAATAGGCTTTTTAGAAGCATAAAAATCAATGTTTGTTCCTCTTGCTTCGTTTTCAGTTGAACTTTCCGAAATTGTTTCTTCCGAAGAGTAGTGATTTTCTTTTTGTGCAGGAGTTTCCTCTACGGATTCAGTTTGTTTTCTAGCGTAAAAATCTATAGTTGTCTCTATTTCTTTGTTTTCAGTTGTTTTTTCTGAAGAGTAGATATCTTCTTTTTGTACAGCGGTTTCCGCTATAGTTTGCTTTTGAGCATAAAAATCAATTGTTGTTTCTTTTGTTTCATCTTCAGCTGAACTTTCAGAAACAGGTTTTACAGAATAATAATCTTCTTTTTGCGCAGGAGCTTCTTCTACTGGCTCTGTTTGTTTTTTAGTATAAAAATCAACATTTGTTCCTTTGGTTGAATTTTCCTCAACTGGTTTTGCTGAAGAGTAGTAATCTTCTTTTAGGGCAGAAGTTTCTTCTGCATATCCAGTTTGTTTTCTGTTATAGAAATCAATTGTCGTTTCTTTAGGCTTTTTCAGGTTAAATGTTTCTGGACTAGCCAATTCTTCTGCAGAAAATCTCTCTTCTTCAGTTTCAACAACAGGTTCAGTTTCAACCTCAACCTCTTTTTCCTCTACTGTTTCTGTTAGAGAGATTTCTTCAGCTTTAACTTCCTCAACTACAATTTCTTCTTTTTCGCTGATTGTTTCAACGGCTTTAACAGGCTCTACATCTTCTTCTTTTTCAGCGATAGAAGGTTCCTCTGTAGCTGCTCCAGATTTTAGTTTTGCCATTTCAGCAGCGATGTATTCATCGATGGCTAGTTTCTTTTGTTCATACTCGCTTTTTTCTGGAGAAGGGGCGTTATACTGAGGTTCTTCTACAGGCAAAACTTCTGGTATAGAAGGAGTTTCGTTGTTTGTTGTTTGTTGTTCTTCGTTTGTATTTTCTTCTACAAAAGATACTTGTTCACTGATTTCAATGGATTGTGTTTCAACAACTAAATCAGTATTTTCCACAACTTCCTCTTCAGTGTGAATAGGAGTTTCCTCTGCTTTAATTTCTTGAAGCGCAGGTGTTTTTGTAGTAAATTCTGTTTTGAAAGGAAACGGACTTGCTGCCAAGGCCGCAGCCATATTTTCATTGGTTTTGTTAATCAAATTGTACAAAATTCTCTTGTCTGTCGTATAGGCAGCGGTTTTTGCTAATTCTTTCGGGAAATGCTCATTATAAAAACGATGAACTCCCAAAAGATAAATAGCCCTCAAACCCTGCATATAAGGGAATCTTTCTATTTCTGTTTCCAATAAGTTTAAATCCTCTACCCTAAGAGTTTCAGGGTTTTTTATAAGGTCTATTATTCTTGTTTCCATTACCAATTTGCTACAATTTCATTAAAAATCTGGTTAATAATTCTTTCATTCACTATTCGTACTTGGCTGCTTTCTATAGCATTGATATCCAAATCACTACTAAATGTAGCCTCTCC
>JABCOA020000059.1 GCA_013333875.2 Flavobacteriaceae bacterium | reverse complement strand
GTAAATTGTCAAAAGGAAATATGGCAAAAGTTATAGGTGGTGGATCTTGTGGACGTACAGGATCAAGTTCTAAATGTGATAGTATAGCTGTATGTAATTGTCCTCCACCTCCTGATGGTCCTAAGATACCTAAACCTAAATCGTATTCCGAAGTAGAGATGAATATAGAGCCATAAATTTAGATATTAAAGAGAGAATTTTTTCTCTCTTTAATATTTATATAGTTTTATGATATAAAATTTTAATGTATGTTTTCTTTTACAGATTATGACACCAATATTGATGAAAATATAGAAGGAAATTTATATTTTTGTCTGAAAGAAATTAACGATTATATTGAAAAATATATAAAATTAATAGATGCTCCATTAGATAACTTTACTAAGGATCATTTGATTGTCCAAATAAATCTAAAGATAAAAAATGAACTTTTAGCCTTTGTATTAGTACATGAATTTAATATATCCAAAAGGGCTGGTGTTTTAGATAAAAATAATGAGTTAAAAAGTTTTGTAATATTATCTAACACTTCTGAATGGAAAACATATTTATTTAATAAATATAGTGGTTTAAGAAATAGACTAACTAAAGTTATTAACAATATAGTAAACTATATTGGATATTTTTGTAAGTTATTAGTCGAAGATCAAAAAAGTATTAAGGACACTTTTCATTTAGATATACACAATATACACGATATAATTTTATTTAAAGGTGATATTCATAAAAATGGAGAAAGTGTAATACAAATAAAATTTAATAATAAAAAGTCCTTATATTTTAAAAATAGAAATTGTTATAATGAAATCTTTTTTCATGAATTAATCTCATTTTTAAAGAAAGAGGTAGAAATTAATATAACTCCTCCTATAATACTGTCTTATGATAATCATGCTTGGATGTCTGAAATAGAATACTCCAATAATTTTGTATCTGAAAAAGATATAGAAAAATATTACGAAAACCTTGGGAAAATTATGTGTATATTCCATATGTTAGGGAGTACAGATATTATTCCTGATAATGTTTTAATAGGAGATAATAAGCCTTCTTTTTTTGATTTAGAGATGTTAATTACCAAGCCCTTTTTAAAAAATATTAATTCGATAAGAGGGGTATATACTGAAAGTGTAAAAAAAATAGGTTTTTTACCTGAAATAATGGTTACAAATGTAGAATTAGACTCTATGGTACTCAGCTCAGTATTATTTAGAATTAATAATCAATCTATTGATGAATATGAATGGGATAAAAAGGATTTCTCATATAAAATAAAAGAGCGATTATTCTCGGATAGTGATGATTTACATATTCCTAAAATAGATAGTAAATATTTTGAAATAACTGAAAAATTACTTCCATTTTTTATCAATGGTTTTAAAGAAATTTATAGATATATCATTTCAAATAAAGAAAAACTAAAAATATATATAGAGGACAATAAAGACTTTATAAAAGTAATAAGAGTTTTATTCCATGCTACATCTATATACTCACAAATTAGAGAGGAATCCTTAACTCCTGAATATTATAATAATAGAGAACATATAAAAGAAATCTTACATGAATTAGTATCTCATTTTTACACTGATGGTTATGATATAGATATAAATAGTTTGATAGAATCTATTTATACCCAAATAGATAATTTTGACATTCCTTTTTTCTATTATGATGTGAATAAAGGAGTTTTAATAGATGGAAACGATAATATTTTATCAAAATGGGATTTTAATCCAATCAGTTTTGTCTCCGATAGAATAGAGCATTTTTCTGAAAAAAATATGGAAATACAAGAAAATATAATAAAATCTACTTGTAGTTTTGCATTTGACTATATGGAATATAAGGAAAAAGGCTATTATAAGAATGAAAGACACATAAATTATATAAATGAAGTTGAAAATTTTGATTCAACGAAATTATTAAAAATAGCATGTAAAATAGCTGATATTATTTTAGATTCTGCTTTGATTGATAAAAATGGTATTAATTGGATATCAAAAGTTAGAGAAACGAACGGAAAATATGATATATCATTAATGAATTATGATTTATATGATGGTTTGTCAGGAATGTGTTTGTTATTTATCCAATTATATGATAAGACAAAAGATGAGAAATATAAGAAAGTATATATTAGTATTTTTAATGAATTAAAAAGAATATGTCAGGAAAGGTATGACAATAAATACTATCAAAACTTGACAAATGATATGATAAAATCCTATCCTATATCACCATATTCTTTCCCTTCATCATTTATATATTTGTTATTACAAGATATAAATTTAGATACTAATGAAAATTGGGATATTGCTAAGAAAACAGTTCTTGATATAAAATTTTTAGTAGAACAATCTGAACAAAATGATTATTTACTAGGAGTATATGGATTAATAGATTTTTTGATCAGTAATATATCTTTTTTCCCAGAATCATTATTGGATAATATATATGAAGTTATAGAAATCTGTAAAGAAAAAATAATAATGAATGAAGTTACTGATAGTAGAAATCTTTCTTATTGGAATGTATATAGTGAGCAAAATAAGGCAATGGGAGGTTTTGCTCATGGGTCAAGTTCTTTTTCATATGTTCTATCTAAAATAGCAATATCTGATAATAGGTTTAAAGATAAAATAATAAGTTCTTTAAATCATGATAGATCATTTTTCAACAAAAACATTAATGGATGGGTTGATAATAGAGAAGATGTTGGGGTATTAAACGATCCTGTTGCTTGGTGTCATGGATCTTCAGGAGTAGCATTAGGCAGAATATTAATTTCTAACTATTATAAAGATGATTTAATTAATGATGAAATTATAATAGCAAAAAACAATATCATAGAGAGAGGTTTGTATAAGAATGAAAGTATTTGCCATGGAGGTTTAGGTAATGCCGAAATACTATACGGAATTGGAATAAAATTAAATGATGATGAAATTAAAAATAAGGTACTCTCATACATAAGCTGGTTATGTAATAATATTGAAAATGATTTAAGTTTTTTTGAAAATGGAGCAGATGGAAAAACAGAAATATTAGGTTTATTTATGGGAAATGCTGGATTTGCATATCAATTACTAAGGTTTTATGATTGGAAAAATACACCTAGTGTTCTATGTTTAGAAACAATACATTCTTTAAATAAATTATTACATGAAAAATAGTATAATTCTTATGCTACTAATATTTTCTATAAATAATGTAGCATCTCAAATAAAAATTACTAATAGTGATTATGAAATTTCTTTTAATAGCGATCAGAAAAAAATATATAATCTATGGACTTCCTACTTAGAAGTTTGGAATGTACAAGATAAACAAAAACTATGTAGTTTTTGGAAAAATGAATGTGATTTATTGTCTTCAGAAGGTTTTTTTAATCCCTCTTTATATGAATTAGGATTTGAAAATCAGGTATTGAAGATAGAAAAAATAGAAGAAGAAAAATTTAAAATTTCCTCTATTTTTTATTGGGTAGATGAAAATTATCATTTTAAGCCGATGGCTATAGTAAATGTTATAGCAATAAAAAATGGCAAAGGAGAATTCTTATTAGATAACTATCTCACATATTCTACAAAAGGTTGGAAAAGTCGAAATGTAGGTAATATTAATTATCACTTTTCTAAGCAAAATAAGTTTAATTATTCCGATGCTAAAAAAGCTAATCTTTTTCTGAACAACTTAAAAGAAAGATTTAATCTAAATAATTTAAAAACAGAATATTATATTTTTGAAAACTGTCAAGAATTAAATCTATATAGAGGATTTTCTTTCTTTCCTGCAAACAATGAGCATTGTGCATTCTTTGACTCTAAAAATAAAATAGTTTATACCACTAAATTTTATGGAGAGTTCCATCATCACGAGTTAATACATCATTTAAATAGTAAATTTGAAAGTGCGCATTATTTACTACTATCAGGTATTAGTATTTACCATAGTGGAAAAAATGTACTTTCATCATATTCTTTACAGGAATTATTTTCTAAATTAGAACAACATATTTTAGAAAAAAATATAGTCCAGTTTAATATTTTTAATTTTCCAACTTTTGAAATAAGAGTAACAGGGGATTATTTAGTAGGAGCTATTTTAGTTGATATAATTATAGAAAAAGGAGGAAAAGAAATGTTATTAAGAGCTTTAGAAACTACAAAAACAGATGAAGAGCTAGAAAGTTTTATTTTAAATGAGTTATCTTTATCTAATGAGAAACTTAATTTATATATTTTACAAAAAATAAAAGAAATGTCTTCTAAGTCTTTTAAAATAAAAATATAATATTTAATGATAAAGTTGAATAAATTTCCTTTTTATAAACAACCTGATGCAAAAGATTGTGGTCCAACCTGTATAAGGATTATATGCAAATATTATAAACGAAATTTCTCTTTAGAATATATAAGAGGTCTATCTGAAACGACACGAGAAGGAAGTAGTTTGTTAGGCTTGAGTAATGCTTGTGAAAAATTAGGATATAGGACTTTAGGTGTAAGAACATCTTTCAATATGCTGAAAGAAGAATCTCCCTTTCCTTGTATTATCCATTGGGATAATTATCACTTTGTAGTTGTTTATAAAATTGATAAAAATAATGTGGTATATATATCTGACCCTATTTATGGATTAATTTCTTACAAAAAAAAAGAGTTTATAAAATTATGGATAGGGGAAAATGCCAATGAGCATACAGAAGAAGGAATTGCCTTACTTTTAGAACCTACCCCTCTTTTTTATAAGGAAAAAGAGTCCAAAGATGATAATGGAATTAACATTAGTTTCCTTTTCAGATATATTGTAAAATACAAATCTCTCTTATTCCAACTTGCGATAGGTCTATTGTCAGGAAGTATTCTGTCACTAATTGTACCTTTTCTTACTCAAAGTATAGTGGATGTAGGTATTCAAAACCAAGATATTAATTTTATTTATCTTGTACTGATTGCTCAAATTATGCTATTCTTTGGTAGTACAGGAATCGACATTATTAGAAGTTGGATTCTATTACACTTAACTTCAAGGATAAGCATCTCATTAATTTCAGATTTTTTTATAAAACTAATGAAACTCCCCATAAGTTTCTTTGATACAAGAATGACAGGGGATATTATGCAAAGAATTGGCGACCATAGTAGAATACAAAATCTGCTTACTACATCTTCTTTAAGCACACTATTTTCTATCTTGAATTTTATTGTTTATAGTATAATTCTACTTTTTTATGATTATAAACTATACATTATTTTTATGATAGGAGCTGTCCTGTATTCACTATGGATTAGTTTTTTCTTAAAAAAGAGAAAAGAACTTGACTACAAACGATTTTCACAAGTTTCTTCTGAACAAAGTAAAGTGATAGAACTAATCAATGGAATGCAAGAAATAAAACTCCATAATGCAGAAAAACAAAAACGGTGGAGTTGGGAATTTCTTCAAGTAAAACTATTCAAATTAAGAATTCAATCTCTTTCACTCGAACAAGTACAATCTGTCGGAGGTAATTTTATTAATCACATAAAGGATATTCTTATCAGTTTCCTATCTGCGAAGTTAGTTATCGATGGAGAACTAACTTTGGGGATGATGCTTTCTATACAATACATTATGGGGCAACTCAATAGTCCTATACATCAAGTTATTGATTTTGTAAAGCAACTGCAAGATGCCAGTATTTCTTTGGAACGATTGAATGAAATTCATAAAAAAGAGGATGAAGAAGATGTAAATACTCAATATACTTCTGATATTCCTAAAAAAGACATTGAAATTAAAAATTTAAGTTTTAGATATATTGGGTCTGATTCTTTCATTTTCGAGAATCTTAACCTTAATATTCCTTACCATAAAACTACTGCCATTGTAGGGGCAAGTGGAAGTGGAAAAACAACTCTTCTGAAATTGTTAATGAAATTCTATCCTCCTAATAAAGGAGATATATCCATCGGCTCTACTTCTCTTCAAAATATATCTCCCAGCGTTTGGAGAGAAAAATGTGGAGTAGTAATGCAAGATGGGTACATCTTCAACAATACAATAGCCGAAAACATTGCCATTGGAGAAGAATACATCAATAAAGAAAAATTAAAAAAAGCCGTAGAAATAGCGAATATAAAAGACTTTATAGAAGAACTCCCTTTAAGTTACAACACGAAAATAGGAAATGAAGGCGTTGGTATGAGTGGAGGACAAAAGCAGAGACTATTTATTGCAAGAGCAGTATATAAAGAACCTGAATACATATTTTTTGATGAAGCAACAAGTTCCCTTGATGCTAATAATGAGAAGATAATAATGAATAATCTTCAATATTTTTTCAAAGGGAAAACTGCTATCATTATTGCTCATAGGCTATCCACAGTAAAGAATGCGGATAAAATAATAGTTCTTGATAATGGGAAAGTAGTCGAAGAAGGGACGCACGATGAGCTAATTAAACTAAAAGGAGAATATTTTAGACTTATTAAAAATCAATTAGAACTTGGAAACTAATAGTAACACATTGGATAATATCAATCTTCGCTCTGAAGATGTTCAGGAAATACTAACAACCCCACCTCATTGGATGATAAGATGGGGAAATACTTTATTTTTTGCTATATTAGTTATAATACTGATAATGAGTTATATTATTAAATATCCTGAATTTATTAATGCTCCTATTATCATATCTTCACAAAATCCCCCTGAAAAAATAGAGGCTCGTATTAGTTCCAAAATTGAAAAAATACTAATCCAAGATCAACAAAAAGTTCAAAAAGGAGATATTCTTGTCGTTCTACAATCTACAGCCAACTATCAAGATATTTTGGAATTAAAAGATATTGTAAATTCTATAAATGCGAATGATATAGTTAGTTTTCCACTATCTAAAACATCTCATTTTCGATTGGGAGAATTACAAGGAGACTATAATAATTTTGCAAAAGCCCTTACAGATGAAATTCTTTTTACTAATCTAAAACCTTACGCTCCTGATGATATTGCTATAAGCCAAAATATCAGTGAAAATAAAAACCAACTAAATATACTCAAACAACAACTAAATTTGGAGACTGCTAAATATTCCCTTACAAAGAAAAATTACGAAAGATCTTCCTTACTTTTTGAACAAGGTGTTATTTCTAAGATGGAATTTGAAAATGAAAGGTTAAAATTTTTACAGGCTCAACAAAGTATAGAAGGTATTAAAATGTCTATTTCTCAACTGGAAGATGGAGCAAAAAACTTACAAAAAAGTAAAAAAAATATTAATATAAATTCTGTAAAGGATAGAACTAATTATTCTACTCAATCATTATATCTTTTAGAGCAATTAAGGAAATCCATTACTCAATGGGAACAGAATTATCTTCTCACTTCCTCCACCGATGGTATTGTGAGTTTCCAGAATTTTTTAGGAATTAATCAGCATATTTCCGCAGGAGAAAATATTATTTCTATAATGCCTAACAAAAAAGAAGGAATAGTTGGTAGAATGAATATTCCTTCAACTAATTCAGGAAAAATAGCAATAGGTAACAAAGTTCTTGTTAAATTAGACAACTATCGCTATCAAGAATTCGGCATTATAGAAGGACAAGTGAAAAATATATCCCTTACTCCTGATAAAGATGGAAATTACTATGTCTATATTATTCTCCCAAAGGGATTAAAAACATCTTATAATAAAGATATTATTTTTGATAAGGAAATGAAAGGCAGTGCTGATATAGTAACTCAAGATTTAAGGCTTATTGAAAGGTTTTTATATCAAATAAGAAAATTATTAGGCTATCAAACTTAATTTATGAAAAAATATATTGTTTTCGGTATTTTATTCTTTCCATTGGTTTGTTTTTCTCAAAAGAAATGGACACTCCAAGAAACCATTGACTATGCCACTAAAAATAACTTGCAGATTATTGATAAAGAAATTGCTCTAAAATTAGAAGAAAACAATTTACAAATAACCAAAAACGAACGATTGCCCTCTGTCAGTGGAAATATGAGCAACCAATTACGATTGGGGCAAACACAAGGTTTTCGAGGAGGAATTGGGCGGAATGATAATTTCAATAATGACCTTAATGTATCTGCCAATATTTTGCTTTACAATGGCGGAAGACTGCAAAAAGAAGCTCTTAAAAGAGGCTACGATGTAGAAGTTGCCCAACATAATGTTGCAATTTTGAAAGAAAATATTGTGTTGCAAATTATTCAGCAATATTTATCGGTTCTTTTGCAAAAAGAAATCGTAAAAATTTATGAGAGTTCAGTAGAAAATGCTCAAAAAGGCTATCAAAGAGCCAAAATTACTAACGAAGTAGGCACAACTGCCCAAACGACTTTGGCAGAAGCCCAATCAGCACTTGCCAAAGAAAATCAAAATCTTAATCAGGCAAAAATAGAAGTTCAAAAAGCCTTATTCACGCTTTCTCAAACTTTACAACTCAATGATTATCATAGTTTTGATATAGAGGATTGGGCGTTGAGTGAGGAACTTCCTAATAATCTTCATTCATTAGAAAATGTATTGACACAAATACAAGAAAAACACCCACTAATTTTATCAGCACAGAGTAAAATTAAATCGGCAGAAGCCCAAACCGAAGTGGTAAAAACCGCATTTTTACCGAGTGTTAGTTTGAGTGCTGGGCTGGAAGTTTTTATTATAATTCATTAGTCACGGATATTACAGGGGTAGATAATTTGGGAAATATCATCAAAGAAAAAGCCTTGTTTGGCCAATATAAAACGAATTTTTATCAGCAAGTGGGAGTATCTGTAAATATTCCGATTTTCAATAAAAACAACACCAAATTACAGGTAGAACAAGCCAAAATCAATGAAGAAATGGCTAAAAACAACTTTCAACAACGGCAACAACAATTGTTGCAACAAATCCAAAAAGTGTTTTTTGATATGGAAAGTTATTATCAGAATTATCTTTCTGCCCAAGAAACCGAAAAAAGCACTCAATTAGCGTTGGATTTTGCCCAAAAAAGTTATGAAGCAGGAAGAACAAGTATCTATGATTTACATATCGCAAGAAATAATTATGTAAGTGCTAAAAGTTCAACTATACAAGCCAAGTATAATTATATTTTTAGTCAAAAGATTTTGGATTTCTATACAAAGTAGTTATTATCCAAATATTGATATATAATCAAAAAGAGGGAGACTTTCTCCCTCTTTTTTAATACAAATTAAAAAAAACACTTTACCAAAGCGACCGCCAAGATGTTCCATCATAAGCGAAATAGGTATTTAATTGGGTATTAAAATATAAGTCTCCTTTCTTTGCTGTATTAGGTTCTGTATCCGCAAATTTCATTGTAATATAAGTTTCCCATTCATTTCCGTTATGATAGTTTAACTTTCCGTTAAGGTCTGAAGCGTGAAACCCTTTACTTGCGTTCGGAATATTAGCATAATTAAGTTCTTGGGCATTATACTTAAATGCTCCGCTTTTGTATCGTTCAAATAAGTTTGTCCGATGATATACTCCTGTGCTAATAAAACCTGTTCCGCCTCCCACACTTTCTATTAAATCTCGTTTATCAAAACTCGTTTTTGAATAGGGCGTAGGAGAAAAATTATATGTCCCTCGTGAATGTTCGGCAAAAGAATTCGCAATCGTGCTATTCCCCTGTGCGTGAGAACTTGTCCCATCTGCAATCGTATTATATCCTTCCGAATGAGAAGCCCAACCACTTGCAGTGGTTACTTGCCCCTCTGCGTGAGAAGCAAAGTTAGTGGCTTTTGTTCCTATTCCTCCTGCATAAGAATATCCCCCTGTGGCAAATGCCCTTTCTCTGTGAGCAAAAGAATAACCGCCACTTGCTATGGTATGTGTTCCAATAGCAAATGAGGCTCTACCTGTTGCCCCGTATTGTTCTCCTGTTCTACTTGTTGTGACTTGTGATAGAGAAAAATCTACTGCATACTCTCCAATAGTATCGTAATTATGAGGATTATTCAACCTATAAGGGAGTCCCCAGCCGTATCTGTTCGTATTGGTTTCAATACGAACAAGTTCTTCATCTTTACCTTTCAATGGTCTCCAAGTCGTTCCATTCCAATAGTAGTATCCTTGTGTTCTGATAAACTGATTTTGATGATTGTATATTCCCTCAGAATTAGTTGCATCAGTAATGTAAATCAATGCTCCTGTCTGATGATGATTATAATTTGTTTTTGCTGTAATTTGAGTAAAGGTAATTTTAGGAGGAATAAAGCCATCTATGACTTCTGTATCGTTAGGGCTACCTTTAACTTCCAATGTCGCATTGGGAGTTTCTGTATTAATACCTACTCTTCCGCTATAATCTTGCGAAAAACTTAATGTCATTCCTAATAATGCAAATAATGTTATTTTGTGTTTCATTAGAATATTTTTTGGCAAAAATGTCTATTTCATCATATAATCACAAGGCTTTGTATCTTTGTTAGGCTATTTTATATTCTTTTAGACTATATTTTATACTATTGCTACAAAAGATAGATTATTCTTTTCTATTTTTCTGCAACTTTATAATAAAAAATGTGTGTATGGTTCAGAAGTAAAAAATGATGATTAAAAGTAAAATATTATACCAAATGAAAGTAGAGTAGATATATTGGCTGGTATAATTAGAAAATAAAAACGGGGACTTTGACATTATCAAAGTCCCCGTTTTAGTCCCTCACACCTATAACTTACTGATTTATAGATGAAATTGTAGACCCACAGGGATTCGAACCCCGACAAACAGAACCAAAATCTGGTGTGCTACCGTTACACCATGGGTCTTCCGTTTTAAGTGGTGCAAATATACGGACTTTATCATTAATCACAAAAATATTTTCTATTTTTTTTCTAAAATAATTACAAAATACTGATAATCAATTCTATTTTTTACAAATTTCTTTTATTTTCTATTTTTGTATCTTTGGATTTTTAAAAATTATATACAATGACACGCCCTATAGATGGTTTTTCCAAGTTGCCGAAACAAGAAAAAATAGACTGGCTTATCCAAGAATATTTGGAAAATGACACTGATTTTGAGCATGTTTTAAAGCAATATTGGAACGAAAATTCAGAACTGCAAAAACTCCATGATGAATTCTCCGAAAATACCATTTCTAATTTTTATCTACCCTACGGAATTGCACCTAACTTCCTGATTAACGGGAAATTATACGCCATTCCTATGGCTATGGAAGAGAGTTCAGTAGTGGCAGCAGCGGCCAAAGCAGCTAAATTCTGGATGGAGAGAGGCGGATTTCAAACAACCATCATCAACACGGAAAAACTCGGACACACACATTTTATTTTCAATGGAAACAAGGAAAAACTATTCCAGTTCTTTGATTTAACTTTAAAGGAAAAATTATTCGAAGCCACACAGGACATCACAGCGAATATGCGCAAGAGAGGCGGCGGAATCCTAAGCATCAGCCTCATTGACAAAACTGATGAATTGGAAAATTATTTTCAAATCAAAGCAAGTTTTGATACTCGGGATTCGATGGGAGCGAATTTCATCAATTCGTGTCTAGAAGTATTTGGAAAAACACTAAAAGAAGAGATTTTTGAGTCAGAAATCTTCAACGAGGAAGAAAAAAATTCTCTGCAAATCATCATGAACATTCTGTCCAACTACACTCCTGAATGCTTGGTAAGGGCAGAAGTTTCTTGTAAAATAGAAGAATTAGGGAATAATGACGGCATCTCGCCAGGAGAGTTCGCATGGAAATTCAAACAAGCGGTAACGATAGCAGAAATAGACACCTGCCGAGCAACTACGCATAACAAGGGCATCATGAACGGTGTGGATGCTGTGGTCATCGCAACAGGAAATGACTTTCGAGCAGTGGAAGCCTCCGTGCATGCCTACGCAAGTAAAAGCGGTAAATACAGCTCACTAAGCCACTGCACCATAGAAAACGGAATATTTAGGTTTTGGATAGAACTGCCTATTTCTGTGGGAGTTGTAGGAGGACTCACGAGCCTTCATCCATTGGTAAAATTCTCTTTGGCTCTTTTAGGAAAACCTGATGCAAAGGAACTTATGAGCATTCTGGCAGTATCTGGCTTGGCTCAGAACTTCGCTGCACTTCGCTCGCTGGTTACCACAGGCATCCAAAAAGGACACATGAAAATGCATTTATTCAATATTCTAAACCAACTGGGCGCGAACGATGAAGAAAAGAAACTGATTTCAGCTACAATGCAAGATAAAACCCTAAGCTACAGCGATATAGCTTTGGAATTAGAAAAACTAAGAAAACAAAAATAATATTATAAAAAAATCCCCATAAAAGGGGATTTTTTTTATTTTTTCAAAACTTCTATATAATAGTTGTCATCTATTTCCACAGCCTTATCATTAGCCAAAGTGATAGTCTGCCACTCCTGAGTAGGAGCTATATGGGTAGAATGGCTTTTTAGTTTCACAGGCATTCTGAAATTCTTTATCGTATTATTCCAGCGGAATTTCAGCTGATTTCCTTTTTGCTCATATTCTAATTGCGGGATCTGTGTTGTTCTCAAATACTGATCAAAAACAAGTGAAAAATCTATTCCTGCTTTTTTGCTGATATAATCCTCCACCTGTTTGGAAGTCACTATTTTATGATAAAAATCTGTATTCATTCCCAGCAAAATTTGTCTGAATTTTTCATCATTATTGATAACCTGTCTGATAGTATGTATCATATTTGCACCTTTTATGTATTGGTCCATACTGCCCATTTTTCTCACGCCATATGT
>JABCOA020000058.1 GCA_013333875.2 Flavobacteriaceae bacterium | reverse complement strand
TTATTAAATAAATAATAAATAAAATAAAATGAAATCAAATTTGAGTACAGAACTTTTTTTTGCTTTTGAGCGCTATTTTATTGAAAATGATGAAGTTATATCATTGGATAAATCATCAGAATTTACAGATGTGATTGTAGGAATAGGGTTTCTTCCGCAGGATATGTCCGAAAATACAGATTTTAAGAAAAAAACATTAGAAAAATATGGTTTTTCTTCATCTACGGCTTTGGCAGATGATTTCAGGAAGCGAGTTCTCAACATTGATGAACCTATTCCGGAAAATTTCGAAAAAGATGGAATAGGGTATGTTTATACGGTTATTTCTGGGTATGATGTTTCCTATAATCGTATGTATATGTTTGAAATTCATTGCTTTAATGGTGATTTTAATGTCACTTATTATGATTTAGAAAATGATGCAGCGACAAGTGATTATTATAAAGAGTATGAACTTTATTCACAGGCGAAAGGCTACCGATGGCTGGATCCAGAGAGCGACTACTATGAGGATGTTTTGGCGTGGGAAGCGCTGAATAAATTGGCAACGGATATTTATTTTCATTTGGAGGATAGACTAGATGTGAAAATTGATATAAAGCCAATTCCAGAGGAGGAAAAAGTAGTGCCAACGCAGGAGCATTTGGCAAAATTTTTAGCTTTTTGTGGAGTGGAGCAAGAGGTAATAGATGAAAACAAAGAAAGATTACTAAAGGCTTTAGAAGAATATACACCTGATGAATACGAGGGCGTATCGGAAGCCATGGTTGAAATGATGGAATATTCTCATAAAATCCAAAGGGCAGAACCTGTGATAGAAATTATAAGAGAATATGGTGTCTGCCGTTCTTCTGACTGGAAATTTTATGCTGAAGAATTAGAAGAATATATTTTGGATTTAGTTGATTTTTCTGACTGGAAATGGGAATATCCCGCAGATACTTATAGTGCAGATTTATTCCCGTATATGAGAAAACAGCTTTATCCATATCATCTTTGGCTGTGTCATCTTGATGAAGGAGCAGATGCGTATTTATTTCTGCTGTTTTCAGAAAAAGATATGCCAGAAATTATGAAACTGGCAAGAATACTAGACTTACCGCTAAAAGCGTATTTTAAATAAAGAAAATAGGAATAAAATCAACTTCGGGAATTGGATTTTTATCCTTTCCCGAATTCTTTTTCCCATTCTTCAGCAGCCTCTGACAGGGTCTGGTAGAACTCCTCTCCGTATTTTCGGATGAGTGGTTTTTTCAAGAATTGATAGACTTTTACGCCCAATTCTTTTCCCAAAGTGCAGGCATCAGAGCAGATGTCCCATTCGTGGTAGTTAATCGCAGAAAAATTAGAATATTCTGTGATACGAATAGGGTAGAGGTGGCAGGAAATGGGCTTCTGCCAGTCAATAACGCCGTCTTCATAGGCTTTTTCTATGGCGCATTTGGTGTAGCCTTTTTCATCAAAAATCACATAGGCGCATTCTGCATTATTCACCAAAGGAGTAACCAAATCTCCCTCAAAATCAAGTGTATAGGTGCCCTGTTCCTCGATGGCTTGGATGCCTTCTGGGCGAAGGTAAGATTTTATTTTAGGGTAAATTTCATCTAATATTTTGGTTTCATCTTCATCAAGAGGAGCGCCTGCATCGCCGTCCACACAGCAGATTCCCTTGCATTTAGCAAGATTACACACGAATTCTTCAGAAAATAAATCCTCAGAAATTAGTTTATCATCTATTTGAATCATATTAAATCAATAAAATTAGGGTTAAATTTGTCCAAAAGACAAGAAATTATAATAATCCAAAGTCCCAGCTCCTGAAGCCAAGGATATTTTATAAACCTTAAAAATCGGCTCAAGATAATGCTGACAGGAAATATAACCAGCAGCAGATATTCCCTGTGAGAACCCATATAAAAGACTAAAATCAGGATTTGAACCAATAAGAATGATAACAAGAAAGCGTATTTAAACTTACTAGTCGGACTCTTCTTACTCAAATTCATAAAATGATCTCCCACAGCCAAAATACACATTACTAAAATGGGAATTAAGGTGTAAAAAGAGGAAAAGTCTGTAGTCATTTCATTGGAAATCAGCGGAATATAGTCTTCTGTAAAGACATCTATTTCAAGAACATACATCAAGCATAAATATCCAGAAATTACCATAAAACATCCCAAAATAAGCTGGAAAATATTTTTAAATACTTTGTCTGATTTGGTAATGATGTGGATAATTACAAAAATAAAAAGCGTCCAAGTTGTTGGTAAGAAAATATAACTGACAGCCAGAATGCTACCGACCAAAAGGAAAGAATCGCTTCTGATTTTATCATTTTCGCTGGTGAAGAAAAATAATAAAATAGAACTCGTAAATAGCGCCATAGAAATCCCTATATCCAGATTTCCATCATAAAATGAAAAAATAAAAATAGAATACAGAAATAGAGGCAGGTGGGTCTTTTTATTTAGTGAAATTTTATTAAACAAAACATAGCCCATAGCCAGTCCTACAAAGGCTGTGAAGATGGAAAAAATGTTAGAAAATTTAACTTCTAAATCGTTTGAAACTAAAATAAAAAGTAATAAAGCTCCTATGTAAGTAGGAACTGAAAATAAATTGGTTCTCTTTGATAACAAACGAAACATTTCTTCTATTTTTTGCTTTCTAAATCAGCCACATATTCCTTGATAAGCTGGTCATTGCTTCTTGGACAGATGAGCAGAGCCTCCTCCGTATCTATCACTATATAGTCTGTAAGTCCATCCACCACAGCAGTTTTTTCAGGGTTTTTGAGTCTGATGATATTTCCTTTTGCGTTATAAACATTGCAGTTGTTAGAGATGGTGTTGTTGTTCTCATCTCGCTCAGCATTTTCAAACACAGAAGTCCAAGTTCCCAAATCAGACCATCCTAAGTCAGCAGGAATCACATAGACATTATCGGCTTTTTCTAAAATTCCGTTGTCTATGGATATTTTTTCTACATTAGGATAAATTTCCTCTATGTATGGCGCTTCTTTTTCGGTATTGTATGCCTCTGTTCTAAACTGTTCTGCCATCTTTGGAAGATAGTTTTCAAAGGCTTTTTGGATAGATTTCACATTCCAGATGAAAATCCCAGCATTCCAGAGATATTCTTTCGTTGCTAAGAATTTTTCTGCTGTTTCTAAATTAGGCTTTTCAGTGAAAGTTTTTACTTTGCATATTTCAGCAGATTTTTCATCCGAAAACTGAATGTAGCCGTAGCCTGTGTCAGGGCGTGTAGGCTGTATCCCGAGCGTGATGAGATAGTCATTCTGGCTTGCCTTTTCAAAAGCAAATTCTATCTTTTCACAAAAAGTTTTTTCTTTTAAAATTAGATGGTCTGCGGGCAGTACAACGATGTTAGCATTTGGGTTTATTTTTGCTATTTTGTTGGTTATGTAGATGTTACACGCCGCAGTATTTCTCATCATAGGTTCTCCGATGATGTTTTTCTTGTCAAGTTCAGGAATTTGAGCAGCTGTAAGTTCTAAATATTCCTTATTGGTAACCACAAAAATATTTTCCACAGGGACAACCTGTCTTATCCGCTCAAAGGTCTGCTGTATCATGGTTTTTCCTGTTCCCAAGATATCATGGAACTGTTTAGGAAATTTAGCCGTACTCATAGGCCAAAAACGGCTTCCGATACCGCCTGCCATTATGACACAATAGTTATTATTTGGGTTCATTTTTTTTCGTTAGTCATTATTTTGTTCGCTCCACTCTCGCACAGGATTTGAATAAATACATTTTCCCTGTATTGAGATTTTTGCAAAGGTAACGCTTTTTCTTCTTTTCTTCTATCTGGTAAATGTCCGTTTGATAAATAAATTTTTCTCCAATGGGCAAATCCTCCACATAGGCTTTATTATCAGAGTGTTCACTGTCAAAATATTTTACCAGCTCTGGGCTGGACATGAAGTTGGCTTTCGGATTTTTAGCAAAATTTAAAATCAAAGGTTTCAGCTCCTCGGAATAAATCGAAATACTCTCCAAAAGCATTTTCTGAAAGGTCATCTTCCATTCTTTTCCATGTGGAAGAATATTTTTCTTTTCATGAAAAGCCACTAAATGGGCGATTTCATGCGTAAAGACAAAGAAAAAAAGCTCTGGTTCCAGCGTTCCATTGATGGTTATTTGGTGGGAGTTATTAGGCATTGATTTATAATCTCCTAATTTGCTGTGCCTGTTTTTTGTGACTTTGATATGGCACATATGCCCTTCCAGCCATTTTTTTAGGTAGGGCATGCTGTTTGGAGGCAAAAATCTTTCTAATAACTCGGTAGACATCTCAAAATCAGTTAAATAAATCTCCTATTACTCCATCTTCTGGAATATCTGTTTCTTCCTGCTGTACAGGTTCTTCTTCCTCCTCTTCCTTCGGTTCTGGAATTGTGATATTTATGGATTTTATTTTCTCTTTCACGAACTGATTTCCCATTGCTTTTATTCCTTTAATGGAGATAAAGTCATCAATATCAATGGTTTCCGGCTCTTTTTCCTTTCCGTTTTTATCTTTTGCAAAGATAATTTCCGCTGTGCAGCCATCACTGGTTCCTACAAATTCTATGAAGGATTTAGGATGCTCACTCGGCATAAAGTTCTGAATATTAGCCGTGTTTTCTAATAAAAATCGTTTGATGAAATAAATATCCTTTTCGCCGTCATAATAGATACACGAAACAGCCTGTTCTGGATGCCATTTTTCCAAAATCAGATAATCATCATCAAAACGATTCGTCAGGTCAAATGAAATCAGTTTTGCTTCTCCTTTGGTATTGATAGTCAGTATTTTATCATCTCCTTTAAAGCTGCCGAGCAGAACTCCTCTGCCTTCCACATTCAGCCTTCTTACGCTCTCATCAAACCAAATTTTTCTCGGAGCCAGCGTAGAGATGCCTTCTTCTTTCAGTTCTATTTTTTTAACAGCATATTTCGTTACGAGATTTCCTTTGGAATCACGCCCTTTTATCGCTAAATCAGAGAAATCTATATCGATTCTGTTTTTTCTAATTCTCGCACTAGGTTTTAGTAAAACACTGATGATTTCTGCCTCTCCATTTGGATTTGCAGAAAAATACAGCACTTCTGAGCCTTTTACATCCGAAGCAAGTTTGTATTCATTATTTCGGATAACTCCCGTTACCGAGAACCTTTTCATATAATATGGGCCATCTTTTCCCTCGCGGTAGACCATGTTATAAACGGTTCGCTTGTCGTTCTTTTTCCATACGCCCACATGCAGAATATCTTTTCCGATGAAGGTTTTTGCTTCCACTTTGGTCACCTGCATTGTTCCATCTTTTCGGAAAGTGATGATGTCATCCAGATCTGAACAGTCAAAAACATATTCATCTTTTTTGAGCGAAGTTCCGATGAATCCTTCGGCTCTGTTGATGTAGAATTTTTCGTTTGCTACCGCTACATCGGTCGCATCTATGTTGTCAAAAACACGAATTTCCGTGCGGCGAGGCTTGTCTTTTCCATATTTTTTCTGAATGTTTTGGAAATAATTGATGGCATAATCCACCAAGTTTTCCAAATCATGTTTCACCTGCTCCATTCTGTTCTCCAGTGCAGCGATGTTTTCCAGTGCTTTATCTCTATCGTAGCGCGAAATTCGCATGAAAGGAAGTTCTGTTAGTCGGGCAATGTCTTCCGTAACTACCTCACGCATAAGGTTTTTGATAAATGGTTTTAAAGCAGTATCAATCGCCGAATAAACTTCCTCTTTGCTGGTTTTACCTTTGATTTCTTGGTAAATTTCATTCTCAATGAAGATTTTTTCCAAACTCGCAAAATGCCATTTTTCCTGAAGTTCGTGCAGTTCTATTTCCAGCTCTTTTTTCAGAAGAGAAACCGTGTGGTCTGTGTTGTATTTCAGTATTTCTGAAACAGAAAGGAACATCGGTTTGTCACCTACGATTACGCAGGCGTTCGGCGAAATAGAAACTTCGCAGTCAGTGAAAGCATAGAGAGCATCTATCATCATGTCTGGCGAAACATCATTAGCCAGTAAGATGTTGATTTCCACTTCATCAGAAGTATTGTCCTCTATTTTTTTGATTTTGATTTTGCCCTTTTCATTAGCCTTTAAAATGCTGTCAATCAGGTCGCCTGTGTTTTTAGAAAAAGGTAACTCGGTGATACATAGAGTGTTTTTGTCTTTTTGGATAATTCTAGCTCTAGCACGAATTTTTCCACCTCGTTTTCCATCGTTATAGTTGGAAACATCCAAAAGTCCAGCTGTAAGGAAATCAGGGTAAAGCTGGAAACTTTTTCCTTTTAGATAAAGAATAGAAGCATCCAGTAACTCATTGAAATTGTGAGGCATAATCTTAGTAGAAAGCCCCACACCGATACCTTCCACGCCTTGTGCAAGGAGCAGTGGGAATTTCACAGGAAGATCCACAGGCTCGTTGTTTCTTCCGTCATAGGATTTTACCCATTCCGTAGTTTTAGGGTTAAAAACCACCTCCAGAGCGAAAGGTGTGAGCCTCGCTTCGATGTATCTTGCTGCCGCTGCCGAGTCTCCCGTGTAGATGTTTCCCCAGTTTCCTTGAGTGTCTATCAGGAGTTCTTTCTGACCAATCTGCACCATGGCATCCGTGATGGAGGCATCTCCATGCGGGTGGTATTTCATGGTATTTCCCACGATGTTTGCTACCTTGTTGTATCTTCCATCTTCCAGCTCGCGCATAGAGTGCATGATGCGGCGCTGAACGGGCTTAAAACCATCATAAACAGATGGAATGGCACGGTCCAAAATTACATAAGAGGCGTAATCAAGAAACCAATCTTGATAAAGCCCAGATATTTTTTTTAGAGTTTCTTCTTTATGTTCGTTTTCTTGCATTTATTTTGTGTTTATCAGTCTGATATTTTGGTCGTTTAACTTGGTTTGAAGCCATTTTTTCAGCTTTTCTTCATCCAGCTTCTCTTTTTCTTTGATTTGGTAAATGACAGTATTTTCTTGTTTACGAGAATCTTTTTCGTAACTATTTAGTTTTCCGATAGATATGTTTTCTACCTCTGGGAAAATGATTCTGAGTTCTTTGATAAGCTGTCGGTCATCAAATTTGTATTCATTCAGCTCCGAAGTAAGATTTTGGATGATAATATCTTTTTCCGAGAAATCCTTGTTCTGCTGGTTGATTTCAGCTAAAATCTCACTTTTTAGATTAGATGAATTATTTTTTATCAAGAGTTTTGTATCCTTGATTTCATAAGTATCAGAAAGTTTTTTGTTAAGCGCTTGAATTTCAATACTATCCATTCGCTGATTTAGTAAAACCAATTCTATGGTTTTGGGCGTATCATTTTGATTTATTTTCTTATAAATCACCGTATGCCCTCTGTCTGTAAATTCGTTTTTGATGAAATTTTCTACATTTTTAGTATATTTATTATCACTAATGAGACGGTAAGCCAAGAAAATACTTGGAACAATCATAATAGTAAACAAAATATAAATAGAATATTTTACTTTTCTGTCAAATTTTTTATCCTGAGTAGAAACGGGTTTGTATTTAAGGAATTTAACAATAGTAAATGTAGCAATGGCGATGAAGAAGCAGTTGATAGAGTATAAAT
>JABCOA020000057.1 GCA_013333875.2 Flavobacteriaceae bacterium | reverse complement strand
ATTATCAAGAGTGCATTGATGGCGCGCATCTCCTGACACGCGTGCCTTATACAAATTAAGGGGGACAAGCACGCGTCAGGAGACGCGCGCTATCGGTTAGAATTTTAATGCGATAGCGCAAGCGTCCACGCTTGTGCTGAAAATATATATTGGTGGAAATCAAAAAGGCACAAGCGAAGGACGCTTGCGCCAGCAGAGATTAGAGATGATTTGGTTTTCGTTCTTTTAGAGCTGAATCTAATTTTTCTTTTTGTAACTGATAGATTTTTTTAGGTAGAAACACTGAATAACATAAAGAAATACAGGCAAATATTAAGTAAGCATATTCAGCGTATTTGACAACTATTTTATGCCACTCAATTTCTGATTTTGATAGCAATATACTAATAAATACAAAAATAAGTACAAGTAGGTAGCAATAAAATAAATATTTATTTTTTGCAGCACGAACTCTAATGGTATTTTTTTTTAAGGATAATTCACGCCAATTTGTTTCATTATTAATGGAAAAATCAGAAAATAGGGTCATGATAGCTACTAAAAAACCGGCAAGAATAGAAAATACATTAATAATTAGATCGATTGCTTTTTCATTACCATGAATAAATGGCTGAATAAAGTAAGAAATGATGCTAGAAAGTATAATAATAGACAAAAATGTAACAACTTTCCTAGCATCTACTTTAGCTTTCATATCAAATCTCCGTAAATTTTTGACTTTTAAGTTCTTCGAAATAATTAGAGAGACTAGTCCAGGCGTCTTCATGTTGAAGACTATTTGAATTTTTTAACTTTTGAATTGTAATTGTTTTATGCAACTGAATATCTGAGCTTTTAACTGCTTCTCCATTTCCGGTTACTAAAATTACTTGTGGAGATAGTTCATCATCAACTAGCATTTCTTCTGCTTCTTTTTTAACAAATTTTTGAGCTTCAATACTAGCACGGGTATTTCCAATTAATCTAACTGATACATTGACTTGTAATTCTTGTAAAATTTTTTGTTCTTCTTCTGTCAATTCTTTAGAAAATGCTTCTTTTACTTTTTGAGTAAATCCATTAATTACAGCTGAAATTTGAGAACGGTTTTTGGTAATTGAATTAACTTCATCTTGAGTCATCTTATACATTGAGGCAGAGAAGTTAAAAGATTTTATACCATTCCTATTTATAAGTTGGAGTTTATCTATATTTGTAATATTCACAAATTCGAAACTATTGTCCATTTTCTCACTGTGTAAAAAATTATTTAGATAATTTTGTATGGTAATTAGACTGAGTCCATGTGAACAGAAAATAACATGATGTCCTTTGAATAGAAGGTACGCTTCATTGTTAATAAATTCATGTTTTTCTGGGGGTGCTTGTTCTTTCCCATCATCGTGATCTGCTAAACACTCCATTTCCATAGCTAAAGCCGTTTGACCTATTATCCCAGATACAATGTGTAGTAATAATGTTTTTTCATGAGTAAAAAAATCGTTATCTTCACGATAATGTTGTATACGGTATACGACATTATTTAAAACTCTTTGAGTACTATGAACATCATTTAACTGTTGTTTTCGTGATATCAAATGACTAGATATGTCTATTAACCCCTGTGCATTTTGTGGCGTTCTTAAATAATTAAGCTTTTTTTCTTAAAATTTTATTCATTATTAGTTCCTTAGTTATTAATTTAGTAATGGGTATAGTGATCCAACTAGTTTATTTAATATATATAATTCAGTAAATTTATCACCCCTGATTCAACCCTAAAAAATCGCCCACTTCATGTTCTAACTGGCTCATGGCAAGTAGGGCTTCTTGGGTTTGTTTGGCTTCTTCTTCGTCGATAATGCTCATGGCGAAGCCAACGTGGACGAGAACCCATTTACCGAGAAGGGACTGCGGGTCGCTATCGCAGATAAGGGAAATGTTGACTTGGCGTTGTACGCCGCAGACATCCACGGTGGCGAGTTGTAGGGCGCTGTCACCGATTTGGACGATTTGCCCGGGAACTCCTAAACACATAATTCTTTCACTCCATTTGAAAATTGCGTCTATTTTATCATGGCCTTAAACAGGTTTCGGCGATCTGGATCAAATGTTGGCTGTTTTGTCGGCATGGATAAAACCATACGCAAACAATCTTGCGTGAGTTGAACGGCTTGTTCGTTAGTCAGATTCGGGTCAAGAGGTGAATGCAAAGAACAGCTTAAATATTGCGGGACGTTTTCAACGCCACTGACGGTGAAGGTTAGCGCTTTGTAGGGCAGTTGTACGGTGAGTTTATCGCCTAATTCACGCGGTTCCCATTGTTGTTGAGGGCCGGGCAGAATGACAACGCTAATCATCCATGGTGTTAATACCGTGCCGATCCATTGTTCTTCAAATAAAACAAACTTAGGGCAGAAGCATTCAATACCTTTGTGGTAGAACGGCAGATCTTGCATTTCAGGCACAATGTTTTGCATTTCGGTAAGAAAAATATCCGTCGGATTTTCTTCAAAACCGTCAATTTGAGTTAAAAGTGCGGTGGAATTTTTACTTGCTCCTTCGGAGCCCTTGGCAAAGCCAACGTTCAAAAAGTCTTGCTTTTTGTCAGGTGTTTTTTCGTGTCGGTACATGGTTCATTTTTCACAGAGTGTCGGTGGCATCTCCCGATGCCTACCGAAAATATTCATAAATAAGCACGCGTCAGAGACGCGCTATCAGGGGATTAAAGAATAACAGGCGAAACCTTAAATAAAGTTCCCCTCTTTTGTAAAGAGGGGTTAGGGGAGATTTAACTCTTGTCTCTATTAATTACCCTCTTTTCTAAAGAGGGGCGTCTAGATTCAAACCATATTCAGCAATCACTTGATTCAAGGTTGTAAAAACATTCGGTAATGCTTTTTGTATTGTTTCCGTCAAGCCAATTCCGGATTCTAGCGATTCCGGTTGGATGCCGATAAGGCAAAGGTGTTTGGGGAATTCGTCCGTTAATTTCATGGCGGAAAGCACATCACAAATGCCGAGTTGGTGCGGCGAAATTTTTCGGGAGAAAAAGGTTGGCACTTGATCGTCATGCAACACGATAATTTCTCCCGGTTGTTTATTAGCAAGCACGGCATCGACAATAATCAAATACTCGCGATTGGCCATCGCATCCAGTAATTCCATGCCACAAGTGCCGCCGTCGATGACATCAAAGTGCGGTTGAATTTCAGGGCGTTTTTCAAGCTCCTGTACAACACGCACCCCCACGCCTTCATCACTTAACAAAATATTGCCGACACCAAGAATTAACGGCTTCATTACAACACCTTCACTTCAGTCACTTCGCCGTTTTCTGTGTTAACAACGTGCACGGCGCAGGACATACAAGGGTCGAAAGAGTGAATAGTTCTAACCACTTCTAACGGCTTAGTCGGATCCGCCACCGGTGTACCGATAATGGAAAGCTCATAAGGGCCCATTTGGTCTTGTTCGTTACGTGGACCTGCATTCCATGTAGATGGTACAACCGCTTGGTAGTTTTCAATACGGCCGTCTTTAATAACAACCCAGTGAGAAAGCATACCGCGTGGTACTTCACCGAAGCCAACACCACGGAATTCGCCGCTTGCCGGAATGTCAGTTTTGATATAAGCGGTAGTGTCGCCTTTGGCGATGTTATCAATGAGCATTTGCCATTGTGTACCTAGAATGTCATTTAGTGCACAGCAATGGACTGTACGACCGATAATGCGTCCAAGGGTGGAGTGTAATTGGTCGGTGGTTAAGGTATTACCGGTCAATTTTTCATAAATGCCTTTTAATTCGTTGAAATGGGTAACGGTTGGTTTGTCATTCGCCGCCAAGCCGCAAATTAAATAGGCGAGCGGACCCACTTCGACGACTTTTCCGTAGAAGGTCGGCGCTTTTACCCAAGAATATTTGCCGTCATCTTGCCAACCGGTGTATTTCGGACGGGTTAAACCCACCCAAGGTTCGAGCGGTTCGTCGTCTTCATACCAAGCGTGTTTACCGCTTTCTTTAATGCCTTTTACGACGAACTCGTCTTTTTGGTTGTCAATGGCGCGGAAAGTGGATAAATCACCATTTTCAACGTAACCACCTTTCAACATGAATTTAGAATTGTCCGCATCAATTGGATATTCTGGCACAGATAAGTAGTTACCCGATGTTTTACCCAAGCTT
>JABCOA020000056.1 GCA_013333875.2 Flavobacteriaceae bacterium | reverse complement strand
GTCAGAAAAACCTAATTTTTTAGCCTTGATTAAAATATCTTTGTTAAATGGATTGTTTTTTATTTCAGCCTCAAAATCAATGAGTTTCTTGATTTTCCAAATGAAGAATTTGTCTATTTTGCTCCATTCCACTATTTTCTCCCAGTCATAGCCTCTGCGCAGCGCTTCTCCAATGATGAAAAGCCTCTCGTCATCGCAGATTTTTATTCTTCTTTCTATTTCTTCATCGGTTAGGGCAAGGGCTTGTTTTTCCTTTAATCCCAAATGCTGGATGCCTGTTTCCAGTGAGCGGATGGCTTTTTGGAGGGATTCTTCAAAGTTTCTTCCAATAGCCATGATTTCGCCTGTGGCTTTCATCTGCGTGGATAATCTTCTGTCTGCCGTTTCGAATTTATCAAACGGAAAACGAGGGAATTTGGTTACCACATAATCCAAAGCAGGTTCGAAACAAGCGTAAGTTTTGCCAGTTACAGGATTTATGATTTCATCCAAAGTCAGTCCCACAGCGATTTTAGCCGCGATTTTAGCAATAGGGTAGCCTGTAGCTTTACTCGCCAAAGCCGATGAACGGGACACTCTCGGATTAACCTCGATTACATAATAATTAAACGAATGTGGGTCCAAAGCCAGCTGCACATTACATCCACCTTCAATTCCCAAAGCACGGATGATTTTCAGCGAAGTATTTCGCAGCATCTGATATTCCCTGTCAGAAAGGGTCTGCGAGGGAGCAACCACTATAGAATCACCAGTATGTACGCCCACAGGGTCTATGTTTTCCATGTTGCAGACCACTATGGCGTTGTCGTTAGAATCTCGCATTACTTCGTATTCTATCTCTTTGAATCCTGCGATAGATTTTTCTATAAGGCACTGATTTACAGGGCTGTGTTTTAGCCCAAGTTCTACGATTTCGGTGAGTTCCTGCTCATTAGAAGCGATACCGCCGCCTGTTCCTCCAAGGGTGAAGGCAGGACGCACAATCACAGGATAACCGATTTTGTCAGCGAAATTCAGAGCGCTTTCTAATGTATTTACAATGTCCGATTCTGGCACAGGTTCGCCCAGTTCGTTCATCAGTTCTCGGAATAAATCTCGGTCTTCGGCGCTATTGATAGCAGAAAGTTTAGTTCCCAAAACTTCTACTTTACATTCATCTAAAATTCCTGATTTTTTTAGTTCTATCGCCATATTCAGCCCTGTCTGTCCTCCCAAAGTAGGCAAAAGAGCATCTGGGCGTTCCTTTCGGATAATCTGGCTCACGAACTCCAAAGAAATCGGTTCTATATAGACCTTGTCGGCGATTTCTGCATCGGTCATGATGGTGGCAGGGTTTGAGTTGATGAGGATGACTCTGTATCCTTCCTCTTTTAGGGATAGACAGGCCTGTGTTCCTGCGTAGTCAAATTCCGCTGCCTGCCCTATGATGATAGGGCCAGAGCCTATGACGAGAATGGTTTTTATATCTGTGCGCTTCATGTTTATTTAGATTTTAGAATTAAAAGTTTTTTTATTTAACGGCATTTTCTCTCATCAGATTGATAAATTCATCAAAAAGATAATTGGCATCTTCTGGGCCTGGGCTTGCTTCTGGGTGGTATTGGACAGAGAAACAAGGGTATTTCTTGTGACGGACACCTTCATTCGTGCGGTCATTCAGCGCGATGTGGGTTTCCTCTAAATCTGTGTCTTTCAGGCTGTTTTGGTCAATGGCATAGCCGTGGTTTTGGGAAGTGATAGAGACTTTATTGGTCCTTAAATCCAAAACAGGATGATTGCCTCCTCTGTGCCCGAATTTTAGTTTAAAAGTCTTCGCACCGCACGCCAGACCTATTACCTGATGTCCCATGCAAATCCCAAAAATAGGGACTTTGCCAAGGAGTTTTCTCACAGTTTCGTGTGCATGAGGAATGTCCTGTGGGTCGCCAGGGCCGTTGGAGAGCATTACGCCGTCAGGAGCCATTAGAAGGATTTCTTCGGCTGAGGTATCGTGAGAAACCACTGTGATATCGCAGTTTCTTTGGGATAATTCACGGATGATGCCAAGTTTTGCGCCGAAATCCATCAGCACTACTTTAAAGCCTCTGCCAGGGTTGGCATAGGGTGTTTTGGTGGAAACCTGTTCTATTTGATTTTTAGGTAAAATGGTGGCTTTCAGTTCATTGATGATGTTTTGTTCATCTGCATCAGCATTCACGATTTTCCCTTTCGTTACGCCTTTGTTTCGGAGAATTCGGGTTAGTTTTCGGGTGTCAATCCCTGAAATCCCTGAAAGATTTTTCTTCTTAAAGAGTTCATCCAGAGTAAGTTGGGAGCGGAAGTTAGAAGGCATATCGCAGAGTTCTTTGACAATCAGTCCTTTGATGGCTGGTTCTATGCTTTCGTAATCATCACGATTGATTCCATAATTCCCGATGAGCGGATAGGTCATGCAGACGATTTGCCCACAAAAGGAAGGGTCAGAGATAAGTTCCTGATAGCCAGTTATTCCTGTGCTGAAAACCACTTCGCCGCTGGTCTCTGTATCTGCTCCGAAGCCTTCTCCGTAGAAAACTTCTCCTGATTCTAATATGAGTTTTTTGTTCATTTTTATTAGTTGGTGTTTGGTTAATAAACTTTTTCTCCGTTTACAAAAGTCGCTACTGGCCAGCCTGTGCATTCCCAGCCGTCAAAAGGCGTGTTTCTTCCTTTGGAAATGAAGGTGTTTTTGTCTACTTTTTGAGTTTTTTCAAGGTCAATGAAAGTCAGGTCAGCATGGTATCCCACTTCTATTTTTCCTACTTTATCAAGGTTAAAAACCTTGGCTGGTTTTATGGTCATCCAGTCGATGAGCTGTTTCAGAGTCCATTTTCCAGTTTTTACAAATCTGGTGTGCAGGACAGGGAAAGCGGTCTCAAATCCCACAATTCCAAAAGGCGAATCGTACATTCCTCGGTTTTTTTCATCTTCGGTGTGTGGAGCGTGGTCGGTCGCAATGCAGTCGATGATGCCTTCTTCCAGCCCTTTGATTAGAGCCAATTGGTCTTCTTTGGCGCGGAGCGGAGGGTTCATTTTATAGTTGGTATCTGCATTAGGAATGTCATCTTCGGTTAAAACCAAATGATGCGGCGAAACTTCGGCAGTTACACGGATTCCGGCCTTTTTCCCATCAGCGATGACTCTCACAGATTCTTTTGTGGAAACATGGCAGACATGATAATGCGCACCAGCAGCTTCAGCTAATAAAATATCACGAGCGATATGCACTGATTCACAGACACTTGGGATGCCCTTTAATCCTAATTTTTTGGCTTTTTTTCCATCGTGAATACAGCCACCTAAAATAAGCGAATTGTCTTCGCAGTGGGCTACAATGGGTAGATTTACCTTGGTGGATTCCTGCATGGCTTCATACATTACGCCAGCTTCCTGAATTCCTACGCCGTCATCAGTAAATCCTACAGCTCCTTTTTCTTTTAAAACCTGAAAGTCAGTTAGTTTTGCGCCTTTGGAATCTTCCGTAATGGCTCCGTAAGGTCTTATCTTTATGACAGCGGATTTTTGGATTCGTTTTAATAAATCATCGAAACGCTCGGCTCTATCGGGAACGGGATTGGTGTTTGGCATCGGGCAGATAGTGGTATATCCGCCTTTTGCGGCTGCCATGGAGCCTGTTGCGATGGTCTCTTTGTGTTCGCCGCCAGGCTCACGGAGATGGACATGCACATCGATAAACCCAGGGCTGATGAATTTCCCTTCGGCGTCTATGATTTCGGCGTTTGGATTCTCTATGTTTTCAGAAATTTTGGTGATAAGACCATTTTCTATCTGAATGTCTTTTTGGACTAAATTCCCTTGTTGGTCAAGGATTTTTCCGTTTTTAATGATTTTCATATTATTTATTTTATTTCTTTGAATGTAAAGCCTTTTTGTTCCAAGATATTTTTTAAAATAGCCATTCGCGCAAAAACTCCGTTCTCCATTTGTTTGAAAATTCGGGAGCGGGAGCATTCTACTAAGTCGGAGTCTATCTCCACATTTCTGTTTACTGGTGCGGGATGCATAATGATGGCGCTGAAGTTCATTTTCTTTTCTCGCTCTTTGGTAAGCCCATATTTTCTGAGGTATTCTTCTGGAGAATATTTTATTTTTTGGTGGTGTCTTTCGTGCTGTATTCTTAGGAGCATGAGGACATCGATTTCTGGAATGAGTTCATCGATTTCTAGGTAGGTTCCGTTCATTAGACTGCCTTCGTCAAACCATTCTCTAGGGCCAGAAAAATAGACTTTTGCGCCTAATTTTCTCAAAATATCACAAGCAGAATTGGCAACGCGGCTGTGTTTCACATCTCCTGCAATGGCGATTTTTAGGTCTTTGAAAGAACCAAATTCTTGTTTTATGGTCATCAGATCCAGCATGGTCTGGCTTGGGTGGTTTCCTGTGCCGTCTCCAGCGTTGATAATAGGGATTTTGATGTTTTTTAGTTCATCATAATATTGGTTTTGTCCGTGGCGAATTACCAAGAGATTTAGCCCTATGCTTTCTAATGTTTTCGCAGTGTCGTAGAGGCTTTCGCCTTTATTTACGGAACTTTGCGAAGTGTCAAAAGGAATGACTGAAAGCCCAAGTTTTCTTTCCGCCATTTCGAAGCTTATTTTGGTGCGGGTGCTGTCTTCGAAGAAAAGATTGGAAACGAAAATTTCATCCTGAGCCATGTATTTTTTACCATTTGCCATTTCCAAGGCTTGGTCTAAAATTTGCTCGATTTTCTTTGGGCTAAAATGAGATATTGCCAGCATAGTTAATTGAGTTTTTTAGTTTTTAAACATAAAAAAAAACGAAGCCAACCGAGCCTCGTTTTAATAAATAAAATATCTTTTTGAGCAGAAATCTGCTCTCAACAAACCTTCTAAAAATTCTTGCTTTTTCATTCTTACAAAAGTAAGAAAAAAAATAGAACCAAAAGCGAAATAAAAAATATATTTTGCTTTTTTTAGAAAAAATAATATCTTTAAAATCAAAAAATAGAGATAAAGTAGCTGATTATTTAGAAAATATAGCTTTAATAAGTCATTTAGAAAATCAAATTTTGATGAAAAAAATATTCAAAAAATAGATGGTTTTTCAGACTTATTTCATTAAAATTTCTTAAATTGCCGGCTTAAAATTTGTACAATATAGAATTAACTTTTATTTAATATTCTCCTACATAAATGAGTAAGTACATAATAGACAATCTTCCAGACTATTTTAAGCAATACGAAAAGTCAGTACATGATCCTGAAAAATTTTGGGAACAGATAGCAGATAAAAATTTTATCTGGAACAAAAAATGGGATAGCGTGCTGGAATATGATGTACATAATGCTAAAATAGAATGGTTTAAGAATGCAAAACTCAATATTACAGAGAACTGTATCAACCGCCATTTAGCGGAAAATCCTGATAAAATAGCAATCATCTGGGAGCCAAACAGCCCTGATGAGGAAGCAATTAAGCTTTCTTACAAAGAACTTCATGAAAGAGTAGGGAAAATGGCGGCTGTTCTTCGTAGCCAAGGAGTGAAAAAGGGCGATAGAGTCTGCATTTATCTTCCGATGGTCATAGAATTACCGATAGCTATGCTGGCTTGTGCGAGAATTGGCGCTGTTCATGTGGTGGTTTTTGCTGGGTTTTCTTCAGCGGCACTTGCTTCTAGAATCAATGACTGTGAATGTAAACTCGTCATCTGCTCTGATGGAAGCTACAGAGGGAGTAAAAAAATAGAGCTGAAAGGAATCGTAGATGAAGCATTAGAAAACTGCCCAAGTGTAGAAAAAGTGCTGACTGTAAAACGAACAGGATGCCAAGTTACCATGAAAGAAGGAAGAGATTTTTGGCTTCAAGAGCTTTTGGATAAAGCAGAGGTAGATAATTCTTTTGAAATTATGGATGCGGAAGATCCTTTGTTTATCCTTTATACATCAGGTTCTACAGGAAAACCAAAAGGAATGCTTCACACTTGTGGTGGCTATATGGTCTACACAGGTTATACTTTTAAAAATGTATTTAATTATAGAGAAAATGATATGTTCTGGTGTACTGCCGATATAGGCTGGATTACAGGACATTCTTATGCAGTGTATGGAGCATTGGTAAATGGCGCTACGACTGTGATTTTCGAAGGAATTCCTACTTATCCTAATCCTGATAGATTCTGGCAAACCATAGCGAAACATAAGATTACTCATTTCTACACAGCGCCTACTGCTATTCGTTCTTTAGAAAAGGAAAGTGCAGAATGGGTGGAAAAACATGATTTGAGTTCGCTAAGAGTAATCGGAACAGTGGGAGAGCCTATTAATGATGAGGCTTGGCGCTGGTATAATGACAATGTAGGTAAAAAAAGATGTCCGATAGTGGACACTTGGTGGCAGACCGAAACGGGAGGAATTCTGATTTCTCCGCTGGCATTCATTACTCCTACAAAGCCTATGTATGCTACACTTCCGCTGCCAGGAGTTCAGCCTGTGCTGATGGATGAACAGAAAAACGAAATTTCTGGTAATCAGGTGGAAGGAAATCTTTGCATCAAATTACCTTGGCCGTCTATCGCAAGGACGATATGGGGTGACCACGAGAGATATCGCGAAACTTATTTCTCGGCTTTCCCAGGAAAATTCTTCACAGGAGATGCAGCTCTGAGAGATGAGGTGGGATATTACAGAATCACAGGACGAGTGGATGATGTCATCATCGTATCAGGGCATAATCTAGGTACTGCACCGATAGAAGATGCTGTGAATGAGCACCAATCCGTAGCAGAAAGTGCAATAGTAGGTTATCCACACGAAATAAAAGGAAATGCTCTTTATGGATATGTGATTTTGAAGGAAGTCAGCGAAGATAGAAACAGAGATAGAGTCCGCAGGGAGATTAACCAATTGATTTCTGACCAAGTGGGGCCTATCGCGAAGCTGGATAAAATTCAGTTTGTTTCTGCACTGCCGAAAACCCGCTCAGGTAAGATTGTAAGGCGTATCCTAAGAAAAATAGCCGAAGGAAAGGATGATAATTTTGGGGATACTTCTACACTTATCAATCCTGAAATTATAGATGAAATTATAAAAGAAAGAATATAAATAACAAAGAGTCATGCTAAAAGGCATGGCTCTTTTATTTTTGTAAATTTGTGAAGATAAAAAGATTATTAAATCATGGAAGATATAATATTTACCTGCTTGGTATCAATAATTTGTCTTGCATTAATACTCATATCATATAGATTTAGCAAGGGATTTTTTTACAAAAATATAGTTGTTTATTTTCTATATAATGGTGTTTTGTATTACAAATTGTTTTTTCATTCTAAATGGGGAGCAAGTTTATTATGGCTATTTTATCTGTTGGTTTTTAGTGTGGTTCACATATTGATACTGGGGTTTTATTTAGTAAAAAGAGGAAAAGGGTAAAAAACAGGAGGCTTCTTAAGATTAAATCAAATTTGATAAATAACAACCTTGATAAAGGTATTTCAATCCCTATAAAAACAGCTTTCAATCGCATAAAACCGACTTTATTAGCTTTTTCAATACTTTTTTTATTACTTTTGCCAATGTGGTTTTTATCCCAAAAAAATATGAAAAAGGAATTTCCTGTTTTAATTACTGAAAGGCTCATTCTCAGCCGTCCTGTGGAGGGCGATATGCAGCACATCATTCATTATCTGGATTCTGATAAGGTTTATTCAGAAAACACCGCAAACATGCCCTATCCCTACAAGGAGGCGGATGCCGAGTTTTTAATCCACGATGTAGTGGACAAAGGTTTTGAGAACGAAACGGACTATGTTTTTGCTATCCGAAATAAAGAAAACGGCTTGATAATGGGGCTTATAGGGATTCATCACTGGGATAAAGCCAATCAAAAGGCGGAAATCGGCTACTGGCTGGGGAAAGAATTTTGGAACAAAGGTTATGTGACAGAAGCCATGGCGGAGGTGCTGGCTTTTGGATTTAAAGTCTTAAATCTAAATAAAATGTTTGCTAATTTCTTTCCACACAATCCTGCTTCAGGGCGAGTGATGGAGAAATGCGGAATGAAGCAGGAGGCTGTCCTCAAACAGGAAATTTATAAAAACGGAAAATTCTTGGATTTCGTTCGGTATTCCATTTTAAAGGAAGATTTTAAAAAGTAAAATATAATTAGAAATAAAAAATAGTATGCTTTCGCCATTATTACTTTTGTCTATTGTTATAGGATATTTTGGGCTTTTGATGCTGATTTCTTGGCTCACCAGCAGGGGGAGTAACAATGATAGTTTCTTCATAGGAAACCGCTCTGGAAACTGGAAATTGGTGGCTTTCGGGATGATAGGCTCTACGCTTTCTGGGGTTACTTTTGTGAGTGTGCCAGGGACGGTGGGGACGGATGGTTTCCAGTATTTGCAGATTACTTTCGGCTATATCATCGGTTATATCGTGGTGGCGTATATTCTACTGCCGATTTATTACAAAATGCACCTTACTTCTATCTATACTTATCTCCAAGAGCGAATGGGCGAAAGTACCTATAAATCAGGGGCGATTATCTTCATCGTTTCTAAACTGGTGGGCGCTACGGCGAGGGTTTATTTAGCGGTAAATATATTGCAGGTAATGATTTTGGACAGCTTGGGCGTTCCGTTTTGGCTTACAACTTTGCTTACTCTTTTGATGATTATCCTTTACACCTACAAAGGCGGTGTGAAAACTATCATTTGGACAGATACTATCCAAACCACAGCCATGCTTTTGGGGCTGGTGGCAACGGTGATTTATATCCTTCATCATATGAATATCAGCTTCTCCGAAAGTCTTTCTATGATGAGCGAAAGGGGCTACCTTCGTGTTTTTGATACGAATGTGATGAATGGAAGTTTCTTCGTGAAGCAGATTTTGGCGGGGGCGTTTATTACCATTGCGATGACAGGTATAGATCAAGATATGATGCAGAAAAACATCTCTGTTTCTAACCTGAAAGATAGCCAGAAAAATATGCTGGTGCTGACTTTCATTCTGTTGGGGATGATTACTTTGTTCCTTTATATGGGCGGAATGCTTCATTTGTTCGCGGAACAGAAAAACATCACTGCGGTGAAGGACAGGCTGTTTCCTACGGCGGCTCTGGAATATATGTCTCCGCTGATAGGGGTGGCTTTCATTATTGGGCTTATTTCGGCTTTTTGTTCTAGTGCTGATGGAGCGATGACAGCACTTACTTCTTCTATTTGTATTGATATTTTTGGGATTAAAGATAAGGACTGGGCTCACGCCAAAAAAGAGACTTTCAGAAAGAAAGTACATATTTTGGTAACGGTTTCTTTCCTTATTATGGTGATGGTTTTCAAGTGGATAGATGATGCCTCTATGATTGGACTTATCCTGAAATTGGCAGGCTTCACCTACGGGCCGCTGCTTGGTTTGTTTGCTTTTGGGATTTTTACCAAATATAAAGTGAAAGACCATTTGGTGCCGTATATCTGCATCATCGCACCTACGCTTTCTTTCTTGATAGACAAATACCAATCGGATATTTTCGGTGAATTTAAAATTGGTTTAGAGTTGTTGATTATCAATGGATTGCTTACCTTCATTGGGCTGTGGCTCATCCGAAAGAAATAAAAAATAAAAGTTCTACTTTTCGGGTAGAACTTTTTTATTTTGAATGAAATTTTATCAAAGAACTATTTATGCTTTGCCATAAATTCTTCTGCTTTTTCCACCATTTCTACACTTCCACAGAAAAAAGGAACTCTCTGGTGTAGTGAAGTAGGCTCTATTTCAAGGATTCTTTGGAAGCCGTTTGTAGCCTTTGCTCCAGCTTGTTCTGCCAAGAAAGCCATAGGATTGCACTCGTAAAGCAGTCTAAGTTTTCCATTTGGTGCATGGGCATAGGAAGGGTAGATGTAGATACCACCTTTTATCATATTTCTATGAAAATCAGCAACTAAAGAACCTATGTATCTGGATGTATAAGGTCTGTTTCCTTCCTCTTCTTGGCAATATTTGATGTACTCCTTTACTCCTTGTGGAAATTTAGCGTAGTTTCCTTCATTGACAGAATAGATTTTACCTGTTTTAGGGTAAGTCATATTAGGATGAGATAGGAAATAAGTCCCTACTGATGGGTCTAGCGTAAAGCCATTTACTCCATTTCCTGTCGTATAAACCAGCATCGTGGATGAACCATAAATAACATATCCTGCCGCTACCTGATTTACACCTTTTTGTAGGAAATCTTCTATTTTTACAGGTGTTCCCGCAGGAGTTACCCTTCTGTATATGGAGAAAATAGTTCCCACAGATACATTGACATCTACATTAGAAGAGCCGTCTAGAGGGTCTATCAGTACCACATAGTTGTTCATATGGGCGTTGTTCTCGTTTCCTTTTATCTCTATGAAATCTTCATTTTCTTCTGATGCGATACCACACACGATTTCTCTGTGAGAAAGAGCATCTATAAAAATATCATTGGCAAAAACATCCAGCTTCATCTGCTCCTCGCCTTGTACATTTTCGTTGCCGGCTTTACCAAGAATATCTGCGATTCCAGCCTTGTTTACTTCTCTGTTTACGATTTTAGAGGCTATTTTTATGGAGCTTAATAATCTAGAAAGCTCTCCGCTTGAAAACTTGAAATCATCCTGCTTATCAATGATAAATTCTCCCAAAGATTGTAGAGTTTGGTCTGTCATAACTTGTTTAATTTAAAAGATTTACAAAAATCGTAAATTTATACCGAAAAATATACTTTTTTATATCAATCTTATTTAATACTTTTGTAGGTTTGAGTGGAAGACTATAAATTAAAAAAATCTCGATGAAGATATTCAAATTTGGAGGAGCTTCTGTGAAAGATGCTGATAGTGTGAAAAATGTGCTCAGAGTGCTTAGTATACAAGGCTTTGAGAGGTGTCTGATAGTCGTTTCGGCTATGGGAAAGACTACTAATGCGCTGGAAAGAGTGGTAGAATTTTATTTTAATAAAAGTGACTATCAGCAGGAAATAGCTAAAATAAAGGAAGAACATATCCAAATTGCAAAAGGACTTTTTGACGAAAACCACCATGTTTTCAGCGAAATCAAATTGTTTTTTGATGATATAGAATCTTTCCTTAGAAGGAATAAATCTCCTAATTACAATTTTGTTTATGACCAAGTTGTAACCTGTGGAGAGATGATTTCATCAAAAATATTAAGCGTGTATCTTTCTGATAATGAGATGGGTAACCAGTGGCTGGATACTCGGGATTTTATAAAAACTGATATCAACTACCGCGAAGGGCTTGTTAATTGGGAAGAAACAGAGAAAAATATATCCCAATTGGATAAGACTAAAACCTATGTGACTCAGGGGTTTATAGGTTCAGATGAAAATAATTTCACGGTTTCTCTGGGGCGTGAGGGGTCTGATTACTCCGCGGCGATTTTTGCCTATTGTTTGGATGCCAAGGATATGACAATCTGGAAAGATGTCCCTGGTGTGATGACTGGCGACCCAAGGAAGTTTGAAAATGTGGAGCTTCTGTCTAATATTTCCTACGAAGAAGCTATAGAAATGGCGTATTATGGGGCATCAGTGATTCATCCTAAAACCCTGCAACCACTGAAACAGAAGAGTATTCCGTTTTTTGTGAAGTCTTTTATCAACCCAGAAAAAGCGGGAACCAAAATAGGAATATCAACTGAAAATCAGCTTTTGGAAAGTTATATTCTAAAAGAAAATCAGGTTCTTATGCGTATCGCGACGCGAGATTTTTCGTTCATAGCAGAAGATCATATTAGTTTTATTTTCAGAGAGTTAGCAAAAAGGAATATTAAGGTTTCTCTGATGCAGAATTCGGCGATATCTCTGGCACTTTGTTTGGAGGATAAATTTAATAATATAGATGAATTGGAGGCTGAGCTGGAGCAAGATTTTAATACTGAAATAGTGAAAAATGTGTCTCTATTCACGATAAGAAATGCAAGGTTAGAAAATTTGGATAAGCTGTATGAAGGTAAAAATGTTCTTTTGGAGCAGATTACCAAAACTACGGTACAAATGATAATAAATGGATAATAAAGATATGAGTCTTATTTCTAAAAAAGATTTGATGACAGCTTCTGGACTGGATAAATTCGGGATTTTCGCAAGTCCTGCGGTTTCGGCTGTTATGAAATTTGCAAAAATAAATAAAGTGAATGCTCTTTATGATAAAGTTAAAAATTATGAAGGGCAGGACTTTTTCAATAAATTGCTAGAGGAACTGAATGTCAAATACTTGGCTTTTCAAGAAGATTTGGCTAAAATTCCAAAAACAGGACCTTTTATATTGGTGGCAAATCATCCGCTGGGGGCATTGGATGGCGTGATAATGTGTAAAATTTTATCAGAAATCCGCCCTGATTTTAAGGTGATGGGAAATTTCCTTTTGACAAAGATAGAACCGATGGCTCCGTATGTGATTTCTGTAAATCCATTTGAGGGAAGAAAGGAGGCATACAGCAGTATGTCTGGGATGAGAGAGGCGCTGCGACATCTGAGCGA
Organism: Flavobacteriaceae bacterium; assembly: GCA_013333875.2. Taxonomy (GTDB): domain Bacteria; phylum Bacteroidota; class Bacteroidia; order Flavobacteriales; family Weeksellaceae; genus JABCPE02. The sequence goes on along the minus strand of JABCOA020000056.1, from coordinate 7,242 downwards.
GGGGCACTGTCTTGGGATTTTTCCTGCTGGAGAGGTTTCTAATAAGAATAATGAGTTTCATGAAATTTTGGATAAAGAATGGGAAAATCCAGCTATGAAATTGATAAAAAAAGCGAATGTTCCTGTAGTTCCGATGTATTTTCATGCAAAGAACAGCAAGTTTTTTTATTCAGCTTCCAAAATTCATCCAGATTTGCAGACACTTTTGCTTCCTTCTGAAATGGTGAACAAAAGGGAAAAACCTATAAAAATAAGAATCGGAAGACCTGTAAGCCCTAAAGTGTTATCAGATTATGAAACTACAAAGGAGCTGGAAAACTTTTTGAGAAGAAAAGTCTATATGATGAAGTCTTATTTTGAAGACCGAAAATCTGTAGCAGAATTCTTGAAGGTGAAAAATCTAAGTGTCACTCCTAAAAAAGAAGAAGTAGTAGAAAACATCATCGATGAAACGCCTTTGGAGGATATTTTACAAGATATAGAAAACCTCAAGAAAAAGGAAGGGAAAGTATTGTTTTCAAATAACAATTATGATGTGTTTTTCACAACATTTGACGAAATTCCTTCCATGATGCGCGAAATTGGTCGTCAGAGAGAATTGACCTTCAGAGCCGTAGGAGAGGGGACAAATCTTCCTTTTGACTTGGATGAGTATGATAAACACTATCACCATCTTATTCTTTGGGATAATGCTGACCAAAAAATCGTAGGGGCTTATAGAATGGCGCTGGGAGCAGAAGTGATGAAAAAGCACGGAATAAAAGGGTTTTATACCAATTCATTATTTGATTTTGATCAGGAATTGCATCCTTTCTTCAATAAAGTTATAGAAATGGGTCGTGCTTATATTTCTATGGAATATCAGCAGAAGCCTTTGCCGCTGTTCCTTTTGTGGAGAGGAATTGTCCATGTTTGTCTGAGAAATCCAAATCATAAATTTTTGATGGGAGGTGTGAGTATCAGTAGCAGATTTTCGGATTTTTCTAAATCATTGATGATAGAATTTATGCGTTCCAATTATTTTGATCCAGCAGTAGCGCAGCATGTTCACCCTAAAAATGACTATAAGGTGCATCTTAGTGAGCGAGATAAAAATCTTTTCTTTGAGGATTTGGACAATGATTTGAACAAATTTGATAAATTGATAGATGATTTCGAGCCAGAAATGCGTATGCCTGTGTTGATAAAAAAATATATTAAGCAAAATGCGAAGGTTGTTGCGTTCAATGTGGATCCTAATTTTAATGATGCTATAGATGGTCTTATGTATATCAGAATCAGGGATTTACCTGAAGATACCATTAAGCCTGTTTTGGAGGAAATAAGTGATCAGTTGAAAGAATTTGAAGAAAAAAATAAAAATAATTAAAATAAAATTTGTTTTTATAAAAAAAAGGTGTATCTTTGCATCGCTTTAATCAATAACAGAGAAGCAAATAAGAATGGTTTCTTAGCTCAGTTGGTAGAGCAACGGACTGAAAATCCGTGTGTCCCTGGTTCGATTCCTGGAGAAACCACAAAAGACTTCTGAAATTTCAGAAGTCTTTTTGTTTTATATGATATTTAAATTTGTAATTTTGTGACAATAGAAATAAATCACATATGGAAAAAAACTACACAGCGGAGAAACAAGGCAGAGTAAATGTATTAGATGTACTTAGGGTAATAGCTATAGTTATGGTTATTTTATCTCACTATTATCTGAATTATCCGGATGTAGGAAGAAAGGTTGCATGGGGAGCATTAGGAGTGCAGTTATTTTTCATTATTTCTGGTTTTGTGATTTATGCCTCGCTAGAAAACACTAAAAATTATAGAGATTTTATAGTTAAAAGATTCCTTCGTTTGTCTCCAGCGATGCTTATTTGTTCTACGATAATTTTTGTTTTTTTTAGGTTTTTCTATACGGGAGAAGGATATGGAATTTCCAAAGTATTTGTTAATTATTTGATAGCAAATACATTTATAGATCCTACATTTATAAATGTATTTTTTGGTAGAGTTAGATATTATCATGTAGATGGAGCTTTTTGGAGGCTTTGGGCGGAAGTCTGTTTTTATTCATTGATAGGATTTTTATATTTTATAAATAAGGAAAAATTTATAAAATATTATGTAATTATTTGTGCTCCAATAATTCCTATTTATATGTTATTTTATACTTCTACGGGGCAGGGTGTATTGCAGACAATATTTTCATTAACGGCAGAGCAGGCGTATTTATTTAAGATTTATGGGAGGGCACTTGTGTTTTTTGATAATAGTTTCTGGTTTTTGATAGGGGTTTTTATATATCTTTTGAATAAAGACAAAATCAAGAAAAAATATATTTATTACATCGCGCTTTTGCTTTTAATTAACACTGCAAAAGAGAAATTTGATATTTCGCTTATCGTATTTTCAGTAATTGTTTTTGCTTTTTTTATGGCATTTGTTTATGCGCCACAAAAAGTGGAATTTATGGCGCATCCACTGCTCTGTAAGATAGGGGTGGCATCATATTCTATGTATCTGATACATTATTACTTAGGTATGGTTGCAGTTAAATATCTAAAAGAAAATGTAGCAGATAGTTATATATGGCCTTTTCTTGTGATGGTAGTTGTTATTCTTTTTGGACTGTTTAGTTACAACTATTTGGAAAAACCTTTGGGTAAATTGTATAAAAAAGTTTTTAAGGTCTGATAATTTTCAATTTAAATTTCAAAAATTTTACTTTCCTCAGTGATATCTTTTACTACATTTTCAGTGCGTTCCTTGTGAGTGTCTGTGATGAAAATCTGCCCAAAATGTTCTTTGTTTACAAGTTTTACTAGTTGATGAACTCTTGAATCATCTAATTTGTCAAAAATATCATCAAGAAGCAAAATAGGAGTTTTCCCAGTGAGTTTTTTCAGTAAATTCATCTGAGATAGTTTTAGGGCTATTAAAAAGGATTTTTGCTGTCCTTGTGAACCTATTTTCTTTATTAGTTGTCCATTCATTTCGAATAGCAAGTCATCTTTGTGAATGCCTTTGGAAGTGTAAGTCAGAATTCTGTCTTTTTCTAAATTTTCTACAAGTAAAATTCTGAAATCTTGCTCTAAATCAGACTGGTATGAAATAAGAACTTCTTCTTTTTGATTAGAAATTATAGCATAATACTCCTGTAAAATAGGAATGATTTCATGGATGAATTTCTTTCTTTTTTCAAAAATAATTTGACCGTATTTTATCAAAGGTTCCTCGTAAATTTCCAAACTGTCTGCATCGAAAGTTCGTGATTTTTGGAAATTTTTGAGAAGGGCATTTCTCTGCTGAAGCGTTTTTTGATAATGAATAAGGCTGAAAAGATATTCACGGTCAGTCTGAGAAATCATAGCATCCATAAATTTTCTTCTGCTTTCTGAGCTGTCCGAAATGAGATTTTGGTCATATGGAGAAATCATGACAGAGGGCAGATATCCTATGTGATCGGCTATTTTGGAGTAGTTTTTATCATTTTTTTTGATGGTTTTTCTGCTCTCTTTGTTTTGGATTATTTTCAGAATATCTTCTTTATTTTCATTGAAAATAAGCGCTTCTATCGAGAAAAAATCTTCATTTTCGGTAATGTTATTTAAGTCAGAATTTCCTAAAAAACTTTTCCCAACAGAGAGATAATGCAGAGCATCCAGAATGTTGGTTTTTCCAACGCCGTTATCTCCCACCAGACAGTTGATTTGAGGAGAAAATTCTATGAATCGAGATGAATGATTTTTGAAATTCTGAAGAGTTAAATTCTTAATAAACATAAAACCAAATTAGCCTCCAAAGGTAAGAAATAAACACAAATAGAAATGAGATTTCATATATTTTTCTTGATATTTCGGCATAAAAATGCTACATTTGCATATGTTTAGTTGGCAGTTATTGGTTCACGGCGGTTCATTGGTTTTTCTAAAAAAGTTTGTCATAATAGAAAACTGCTTACCAATAACTTACAACAAACGATTTTTGAGAATATTACTTATTATTTTGATTGAGAATTTTCTTAAAAACTAAAACAAAAAATATCATATTATTTCAATAATTTACTTACCTTGCCATAATTTTGTGGCAAGGTTTTTTTTGAAAGAATAAAATTTTGGCAAGAATTTTGTCATTTTTCAATATTTAAATGTAATTTTATGAAAGTAAAAACAGTAATAATCACTTCGGTGGTAGCAGCAACGGTGGGAGTGGTGGCAGTGCAGTCCTGTACAGCGATAGCTACATCAGCCATAGGAGTAGCAGTGATCAAAAGAGTTTTATTGGGCGGAGTTTCCAAAGGGATGAAGGTCTTTAAGGATAAAAATGCATTTCTTCAGAGTCCATTGATTGACAGTGCTATGCCTTCTGGTTTGAAAAAAATGAATAGTATTTTGGGAAAAATTTCTCCAGATTTGGTTAAAAAAGAAAAAGAATATATAGCAGAAACGGCCTCTTTTACAGCTACGATAGCAGAACCTATTTTAGTAGATGCCGTGAATAGCCTTACCAGTGATGATGTGGCTCGTATCATGCAGGGAGAAGCTGGAACAGCAACACAGATTTTGAGGGAAAAGACTTACAATAAGTAGGTCTCTGCATTTACTCCAAAAGTAGATGAAAAACTAAATGAATTTGGGATAGTGAGAGCCATCAATAATGTAACAAGTGCGAACTCTATGCTCGGCTCGCTCCTTGGTAATGAGGGTAGTGGTACGACCAGCAATTCTCTGAGTCAGTATGCTACGGAGCAGATGGTGACAGGTCTTTTCTACATTATTCAGGATTATGAAAAGGAAAACAGCCAGCAGTTTTTAGGAAAATAAAAATTAAAAGCACGATTTGTTCGTGCTTTTCTCGTTTTTAATGAGAAAAAGTGTAATTTTACCCAGAGAAATTATAAACTTTATTTTTAAAATGAAAAAAATATTATTGATAGCTTCTTTGCTACCTGCTGTGATGGCTTTTTCCCAGCAGTATGGAGGAATGTGGATGCCTACGGAATTAAACGAGGCTGAAATGAAAAAATTAGGAATGAAAATCTCTGCCAAAGATATTTTTAATCCAAATAAACCAAGTATCAAAGATGCTGTAGCTCAGTTCAATGGAGGATGTACCAGCGAGGTAATATCACCAAAGGGACTGCTTCTGACCAATCACCACTGTGGATATAATAATATCCAAAGCCACTCATCAGTAGGAAATGACCTTTTAACTAATGGTTTCTGGGCTAAAAACATGAGCGAAGAGCTTCCGAATCCAGGTGCTACGGCGGATTTTATCGTTGATATTAAGGAAGTTACAGACCAAGCTCTAAACGGAACCAAAGGGCTTACAGATAGAGAAGCAGAGGCAGTTATCGCTAAAAATATAGCAGAAGTAACTAAGCAGTTCAAGATAGAACCTTATCAAAGAGTAACTGTAAAATCTATGTTTGCAGGGAATAAATACTATGCCTACATCATAGAAACATATAAAGATGTGCGTTTGGTAGGCGCTCCGCCGCAGTCCATCGGTAAGTTTGGTTCTGATACGGACAACTGGGTTTGGCCTCGTCATACGGGAGATTTTGCTTTGTTTAGAATTTATGCAGACAAGAATAATAAACCTGCCGAATACAGCAAGGATAATGTGCCTTACACACCGAAACATTTCCTGCCGATTTCCATCAAAGATATCAAGGAAAATGATTTTACTTTTGTGTTTGGTTTCCCTGGTAGAACCAATGAATATCTTCCGTCTATAGCGGTGGAAAAAATCATCAACGATACCAATCCAGCTAAAATAGCAGTGAGAGATGTAGCACTGAAAACATTAGACGAAAAAATGCGTGTAGATGATGCTACAAGGATAAAATACGCATCTAAATACGCTTCCGTGGCTAATTATTGGAAAAAATGGATAGGCGAAACTACAGGACTGAAAAAGTCTAACGCTGTTCAGAAGAAGAAAGACTATGAAGTCTTTTTAGCGAAGAAAAATCCTGAAATTTCTAAAATGATTTCAGAATTTGAACATTTGTATAACACTCAGGCGCCATTTGCCCTTAGTGATGCTTATTTTACGGAACTCCTTAGAAATGCTGAAACGCTGAATCTTGCAAATAGATTTTTGGCATTTATGGAACATTATGAGCAGGGAAAAACCACACCAGCAGGCATTAAGAAGTTTTCATCTGCACTGGCAGGATTTTATAAAAACTATGATGGTGAGATAGATGCAAAGGTAACAGCTAAGCTTTTGGCTCTTTATGCAGAGAAAGTTCCAGCGGCATACCTGCCTTCTGGTTTTGATAAGTATAAAAATGTGAATCAGAATTTAGAATTGGTAGAAAATTGGTCTAAAAACTCTGTTCTGACAGGTAGAAAAAACCTTAATGGATTGAATATTTCTTCCGATACAGAGAAGGTTCTGGACAATCCAGCAGAGCTTATCAAAGCATTGAAAAACGACCCGATAATCAGTTTGTATAAAGAAATCAGAGATACATATCTTCAAAAAGTAGAACCGAAATACACTCAGTATCAGGCTGAAATAGATGCTCTACAGAAGAGATACATGGTAGCTCAGATGAATACGGACAAAGAGAGAAAATTCTTCCCAGATGCGAACTCTACTCTAAGGGTGACTTATGGTAAGGTGAGAGGCTCTGAACCAGCCGATGCTGTCAGATACCATTATCAGACTACATTAGATGGTGTAATGGAGAAATATATTCCAAACGACTACGAGTTCGATGTTCCTAAAAAACTGATAGACCTCTACAACCGAAAAGACTATGGAATTTACAAAAACAAAGAAGGGAAAGTTCCGTTAGCTTTCACAGCGACAAACCACACTACGGGAGGAAACTCAGGGAGTCCAGCGCTGGATGCTCGTGGGAATTTAATCGGGCTTAATTTTGACCGCCAGTGGGAAGGTACGATGAGTGATATCAACTACGACCCTCGTTTCAGCCGAAATATCATGGTGGATGCTAAATACATCCTTTTCATCATTGATAAATTTGCTGATTCTAAATGGCTTATTGATGAAATGAAAGTCGTGAAATAATCTAATTGCTAATAAATAAGGCTTCCCAAAATGGGAAGCCTTATTCTTTTAAAAAATATGAAACAAAATTTATCCAATAAAAAAAGGCAAGCTACCTACATCACACCGCTACAACCGATTACCTTTGCTGCGTTCCCACCCTGGAGGATTTTCAGGAGCTGGTTGTGTAGGACTTGCCGTGGCAAATATAGTGAATTATTT
>JABCOA020000055.1 GCA_013333875.2 Flavobacteriaceae bacterium | reverse complement strand
TAGATCCGGTAGTTCAGTTGGTTAGAATGCCGCCCTGTCACGGCGGAGGTCGCGGGTTCGAGTCCCGTCCGGATCGCACCCTCTTCATTTGATGAAGAGGTTTTTTTGTTATTATAGCTAAGATTAAATATCATTCTTAAGTAAAATTTATTTACTTTTGCAGTTTAATTAAATAAGATTGAAAATGTCATTATCAGAACAAGAAATCATACGCCGAGAGAAGTTAGAAAAACTTACCCAAATGGGAATCAATGCATTCCCAGCAGACGAATATACTATTACAGACTCTGCACAGTCTATAAAAGAAGGTTTTGAAGAAGGAAAAAAGGTAAAAATAGCAGGAAGACTTATTTCTAGAAGAATACAAGGAAAGGCTTCTTTTGCGGAATTACAGGACTCGTCTGGGCGTATTCAGGTTTATTTCAACAGAGATGAAATCTGCCCTACTGATGATAAAGAACTTTATAATGAAGTTTATAAGCACCTTTTGGACATCGGTGATATCATCGGTGTAGAGGGAGAATTGTTCAAAACTCAGGTAGGAGAAATGACAGTAATGGTGAAAAATTTCACTCTTTTGACTAAAACTCTCCGACCGCTGCCTTTTGCTAAAATAGATGAAAATGGCGTTGTTCATGACGCTTTCAACGACCCTGAACTCCGTTACCGCCAGAGATATGTGGATTTAGTAGTAAATCCAGAGGTAAAGGAGGTTTTCGTAAAGAGAACTAAACTATTCAATGCAATGCGTCAGTTCTTTAATGATGCTGGATATTTTGAGGTAGAAACACCTATTCTACAGTCTATCCCTGGAGGAGCTGCTGCGCGACCATTTATCACTCATCATAATGCTTTGGATATTCCATTATACCTTAGAATCGCCAACGAATTGTATCTAAAAAGGCTGATTGTAGGTGGTTTTGATGGTGTATATGAGTTTTCTAAAAACTTCCGTAATGAAGGGATGGACAGAACCCACAACCCTGAATTTACGGCAATGGAAATCTATGTAGCATACAAGGATTACAACTGGATGATGGACTTCACCGAAAGACTTTTGGAGCATTGTGCCAAAGCTGTAAATGGAACAACTAAAGCAGTTTTCGGAGAACACGAAATAGACTGGAAAGCTCCTTACGAAAGAATTTCTATGACAGATGCCATCAAGAAATTTACAGGATACGATATCACTGGCAAGAGCGAAGAAGAACTTAGAACATTCGCGAAATCCATTGGTATAAATGTAGATGAGACAATGGGTAAAGGAAAACTGATAGATGAAATATTTGGAGAAAAATGCGAGGGTAACTTTATCCAGCCTACTTTCATTACGGATTATCCAATAGAAATGTCGCCTTTGACTAAAAAACACAGAGATAAAGAAGGTTTGACCGAAAGATTTGAGCTGATGGTCTGCGGTAAGGAAATTGCAAATTCTTATTCCGAACTAAATGACCCAATAGACCAGCGCGAAAGATTTGAGGAACAAATGAAACTTTCCGAAAAAGGAGATGATGAAGCGATGTTCATAGACCAAGACTTCCTTCGTGCTTTGGAATACGGAATGCCTCCAACAGCTGGTTTAGGAATAGGTATGGACAGACTGATGATGTTCCTTACAAATAATGCATCTATCCAAGAAGTGCTGTTTTTCCCTCAGATGAGACCAGAGAAGAAAATGCCTGCAATAGAATTTGGAGATGATGAAAAATTGATTTTAGAAATCTTAAAATCTGGTGAAGCGATGTCACTTTCTGAGGTTAAAGAAAAATCCCAACTATCTGGTAAAAAATGGGATAAAGCAACCAAAAACCTTACGAAAAGCAACATCGTAAAAGTAGAAAAAACAGAAACCGATTTACTGATGCAGTTGGTTTAGAAAATAAAAAACAAAGGTTATTCAAAAAAGAATAACCTTTGTTTTTTATAAAAACTCTATTACTTTTTCTAATGCAATTCCTCTGGAACCTTTTAGTAGAATATTTTTATTCTTGATAGGATTTCGCTTTAAATATTCTATAAGTTCATCGGTATTTTTAAATGATTTTTCAGAAGGGTTCACCTGCTTAAAAATACTGCCCACGGTTATGATTTCATCTAAATTCAAGGACTGAGCAAGCTCCCATATCTTCTGATGTTCTGTGATACTCTCCTCACCCAGTTCCAGCATATCTCCTATGATAACTATCTTAGAACCAGCAAATTGGCTAAAATTATTCAATGACAAAGCCATACTGCTGGGATTAGCATTATAAGTATCTAAAACTAATGTTTTCCCATTTTTCTCAACAACTTGTGAGCGCATATTGGTAGGTTTATAATTTTCTATTGCTGATTTAATTTCCTCAAAATCAATATCAAAATGCAAACCTAAACTTACCGCTGCACAAATATTAGTAAAATTATAGTCTCCCGTAAGATTGGACTGAATTTTTTGACCTTTATAAATGATTCCAACGAGATTATTTTCTACAAACTTTTCAAAATAAAACTGAGAATCACCTGAACCAAAAGTGATTTTTTTCGAATAATTTTTAGTTTTTTCTCGCTGAATTTCATCAACTTCATTTACTAATATTGTTTGGTCGTTCTGTTTTAAATATTCATAAAGTTCTGATTTTCCTTTTATTACACCTTCAAAACCATCAAAACCTTCTAAATGAGCTTTACCAAAATTAGTGATATAGCCTATATTTGGTTCTGCTAATGAACAGAGAAGTTCTATCTCTTTTTGATGATTTGCTCCCATTTCTATCACAGCAATTTCGTGTTCTTTTGTTATGGAAAGCAATGTAAGAGGAACTCCTATATGATTATTTAAATTTCCAAAAGTATATTGAGTTTTGTATTTTCTAGCCAACACAGAGGAAATTAATTCTTTTGTAGTGGTTTTTCCGTTACTTCCCGTAAGTCCTATAATAGGAATTTTTAATTGTCTACGATGAAATAAAGCCAACTGTTGTAGAAAATCTAGCGTAGAAGGAACATAAAATATTTTTTTATCTATATTTTCATATTCTTTTTTCTCAACTATTACAGCTGCTGCTCCATTTCGTATGGCATCTTCTGCCTTTGTAGCGGCATCAAAACTCACTCCTGAAAAAGCAAAGAAAATAGTTTCTGTTGCG
>JABCOA020000054.1 GCA_013333875.2 Flavobacteriaceae bacterium | reverse complement strand
CATTTCTTCCTCGAATACCATATCTATAATATCGCAAAGCTTATCTAGTATCTGCTGATACTTTTCAGAAGCAATAAGTTGCTCCATTTGTTCTTTGTCTTTTTGCTCTATGGACATAACTAGTGATATTTTTTAATTAGTGTAGTTCTTTTATCCACTGAGCTGATTTTATGAAGCGTTTCATAACATCATCAGGCCAGCTATATGAGCCAAAGTCGTGATATGCAAGTGATTCAAGTTTTAAAATTTCATCTGTTATCTCTTGCAGAATCTCCTTGCCTAGCTCATTTTTAAGTTCATTGAAATTAGTTAGCCAGCCCTTAGAAGGTTCTTTTCCTCGCGCGCTATCCAACCATTTTAGGGTTTTTACATATAAATCAAATTTACCTTCGGAATGAGCTAAATTTAGAATTTTATTTGTAATTAGATAGCAACCTTGCTGATTTTTTGGAATAAAATTTTTAACATAATAAATCGTTTTTTCATCACTAATCTTGATGAAATCTAAAATTTTTTTAAAGATAACAATGTCGTGATGAAACTCTGTATCATCAATGATTTGGAGTAAATTTTTTATAATAGCAAGTTTTTCTTCATCATTTGCTTTAGTAAAAATTTTATTTCGTTTTTCTATTTTTATGAGGTTTTCAAGTAAGTCGCCGTTTGGAGAAACATAAAAGTTATGCTTTAAATACTCGCTAAGTGCTGTAAATTCTTCAAAGGTGAAGTCTGCACCAGCCATATGCTGCTCTATCTCGTCATTTAAAAATTTCGTTATAATCCCAAAAATCGATGATTGCAGATACCCGCTTTGGATAATGTTGTTGTAATAAATGAGTTTAGCTAAGATGAGTTTATTGGCGTTGAGGCTTAAATTTGCAGAAGTTTTTTCAAGACAAATGGTAAGCTCGTCAATAATGATATGCCCATTATCGAATTCTAGCTTACAAAGCTTTTGTAAAAGCAGCAAAAACCAATCCTGCACTGCTTTAAATTCTTCTTGTGAAACCTGCAAAGCGGTGGCTAAAATTTGTGATTTTGCCTTATCATCATTAAAAAAAATCTCGTGTTTTTCATTATACTCCTCTGGAGTAATGAGTTGCTCCATTTGTTCTTTGTCTTTTTGCTCCATCGACATAACTGTAATGATTTAATTTTTCCAAAATACAAATCAAAGGGCAAAATTTGCCCTTTGAAATATCTTGTTACGCCCCAAATTGTCGTAAATGATGGTCAAAATGTTTCCATTGTAGGATTCCCCATTCATCAGGTGTAAGCTCTCCAAAGAAAGAATGGGGGTGCTGACTGCATTTTTCCTTTCCATTGTTATAAAAAAGGGTGATAAGCTCTTTTGCTCGTTGCTTTTCTTTCTCAAAATCCTCAATAGAGATGTCTGTAATAATATACATTTTATCAGTAGGCGAATTTTTTGCCATAGGCTGGTCATTCAGAAATTTTTTCTTCATCAACTTTCCTATGAGCCTACCAATGAACATTCTTTTTGGAAAATTTTTCCCTAAAGGAGTCTCTATGGAAACATTCAAGTGGGCTAACATTTGTACAATGTTCATCTTTCCCCACTCACGCACAGCATCTACTTTCAGATTTTCTAACCGATTAAGTATTTCATTCTTATCTGCTTCGTTATATAAATTTTTATGGTATGTTTTTAGAGTAAATCATAACTAGTTCCTTCTTTTCCGTCTTTTAGCTGAATGCCGATTGCGGATAATTCATCTCGGATTTTGTCCGAAAGCGCCCAGTCTTTGCTGGCGCGAGCTTCCATTCTCATATTGATAAGGAGCTGAACCACACCATCGAGTTTGTCATTATTTCCTGCTGCCTGCTCTTCGTTTCGTAAGCCCAAAACATCGAAAACAAAGGCGTTCATCAGTGTTTTCAATTCGTGAAGTTCATCGATGGATATTTTTTCTTCTCCGTTTTTCACTTGGAAAATCCATTTCACTGCCTCGAAAAGATGAGCGATAAGTATAGGCGAATTAAAATCGTCCAATAGCGCATTGTAGCACTTTTCTCTCCATTCAGATATAGGGAGCGCAGTAGGATGCTCTATTTCGGTATTGATTTCATTCAGTGCTTTTATTGCTTCCATAAGTCTGTTAAAGCCTTTTTCGGCAGCGAGCATCGCTTCATTAGAGATGTCAAGTACACTGCGGTAGTGCGCTTGCATAAAGCAGAAACGAATCACTGCAGGCGCAAAAGCTTTCTCAAAGAATGTGTTATCACCATTGATGAGCTGCATTGGTAAAATGTAGTTTCCTGTCGATTTGCTCATTCGTTGTCCGTTCATTGTCAGCATATTAGCGTGCATCCAGTAGCGAACTGGGCTTTCGCCGTGTCCTGCTTTACCTTGTGCAATTTCGCATTCGTGGTGAGGGAACTTCAAGTCCATACCACCTCCGTGGATATCAAACTGATTACCAAGGTATTTGGTGCTCATTACTGTACATTCGAGGTGCCAGCCAGGGAAACCATCGCCCCAAGGAGAAGCCCAGCGCATAATGTGAGCTGGTGAAGCTTTTTTCCACAGTGCAAAGTCCTGAGGATTGCGTTTTTCGCCCTGCCCATCGAGGTCGCGGGTGTTCGCAAAAAGCTCTTCTATATTTCTATTGGAGAGTTCACCGTAGTTCAGTCCGCGTTTGTTGTATTCCAGCACATCGAAATACACAGAACCATTGCTCTCATAGGCAAAACCATCGTTCAAGAGTTTTTCTGTAAGCTGGATTTGTTCCAAAATATGCCCTGTCGCAGTAGGTTCTATAGTTGGCGGAAGAAGATTGAATATATCCAAAACTTTATGGAAATCAACCGTGTATTTTTGTACGATTTCCATAGGTTCCAGCTTTTCTAATCGGGATTGTTTAACAAAACGGTCATTGTTCACATCGCCGTCATCGGTAAGGTGTCCCGCATCGGTAATGTTACGGACATAGCGCACTTTGTAGCCCAAGAATTTCAGCGTACGATACACAAAATCAAACGACATAAAGGTACGCACATTTCCCAAATGCACATTGCTGTACACCGTAGGGCCGCAGACATACATTCCTACATTATTCTCATGCAAAGGCACAAAAATTTCTTTTTCTCCTTTTAAGGAATTGAATATTTTTAGTTGATGATTCATATTATGTTTTATTAAGACTGACAAAGATAATTAAAAAACATTAGACATTTTAAATTAAAGTTTGTTTATTTTGCGGATTATTTATCAAACAAAACAATGAACAAAATACAATTCATTCAGCAGAATATTTCAATTCAAGAAAAACAGATAAACGCTGTTTTGCAGCTGCTTTCGGAGGACTGCACCATTCCCTTTATTGCGCGATACAGAAAAGATAAAACAGGAAACCTCGGCGAGGTGGAAATAGAACAGATTCAGAAACTTAGCAAAAATTTTGATGAAATCCAAAAGAGAAAAGAAAGCGTTCTGAAATCCATAGAAGAGCAGGAAAAACT
>JABCOA020000053.1 GCA_013333875.2 Flavobacteriaceae bacterium | reverse complement strand
GGTTGATTTTCATAAACTTTGCTCAGCTGGTCTTCATAAAATTCAAAGTAAGGAGAAGACTGATAAGCCGTTTTTATTGATTTCCAGTGGAGTGCTTGCCATCTTTCTGAATATGATATTTCTATGTCTCGGAAAGCCCTTTTCCCGTTGTGGTTTATTGGGATGATTAAAGGCAGTTTTCCATTTGCCCCAAAAATACAGGCTCTATTTCGATAAGTCTGCTTTGGGAAGTGTTCCTCCTGCTCCAAAATAATTTGATTTTCCGAATTACAGAACTCAGAAAACCAAGAAATAGGAGGGAGGTAAAATATTGGTAATAAGACTGTTTGCATTTTATTTGGATTAAGGTTTTTCTAAAAGAAGGCTTACCCATTCTTCTCTTTGGACTTGGTTTTTTAGAACTAAATCATGCTTTGTGCAGACTTCCAAAATATCATTGACATCAAAGAAGCAAAGCCCCGAAAGCAGGAGTTTTCCGCCGCTATTCAAAACTGAAACATAAGTAGGAATGTCTGAAATCAAAATATTTCGGTTAATGTTCGCTAAAATAATATCAAAATTTTCCTTTCCAAGATTTTCCGCTGTTCCTTGTTCTATTCGGAAATTCATTTGGTTTCTTTCCGCATTTTCTTTGGAGTTTTCCACAGCCCATTCATCAATGTCAATGGCTAAAACATCCTCTGCGCCTTTCAGTTTTGAAAAAATCGCTAAAATAGAAGTCCCACAGCCGATATCCAGCACTTTTTTTCCACCGAAATCCATATCCAGCATCTGCTGAATCATCAGGTAAGTAGTGGCGTGATGCCCCGTTCCGAAGGACATTTTGGGCTGAATGATGATTTCATACGGCGTGTTTTGGCTTTCGTGAAATTCCGCGCGGATAAGGACTTTGTTTTCCACATTTATGGGCGAAAAATTCTTTTCCCATTCCTCATTCCAGTTGATATTAGGCATTTCCTGAATGGTGTAGGAAATCTTAACCTCATCGTGGCTCAGCAGCCAAAGGTTTTTTAGTTTCTCTTCGCTGAAAGAATCCTCTGGAACATACGCTAGAATGCCGTCATTTTCTTCCGTAAAGCTGTCAAAACCAATGTTTATCAGCTCTGCCATTAGGATTTCGTTCCACGGCTGGAGCGGTTCTATTTTTATATTAAGTTCAATGTATTTTTGCATTTTTCTAAATTATAATCTTATTTGAGCTGAAACTTTGATGCTAAATTTAGGCGGATTGGTTTCAAAAACGGAGCTGGTGTTGTTCAAATGAGTAAGTCTATGCACAAAATCCACTCGTAAAAACCTAAAAATATTAGAAAAACCATAGCCAACCTCTATGTAAGGCTTTCCATTTAGGCCGTTTAACGCTCCATTTGCGTTGAATCTTTCCTCCAAGTCTCCTATTAAATAATTGAAAGTCAGGTGGTTTCTCCAATTTAATTTTTTAATTAAAGGCAACCTATTGGTAATCAGACCTTCCAAGTATTGGGTATATTGTAGAGAAACAAATCTGTTACTTGTAAATTCAAAGAAACGCATCATGTTAAATGAATTTCTGTTGTAAAAAACAAACTCATTTCCTAAATGGTTCTCTAAAAGAGGAAAAGGAACTCGGTCTGGGATAATCCCCGCTGTCAGGGAATAGTTCCCCTGTCCTAAAATACCCATAGGGATTTTTTGCTGGACATTGAGATAAATTTTATTGTATTCAAAATTACTTCCCATAATTCCCTTAAAGGCATGTGTAAACCTGAAAGTAACCGTAGGAGTAAAGTTGTTATTCATTATTACCTGCTTGTTTTTATCGGACTGCAGGGCTTTTCTTCCCATTTTCCACTGAGTTTCAGAAATCATTTCAGTGGTTTTGAAATTATTAAAAACATTCCCATGCTCATCTGTGTAATTGATATAAGACGAATCAAACAATGGGTCAAATGTAGAATGTCTAAGGGTAAACCTCTGAGTGATAGAGTTTACAAAATCCCTCTGAAAATAGATTTCATAATTATTCTTCCAGAAAGGTTTTCTTATCAGCATATCACCATTTTTAGAAAACGCATCAAAAATCGCATTTTTGTTCTTCAGTAAAAAGTTACCATACTGCAGCGCTACTTGGTCTAAATCATGCAGCGCGGAAATTCCCACCTGTGTCCATGGGTCTCGTGAAATAATGTAATCTATCCCACCGCCGTATTTGAACTCTCTGTCCTTGAATCCATAAGACAAATATCCGCTGAAAATCCATTTTTTACTGAATTTATGATTAGTTCTAAATCCTGCTCTCAGTCTAAATCCTTCCACATCGTTATATCCAGCCGTGTAGAGTATTGGGCCTAAATCCACTTTTCCTGCTTCATAATAGCCTCTCAGGATAATTTCCAAAACATCTATATAAGACTTCACCGAAGGGAGATTTTTGACTTCATCTATCATTGCATAGACTTTTTGTTCTCTTTCTGTTATCGGTTCGTGTCTGTTCTTTTCCCAGTACTGCTCATCTTTTTCGTTTGCATTTGGAAGAACAGTGATGGGTTTGCTGAATATTTTTTGGTCAAAATCTTGGTTGATTTTTATTTTTTTGCTCGAAACATGATATTTTAAAATCCCAGCCATTCCGTTTTTGCCCAGTTTCGCGGTTTCCAGCGTAACGAGGGACTTTACAGGCATGTGTATTTCAGAATCGCCCACTTCTTCAAGCTCTTGGTCTACTACAATGTTGTTGATAAAGTTCAGGTTCGCCGCAGAACCTATTTTCGCTGTAATTCTGAAAAGTGAATAGTTGCTGTGCGAAATCAATAAAGTCCCTTCAAAAGCCAAATCTGAGGCTCTTTTAGGTTTAAAGTTGATTTTATAATATCCATTTTCATTCACTTGAAAATCTCTGTCCACCAGCTCAAAATCATAGTTTGAAGTGAAATTATCATTCAGTGGCGAAATGAAGTTTTTGTCTAAAATATGAATATAATTATTGTAGAAATTATATTTGATAAAAGTAGAACTCATCAGCTGAGAAAACATCGCATTGTCCTCTATTCCGACTCCGTCTACTTTAGTTTTTTTGATGATTTCGGCGCGCTTTTCAGGGCTTTTTTGATAATAAAAATCCGAGATATTTTCTGTAATAAAAATAGGAAGCGCCACATCATTCCCCAGGCTGTCTTTGGAGTCTTCCATCACCTTTTTCAAATCCTTGTAGATCTTCGTATTCTGAAACTTATCCCCAAGACTGCTGAATGCTATCTCCATACGAGACTGATTTTCAGAAAAGTATGATTTTAGGTTGTCAGGATTGTTGATGTGTTTTTTTGCAACTAATTTTGCTAAAATCTCATGAGCTGGATTTTTATACTTTTTCTTCTTTTTAGAGATGACTACGGCTTCTATTTTTTTAGAACCATCTGTATTGTCTTCGTCTTCTTGTGCATAAGAGGATAGCCCCATAAATAGAGCGCCTGTAAGCAATAATTTTTTAGAATTCAGCATTTTTAAAAAATGATTAAGAAGCAAAAGTATTAAAAAATATTTGAAAAGGTTAAAATCTATTTTTAGAATTAAAAATATTGATTAGATTTACCCAATTAAATCAAACTTTTCATGAAACTAAATACTAAATTAATTTTAATTTTTATTCTTCAAATTTCAGCGGTGCTTTTTGCACAAAAACCAAAAATCAGAATTATAGCCACAGGCGGAACCATCGCAGGAGTGAGCAAATCCTCTACCGAAAGCAGTTACAAAGCAGGAGAAAAGGGAATTGATGAACTATTACAGGCTGTTCCAGAAATTCACCAAGTAGCCCAAGTAAGCGGCGAGCAGTTAGTGAAAATAGGCTCTCAGGATATGAATGATGAGATTTGGCTCAAATTAGCAAAAAGAATAAACGAAATCCTAAATAAGGAGGGTTATGATGGAGTAGTGGTTACTCACGGAACAGACACGATGGAGGAAACGGCTTATTTCCTGAATCTTACAGTTCATAGCTCAAAACCAGTAGTAATGGTAGGTGCTATGCGCCCTTCCACAGGAATCAGTGCAGACGGACCGCTTAATTTGTATAATGCTGTGGTCGTGGCATCTGATAAAAACACAGGAAATAAAGGTGTAGTCGTAGTGATGAATGAAAATATTCTAGATGCGAAAGATGTGATAAAACACCATACGACCGCTGTGGAAACCTTTATAGGAGCGAATTCTGGGAAAATAGGCTATATTCATAATGGGAAAGTTTATTTCAATAAAACGCCTCAAAATCTTCATACTACAAAATCAGTTTTTGATGTGGCATCGCTGACTTCCCTGCCGAAAGTAGGGATAGTCTATGGCTATGCCAATGCTTCGGAACTTCCGATGAAAGCCTTTATTGAAGCGAAATATGACGGAATTATTTATGCTGGTGTAGGGAATGGGAATTTGTATCATTCTAATTTTGATTTGGCTGTAAAAGCTCAAAAACAGGGCATTCAGATTGTCCGTTCTTCGCGGGTTCCCACAGGCGCTACGACATCAGATGCAGAAGTGGAGGATGCGAAATATCACTTTGTGGCTTCGCAATCGCTCAATCCGCAGAAATCCAGAGTTCTGCTCATGCTGGCACTTACCAAAACCAAAGACTGGAAGCAGATTCAAAAGTATTTTAATGAATATTAATCAAAAATAAAAATGAAAAAAAGTATTTTTTTAGTCCTTGCATTTCTTGTTTTCTCGTGTCATCAGCCAGCCAAAAAATATACACAGGAAGAGGCTGAAGCCCAAGTTTTAGTCCTGCCGATGGTGCAGGAGGCATCTAAACATATCTATAAAATAACTAATGGAAAGCATGGAATTTCGTTTATTACAGAAGAAGATCTTATCGAGAAAAAGCCGTTTTATCAGATAACGGTGGGCTACAACTCGGCTGTTCGTTTTGAAACTTATCATATTTTTTATGTGAATAAAGAAAACAAAGAGGATGTTCGTATTTTAGACCCTGTTTCTGGAGAAATTATTCCTGTTTCTGAATACAAAAAATAGATTTTGGAGAAAGTATTAAAAATATAAAAAATGCAAAAAATAATTATTAAAATACCACTTATTACATTGTTATTGAGTTGTAATCCAAGTGAGAATTATTTAAAAAATCATGAAGTTTTTCCATATTCTATGGAAATTGTTCAAGAAAAGAAATATAAAATTAGTGTCAAAGAAGCTAATGACCTATATGTCAAATATTTATATGATAGAAAAAAAATTAAGGATTTGAATTATGATGAAACTTTTTTTTCTCCAACCCTAATTATTGATGATCATTATGTATATTCTTTTCATAATTTGATTGAGAAAAAAGTGGCTGTTTTTGGTGTTTGGATAAATGCCAATACAGGAGAAATAACTACTTATGATGAGTCTATATGGTTAGAAGAGAAAGATATTTCTGATAAAAATTCAAAATCTGAAAAATATTCTAATTAAGCGGATTTTTAATCAATAATGCTTACATTTGTGAAAAATTTAAATTTTCTTAAAAATGTTACAAGTTAATTTTTTAAAAGAACATAGAGATAGAGTTTTAGAAGGGCTTAAAAAGAGAAATTTCAAAGATTTAGAGCTGGTAGATAATGCCATTTCGCTGGATGACGAAAGAAAAAAAGTTCAGTTTGATATGGACTCCCAGCTGGCTGAAATTAACAAAATTTCTAAGGAAATAGGGCTTTTGATGAAGGAAGGAAAAAAGGAAGAGGCAGAAAATGCAAAGCAAAAAACTGCTCAGTATAAAGAGGCAAGTAAAGACCTTCAGCAGAAACTAAACGAAATAGAAGAGAAACTTACAGAAATTCTGTATCTTATTCCAAATATTCCGCATGAATCTGTGAAAGCAGGTGTTTCTGCGGACGATAATGAAAATATTTATCAGTCTCACGATGTGAAAGGTCTTGGCGAAGGCGCGATTCCTCACTGGGAACTGGCATCTAAATATAATCTTATCAACTTCGAGCTGGGTGTGAAAATCGCAGGAGCTGGTTTCCCAGTTTATTTAGGCAAGGGAGCTAAATTACAGAGAAGTTTGGTTCAGTTTTTCTTGGACAGAAACACAGAAGCAGGATATATGGAAGTAAATCCGCCTCATGTGGTGAACGAAGCCAGCGGGTATGGAACGGGACAACTGCCTGATAAAGAGGGACAAATGTATTTCGTGAATGAAGATAATCTGTATCTGATTCCTACGGCGGAAGTTCCTGTGACCAACATTTACAGAGATGTGATTTTAGAGGAAAAAGAATTGCCTGTTAAAAACACGGCTTTTTCTCAATGTTATAGAAGAGAGGCTGGGTCTTACGGAGCGCATGTAAGAGGACTGAACAGACTACACCAGTTTGAAAAAGTAGAAATTGTAAGAATAGAAAAACCAGAAAATTCTTATGAAGCCCTAGAAGAAATGGTGGAGCATGTGAAAGGACTGCTGACAGACCTAGAACTTCCATTTAGAATTTTGAGACTGTGCGGTGGAGATATGGGCTTTACTTCTGCGCTGACTTATGATTTTGAGGTGTGGAGTGCGGCTCAGGAAAAATGGCTGGAGGTTTCTTCGGTGTCTAATTTTGAGACTTTCCAAGCCAATAGACTAAAATGCCGATACAAAGCCGATGGAAAAACTCAGCTGGTGCATACGCTGAACGGCTCTGCGATGGCTTTACCGAGAATTATGGCGGCTCTATTGGAAAACAACCAAACTGCTGATGGAATAAAAATCCCTAAAAAATTAGCAGAATACACGAAATTTGATATCATTTCATAAATAAAAAACTCACTTTTTAGTGAGTTTTTTGTTTATCATGAAGGTTGCTGTGTCGGTAGCCATAAGCAAAGTAAATACAAACTCCCACAGCAGACCAAATCCCAAACCAAAACCAGTTTTCTATGCTCATTCCTGTCATAAGATAAAGGCAGGAACTCAGCCCAAGAAGTGGAATCAAGGATAATTTTTTGACAAAGGCCAAAACAGAAAGCCCTATATTCAGCAAAATATAAACAAAAATAGCAAATCTAAATTCTCCCTCTTTTTCATCGCTGAAATCCATCAAGTTTTCAAAAAACGAAGGATACAAAAGATAAATAAAAGAAACACCTCCGATGAACAGTAGCGGAAAAATCCATTGTCCATTGATATAAGGAAGGTGAAAATGCCCTTTTACTTTCTCTTTTGGTGGGAGTAGTAAAACTCCGCCACACACCAAAACGAAGGCAAAAATAGTCCCTATACTCGTGAAATCTAGTATGAAAGATTTGTCCGTAAATAGGATAGGGACACCTACGACAAATCCTGTAACCACCGTAGCAAATGACGGTGTTCTGTTTTTCTTGTGAATCTGCTGAAATTTCTTCGGAATCAGTCCATCACGGCTCATGGCATACCATATTCTCGGCTGTCCCATTTGGAAAACCAATAAAACAGTAGTAATGGACACGATGGCAACCACTTCTATGATAAATTCCATCAGTGGAAGATTGATATTTTCAGCCTTAAATACAAAAGAAAGCGGGTCTCCGATGCCTTCGAATTTTCTATAATCTACCAGCCCTGTAAGGGTCAAAGTAAGTGCGATGTAAATAGCCGTGCAGAGAAATATAGAAATAATCATCCCTTTGGGTAGGTCTCTCTGTGGGTCTTTGGTCTCTTCGGAAAGCACACTTAGCGCATCAAAACCGATATAAGCAAAGAAAACTCCACTAATGGCAGACATTATCCCTTTGAAACCATTGGGAAGGAATGATTTTTCACCTGTTGCCGTGTCTATGGGTATCCAGTTATCAGCATTGATATAGAAAACACCAATGGCAATGACCAGCACTATCGCAAGTAGTTTGATTAAAACAAAAAGATTATTAAAATTCTTACTTTCCTTCACGCCGATGTAGCAAATCCAAGTGATAAGGGCATTTATCAATAGGGCAGGGAGGTCAAAAATTACCCTCAAAGAACCCAAGCGAGGAGCGTTTTCCCAAGCGGAAATCAGCTCTAAATTTTGAGAGCCATTTTTCACTGCTTTTTCGGCTTCAGTATAGCTGCACGAGAGGTATTCGGGTATGTGCAGTCCCAAATTATCAAGCAATGAAGTGAAATAATCCGACCACGAAAAAGCCACATAAATATTCCCAAAACTATATTCCATAATGAGCATCCAGCCGATAATCCATGCTGCCAGTTCCCCAAAAGTAGCATAAGCATAGGTATATGCACTCCCTGCCGTAGGAATTCTACTGGCAAACTCTGCATAGCAGAGAGCCGTAAAACAGCACGAAACACCGCAGATGATGTATAATAAAATGACACCAGGGCCACCTTTATAAATGGCTTCTCCCAGACTGCTGAAACTCCCAGCACCGATGATGGCTGCTATTCCAAAAAACACGATATCCCTCGTCGTTAGGACTCTTACAAGGTTGTTGGTATCTTGGTTATCGGAATAATTTTTCTTTTTAAAAAGCTGTTTCATTAGCAAAAATTCGTTGAAAATGGGAGCAAAATTACAGAAAAAATCTTTGAAAAATATAGAACTTAATCATAAAAAATACTAAATTTGCGCTTTACATCATTGGCTGCATAGTTTAATGGATAGAACTACGGATTTCGGCTCCGTCGGTGAGGGTTCGAATCCTTCTGCGGTCACAATAACCAATCTAAACGCTCCTAAAAATATTTTTTAGGAGCGTTTTTCAAAAAAATGAGAGTTTTTTTAGATGTAAAATCAGATAACAAAATTTTAGATTATGAAATATTATAAGATAGATATTAAATCTCATTTTCCAGAATTAGGGAGAATAGCAAGTAGTGCTGAAGGTAAAAATGTACCTGAAAAAGAGTATTTTGATAGAATAGGAAAAAGGGAAATTATTGAAAATGCTCCTATTTTTGATTATTTTATTTTAGAAAGTTTTGATAAAGAAAAATACTGGGAATGGGCTTTATTTGATGTCCACGATTTTATAGGAGAGGGAAGTCAAATACCTGGCTGGTATATCTCAGATAAATTAAAAACGATTTTAGAAAAATTCAAAATCGCTCCGAAATATCATTTCTACGAAACACGGCTCCTCTACAAAGGAGAAAAATTCAAATACTGGATTTTTCAGTTTCCGATAGATGGATTTGACAACTATAATTATGAAAAAAGTGAGTATTTTATAGATAATGAAAGAGTTTTGGGAATTAAGACCGCAGAAGAATATAACGAGTATGACTATAAAATCTGGAAAGAAACCAAAAAAAATATAGAGTGGGGAAAAACTGTCTTAGTAGATAAATTTGATATTGTTGATACTTGGCAAGGGGATATTCTCTGCTCAGAGCGTCTAAAACAAGCCATAGAAGAAAACGGCATTACAGGTTTTGAGTTTTTTGAGATTGATTATGAAGTGGTTGTAGAGTAAGAATTTAAAACAAAATGAAATATTGTTTATGGATATAATTTTCATCTCAATAATAGCTACTATTATTTTCAGTTCCTATTATATTTTTGGTTGGTCATATTACATCACTGTTTTTGTGATAAACATATGTATTACATTCACTATTTTCAAGTACTACCCGTTAGCAGATGGGCACGGTGCTGTAATCGTGTATTTATTTTTTTTTCTAAATGTTTTAGTCTTACATTTAAGTATAATCCCTTTTTTATTTATAAAAAAAAGAAAAAAAATATTATACTGGATGACACCTATCATAGTATATTTTTTTGAATCTTTATCTTATTTTGGTATGAGTAGTCATACTTCTAAAAATTTACAGGTTTCATTTTTATTATTTCTCTCTTTTTTTCCTCTACATATTCTATTTTACATTAAAAACAAACATAAAATAGAAGAAAATGAATAATTGGTTTAATTCCAAAATAAACAAAGATGTTTTTTATTACAAAAGCTTTAAAATAACTATAAAATAATTTTTATGATACTCCTTGTCTTACTTTGTTTCATTATTTATGGGACTTTTAAAATATCTATTAACAAAAAATGGAGCATATATCTTTATGACATTCTTTTTTGCCTTATTTCTTTTATTTTTTATGCTCTTATTTCGGCAGATCAAAATAATGGTCATGCAGGTGCCTTAATAGCTTATATTTATATTACTATGCTCCTTCCTATAATGATTATTACTAAATTTATTATAAATATGGTTTTTTCTTATTTAAACTTAGATTATGGTTTTCATATCGTTTCTATGTGTATATTACTGATATTCTTAGTTTATCTATCAGCACCTAATAATGATCATTCATACCGTTTTTTTAATTTATCTAATTCTTCAATTTATTTTTATAAATCTGTCATATTTCATTTATTTTTATTCTTATTGTATCATAATAAATGGGCAAACCATAAAAGGTAATATAAAGTATTAATAATTACAAAGTTTTTAAATTACAATGAGTTTAGAGGCGAATATAGAAAATTAGGATAAAACTCTCTAAATTAGCTTTAAATTATTTTTCCTATAATTTATATTATGTTAAATCGTGAATTAAAAGAATAAAATCCTTAACTTTGTATTCTCTTTTTTTTAACTTTACAAAATTTAATGATATGCACGAAAAACAATTTGATATATTGGGAATGAGCTGTGGCAGCTGTCAAAAGAAAATTTCCGACAAGCTGAATTCCCTTCCAGATATCTCTGCTGTGGTAGATTTAAAAACCAACAGCGTTAAAATTTCTTCCAAAAACGAAATTAATCTCCAGCAGCTGAATGATGCCGTTGGTTCCATTGGTCATTATTTTCTGAAAGACCCTGATAACCATGATTATACATTCATCAAACCAGAAGACAAAATCTCGCCTAGCAGTGTGTATTTCTGTCCAATGGAATGTGAAGGTGAAAAACTCTACTTCAAACAAGGGAAATGCCCTGTTTGTGGGATGTATTTAGCGCCTATCGAAGAGCGTGAGGAAATCAGAGAAAAAGCAAAAAACGGTGAAAATCAAAAGGTTAATTTAGATAAAATCGGTGAATTTTATTGCCCGATGTTTTGCGAAGGCGACAAAACCTACCCGAAAAATACAGGCTGCCCAGTCTGTGGAATGGATTTAGTTCAAATCGTGGCCGAAGGACAGGAAGACAACTCCACCTATATAGATTTACGAAAGAAATTCTATATCGCTCTCACCTTTACCATTCCTGTATTTATCTTAGCAATGGGCGGAATGATGGGACTTCCCCTAGACAAGATTCCACACCATACGCAGCTGTATTTGCAGGCGGCTTTCACTATTCCTGTGGTCTATGCTGGATTTATGTTTTTTCAGAGGGCTTATGTTTCCTTTAAAACTTGGAATCTTAACATGTTCAGTCTCATTGGTTTAGGTGCTGGCGCGGCTTTGGTTTTGAGCTGTCTTACTTTATTTTTCCCTAATATTTTCCCTAATCATGCTCATCCGCCTATCTATTTTGAAAGTGTGTGTATGATTATCACTTTGGTGCTATTAGGGCAGTTATTAGAAGCTAAAGCCCATCAAAAAACAGGAAATGCCATCCGAAAACTCATGAACCTCTCCCCTTCTGAGGCTCATTTGTGGGAAAACGGCGAGGAAAAAACCGTTAAAATCGATGAAATAAAGGCTGGTAACATCCTGAGAGTCAAACCTGGAGAAAAAATCCCTGTGGATGGAGTCATCATAGAGGGATATTCTACCATAGACGAAAGTATGATTACAGGTGAGCCTATTCCTGTGGAAAAAAGCATTGATAATCAAGTGATTTCAGGGACTATCAATGGAAATGGAACTTTCCTGATGGAATCCCAGCGTGTAGGAAGCGAAACCCTTTTAGCTCAAATCATTAAAATGGTAAATGATGCCAGCAGAAGCAAAGCACCGATACAAAAACTAACCGACAAAGTCTCCAAAGTATTTGTTCCTGTGGTGGTTTTCATATCCGTTCTTACCTTTGTTTTATGGTGGATTTTTGGCGCCGAACCGAGGTTTTTCAATGCCTTTGTGAATGCTCTGGCCGTGCTGGTCATCGCCTGTCCATGCGCTTTGGGACTTGCTACGCCTATGTCTGTGGTGGTGGGCATCGGTAAAGGTGCTCAAAATGGTATTTTGATTAAAAGCGCCGAAGCTCTGGAACAAATGGAAAAAATAAATGTTCTGATAACAGACAAAACAGGAACGCTCACAGAAGGAAAACCATCGTTAGAGTATGTTTTCCCAGCGAAGAATTATACAGAAAATCAAATCATCAATATTTCTGCATCATTAAACAAAAACAGCGAACATCCCCTATCCAAAGCTATTTTATCTAAATCTGACAGCTCACAAATAGAGGCTGTTTCAGACTTCCAAAATTTGGTTGGAAAAGGAATTGAAGGGATAATTGGCGGTAAAAAATATTTTTTGGGAAATGAAAAATACATCACAGAAAACGCTGTCCATGTAGCAGACGAAATCAAAGAAAAAATCTCAAGTCTTAGCAATAAGGCCTTTACGATTTCATATCTTATTGAAAATAATGTTGTTATAGGATTTTTATGTTTTACTGACAAACTAAAACCAACCGCAAAAAAAGCAGTAGAATTTTTGCAGAGCAAAAATATAGAAATCATCATGCTTACAGGAGATAACGAGGCTACGGCTCGTGCTGTGGCAAATGAATTAGGAATAAAAAATTATCAATCCAACTGCCTTCCAGAAGATAAAATCAACAAAATCAAAGATTTACAAAAACAAGGAAAAATAGTAGCTATGACCGGCGACGGTATCAATGATGCCCCTGCCCTTGCACAGGCTGATATAGGAATAGCGATGGGAACAGGGACAGATGTCGCCATAGACAGCGCAGAAATCTCCCTGCTGAAAGGCGATATCTATGGAATAGTAAAAGCCAAAATCCTTTCCGAAAAGATGATGAGAAACATCAAAGAAAATCTGTTCTTTGCGTTTATTTATAACACGCTGGGAATACCTGTGGCTGCTGGGTTGCTCTACCCTATTTTTGGGATCTTGCTCTCTCCTATGCTTGCAGCAGCAGCGATGAGTTTCAGCTCTGTTTCGGTGATAGCCAATTCACTAAGGTTAAATTCTATTAAACTATAAAAAAAACTCCCTAAAATTGGGAGTTTTTTTGTTTATTTTAACTTATTATAAGGGAAATTTATCAGCAAAATTAAATGGAAAAATATGGCCGTGAAGCCCCATACAGGCTGATTCTGGAAACATAATCTATCTATGTAAATAAGAACTCCATTTCCTACGATGAATAGTAAGATGTAAAGTATTTTGTGTTTCATTATTGTAGTATTACAGGTGTTTTACCATCGGTTATGATTACTTTATTATTGGTATTTCTTATGGCTTCTATCCATTTTTCTTGTAAAATCTTGTTGTCAAGTCCTTCGGCTCTTACACGATTGGCTTCGGCATCGATTTTGGCTTTTTCAAGATTCATTTTAGAAACTTGGAGTTCATTTTTTACTTGTTCTGCTTGTTGTATTGCATTGTTTCTCAGTTCGATAGCCTTTGCCATAGAAGCAGGAGGTTTAAGCCCAGAAGTCAAATTGTTTAATTGAAAAAATTTATTTTCAAAATCTTTTTTAAGCCTAGTTTCTACTTGTCTTTCAAATGTATTGAGGTTATTCATCAGGCTGTCTGTGGTATAATTTCTGGCTTCTTCTCGGTAGGCATTGGTTACCAGTTTATTCAGGATAGAGTTTTCTACATTATCCATCATTACTTCTGGCTGGTTTATCCCTAAATGCTTGTAATTGAATACGATATCCACTCCTTTGCCCCTAATAGGCTGATACTGGTAGGAAGGATCTACTGTGAAAACGCCCGCGTCCTTTGCAGAAACCTGCACCGCTTGTGGGTCTCCACTGGTCTCAAACATTGGTACTTGGTAGAGTTCCACTCCTGGGAAGAATGTCCATTGTCGCCCAGAAACGGTTGAAAAATCTTCTTTTCCGTTTCTTCCGTAATTTTCCATCAGGACACCTTCATAGTTGGGTTCTACGCGGGAGCAGCCGTTCATCATTAAAAATACAGCTGCCACTGCTGAACATCCTATGATAACGCCTATAAATGCATTTTTTTTGTTTTGCATAGTCTAAATATGTTTAGCACAAATATAATAAAAATCCCCCAAATTTGGAGGATTTTATTGTTATTCTGTTTTAGCACTTCTTTCTGCTCTTTTTCTGTCTTCTTCAGATAAAAGTTTTTTACGCATTCTGATGAAGTTAGGAGTCACCTCTATACATTCATCATGCTGGATGTATTCCATACATTCTTCTAGTGAGAAAAGGATTTTCGGAGCGATGCTTCCATCTTTATCCTTACCAGCTGCACGCATGTTGTTCAGCTGTTTTCCTTCCACTATATTTACTACTAAATCCCCAGGTTTGTTCTGTTCTCCCACAATCATACCTGCATATACTTCCTCTCCTGGGTCTACGAAGAACTTACCTCTATCTTGCAGTTTTTCAATGGAATACGCTGTAGTTTGACCTTGGTTTTTAGAGATTAAAACTCCATTGTTTCTACCGGCTATTGCACCTTTGAAAGGCTTATAATCCACAAATCTATGCGCCATAATAGCCTCTCCTGCCGTTGCCGTAAGCATTTGGGAACGAAGCCCTATAAGCCCTCTGGAAGGAATTTCAAACTCTAAATGCTGCATTTCTCCTTTGGTTTCCATAATGTGCAAATCTCCTTTTCTCTGAGTTGCTAGGTCGATAACTTTGGATGCAAATTCCTCTGGAACATCCACCACCAAAGATTCATACGGCTCACATTTCTCTCCGTCAATATCTTTTAGGATAACCTGCGGCTGCCCGATGGTCATTTCATATCCCTCTCTTCTCATCGTATCTATCAAAACTGAAAGGTGAACAATCCCACGACCGAACACCAAGAAAGTATTCGCATCATCAGTCCCTTGAACACGAAGAGCCAAGTTTTTCTCTAATTCTTTTTCTAATCTCTCTTTCAAGTGGTTAGAAGTCACATACTTACCATCTTTCCCGAAGAATGGCGAG
>JABCOA020000052.1 GCA_013333875.2 Flavobacteriaceae bacterium | reverse complement strand
TTTATGGTCACGCCTGATAAGGATTTTGCGCAGCTCGTTACCGAGAATATTAAAATTTACAAACCAGCCAGTAAAGGTGGCGGTGTGGAGATTTTAGGAATTCCAGAAGTTTTAGAAAAATACGAAATACAAGACCCTAAACAAGTGATAGATTTCCTTGGAATAATGGGCGATGCAGTGGATAATATCCCTGGGCTGGAAGGCGTAGGAGAGAAGACCGCGAAGAAATTCCTCCAAGAGTTTGGTTCTATGGAAACTCTCTTGGCGAATACCGATAAACTCACAGGAAAACTCCGCGAAAAGGTAGAAAATTCGGCAGAGAGAGGACTTTTATCAAAGAAACTGGCGACCATTCTTACAGATGTTCCAGTGGAGTTTGAACACGAGAAATATCATTTAGAAAAGCCTGATTTTCCGAAGTTGAAAGAGATATTTGATGAAATAGAATTCAAACGATTGTACGAAAATCTGTATAGAATTTTCCATTCTGAAGCGGAAAGCCAAGCATCAGAAACAGAAAAAGCTGCTACAAAGACAAAAAATGCTGGTCAGGAGGCCGTTCAGCTGGATCTTTTTGCTAATTATGAGGATTCACAGGAGGCATCTCTGTTTTCCTCTTATGCAGGGATAGAAAACACGGATCATCTTTATCAATTTATTGATAATGAGAAGGCTCAGAGAATATTGGTGCAAAATTTATTGGGACAAAAGGCAGTTTGTTTTGATACGGAAACGACTTCGCTCAATGAATTTGAGGCGGAACTTATCGGAATGAGTTTTTCTTACCGAAAAGGCTTGGCGTATTATGTTCCCATTCCCGAAAATAGAGAGGAAGCCCTCGCGGTGCTGGATATTTTCAAGCCGTTTTTTGAGAGTGAAGAAATTCTGAAGAAAGCACACAATTTTAAATTTGATTATAAAATCCTTGCGCAGTATAATGTGGAGATTAGAGGAACGCTTTTTGATACGATGATTGCTCACTATCTACTGAACCCAGACGGAAGGCACGGGATGGACTATTTATCAGAAATTTATCTAAAATATCAGCCTATTTCCATAGAAAGTTTGATTGGCAAAAAAGGCAAAAACCAAAAAACGCTGAGAGAAGTCAGTCTTGAAACTCAGACCAATTATGCGGCGGAGGATGCCGATGTTACTTTCCAGCTTTATGAGGTTTTTTCTCCACAGCTGAAAAAGGAAAATCTGGAAGAACTATTCCATAAAGTAGAAATGCCGTTGATGAAAATCCTTGCAAAGATGGAGCTGACAGGTATTTCGCTCGATACCAACTGGCTTTCTAGGGAAAGTGTAGATTTAGAAAACGACCTTAGAGAGCTGGAACAGAAGATTTTTGAACTTTCTGGTGAGGAGTTTAATATGAACTCTCCCAAGCAGTTAGGCGAAATTCTTTTTGAAAAATTAAAATTAGACCCAAAGGCGAAAAAAACCAAAACAGGGCAGTATTCCACATCGGAGGAGGTTTTGCAGAAACTTGCTTATAAACACGAGATTATTCAGCACATTCTAAAATACCGAACTTACCAAAAACTAAAATCAACCTATGTAGATGCGCTTCCATCTGAAATAGAACCAAAGGATAATAGGGTGCATACCACTTTTTCGCAGACTACGGCGGCCACAGGAAGGCTCTCCAGCCTAAATCCTAACTTGCAGAATATCCCTATCAGAACAGCCAGAGGACAGCAGATTCGTGGAGCTTTCGTGGCGGAGGAAGGCAAGAAAATAATTTCAGCCGATTATTCGCAGATAGAGCTGAGGCTGATCGCTGAACTTTCTGGCGAGGATAATATGATAAAAGCCTTCCAAAATGGCGAAGATATCCACGCTTCTACGGCTTCTAAATTGTTCAAAATTCCACTTGAACAAGTAGATAAAACCCAGCGAAGCCAAGCCAAAACGGTGAATTTCGGGATTATCTATGGGCAGGGAGCTTTTGCATTGGCGGAGCAGACAGGACTTTCGCGAACGGAGGCGAAACAGATGATAGATTCCTACTACGAAAACTATCCGAAACTAAAAATCTTCATGACCGAGCAGGTGGAAAAAGCACGAAAAAACGGCTTTGTGGAGACTATTTTGGGAAGAAAAAGACACTTGAAGGACATTAATTCTAATAATTTCGTGGTGAGAGGACACGCCGAGAGAAACGCCGTAAATGCGCCTATCCAAGGGAGTGCAGCCGATGTTATAAAAATAGCGATGATAGACATAGACAAAGCCTTGTCCGAAGGAGGTTTTAAAACAAAAATGCTCTTGCAGGTTCATGATGAACTCTTGTTCGAGGTGCCAGAGGAAGAAATAGAACCGATAAAAGTCCTGATAAAAGAGAAAATGGAATCTGCAGTGAAGACAAAAGTTCCTCTAATCGTCGAAGTAGGCGTAGGGAACAATTGGCTGGAGGCGCATTAGGAAAGATGAGGTTTGGATTAACTTAAAAATTTTATATTTTTGAAAAAATAAAATAGATTATGAAAAAGAGTTTTTTAATTTTTGTGATGTTTTTCGTGTGGAATTTATTTTCTGCACAGAAAAATTTTTTAGACCAGCCTTATATCGAGGTATCAGCCTCAGTAGATACGCTGGTGGTTCCTGATAGAATATATGTTTCCATTACCCTGAACGAAGCCGATTCTAAAAATAAAAAGTCGGTAGAGGAGCAGGAGAAACAGTTAGAAACGATTTTAAAGAAATTAAAAATAAATACAGACAAGGATTTGTCGGTTTTGGGCTATTCTAGTGATTTTAAAAAATACTTTTTAAAAGGGCAGAGTATTTTAAAAACTAAAAAGTTTTCTCTTCTTGTAAGAGATGCTTACACTTTGGGAAATGTCCTTATCAGCTTGGAGGAAGCAGGGATTTCTAATACGGAAGTAGAAAAAGTAGAATATTCTAAATCTAAGGAACTTTTATTAGAATTAAAGTCAGAAGCAGTAAAAAGATCAAGAATAACTGCCGATAAACTTGTAAAACCACTTAACCAAAAAGCAGGGAAGGCGTTATATATTTCTGATACAAATTATGGAGGAATAGAAGATTATGAATATGCAACAGTTGGAAATATTGCTCTTCAGGAAATGGATTACAAGAAAGAATCGGCTTCAGAAGAATTTTTAAGAAAACTTGATTTTCAGAAGATAAAATTCTCTACAACTGTTTATGTAAAATATCAATTAGACTAAAAATCAAGAATAAAGGCTGTTCTATAAGGAAACCCTTGGGAGCAGTCTTTTTGTATGAATTTTTTTCATGAAATTTTTAATCATCATTCCCACGCATAACGAGGAAGAAAATATTCTCCTCACGCTAAATTCTCTGAAATCACAAGGGTTTCAGGATTTTACCTGCGTCATCGTGAATGACGGCTCTACGGATAGAACGAGGGAAATGGTAGAAGGATTTGTAGATAAGAAGCAGTTTCAGCTCATTAATTTAGAAAAATCTGCCCACTCACCTGGTGCGAAGGTGGTTTCTACATTTTACAAAGGTCTTTCTTCGCAGAATTTAGACGATTTTGATGTAATCTGTAAATTTGATGCTGATATTATCTTTCCTGAGAATTATTTGGAGGAAATCAACAGGATTTATGAAGAAAATCCAAGGGCAGGAATGGTTTCGGGTTTGGTT
>JABCOA020000051.1 GCA_013333875.2 Flavobacteriaceae bacterium | reverse complement strand
AAAGCGCCTGCGGAGATGGATAGTTTTGGGTTTTCTACAAAGAAATCGGTATTGATTTTTTTAATTATTCCAAGTCCTTTGCAGTGCGGACAACTTCCCTTCGGAGAATTGAAAGAAAAAGTATTGGGTTCTGGCTGTGCGAGGGAAAGCCCTGTGTCTTCGTCCATTAGGTTTTTAGAGAAATATTCTATTTCATCTGAACCGAATTTTTGTATTCCGATGATACCTTCGCCCATGTCTAAAGCCGTGCGGAGGGATTTCTCCATACGGGATTCGGTGGCGCTTTCGCCGATAATCCAACGGTCTATAACGATGTCTATATCGTGGTTTTTGTATCGGTCAAGTTTTAAATCATATTCAATGTCTTGCAGTTTTCCATCAATCCGAGCTTGTCCATAGCCTTTCTTTGCCATCTGCACAAAAAGTTCGTGGTAGTGTCCCTTTCTTGCACGGATTACAGGAGCGGTGAGCAGGACTTTTTCGTCTTTGTAGTTAGATTTTATCGCTTCTAAAATCTGCTCTTCCGTGTAGCTGACCAGCTTTCTGCCAGTGGTGAGCGAGTAGGCATCTGAAACCCGCGCAAAGAGCAGCCGCAGGAAGTCATAAAGCTCTGTAACGGTGCCTACTGTGGAGCGGGGATTTTTGTTGGTAGTTTTTTGCTCGATGGCGATGACAGGGGAGAGCCCTTCTATCTTGTCCACATCAGGACGCTCCAGACCACCCAAAAACTGGCGGGCATAGGCAGAAAAAGTCTCGATGTAGCGGCGCTGTCCTTCGGCGAAGATGGTATCAAACGCGAGGGAAGATTTTCCGCTGCCAGAAAGCCCAGTGATGACTACCAGCTGGTTTCGGGGGATTTTGACATCGATGTTTTTCAGGTTGTGTTCGCGTGCTCCGTAGATTTCTATATATTCGTTTTGCTCCTTTTTCGGCTTTGACATTCTTATTAGATTTAATAATCCTACAAATTTACAACAAAATTATGCTACTCTGCGATGAAAATTTAATTATCTTTGGTGGTAATGATTTAACAAAAATGATAAAAAACAAAAAAGTATTTTATATAGTAGGTGCTGTATTACTGGGTTTTTACGCTGGGGAAGATGAGAAAATATTAAACTTTCCTTTTCGTGTAAATGTTATGTTGTATGCTGGTTCGCTGGCTGTTACTTTGGGATATTTTCATTTTTCTAATAGGAAAAAAGCAGGGTATAGTTTTGTAATGGAGTTCTTAAGTTCATTGGCAATAGCTTTTGCTTTATTTTTAATGATAAGAATAGGTTTTCTGTTTTATATTAAAAAGGCTGCCGATAGAGATGTATCTATAATGAGATGTCCCGTCTATAACTTTATATCAGGGCGAAGAAACTCGGTTTATTTTTACTTTCATAATCAGCGGTATAGTTTGGGATATAGAAATAACCAGCAGTTAGACAGGGAAGACATAATAAAGAATTATGAGCTAGAATTGGAATATAGCCGTTCCGTTTTAGATACTTATGTTATTCGGCGATATAGGATAATTCCTAAGAAGTGAGAAGCTTTCTGTGGTGATGAAATTTATATAGTTATGGAAGCTTTCTTCGAAGCTTACGGAAGATTTGCGCGAGGCTTATGGAAATTTTTCTCGAGGCTTACGGAGAAAAACTTGGAGGCTTACGGAGTAAAATTTCTATAAGGAGGGAAATTTAACTATCTTTGGAAAGAAAACAAAAAAATAAGATATGCGAAAGGTAAAAAATAGTAAAGTAAGTGTGTTTATAAAAGTTCTCCTTTTATTTGTGATTTTGTATGGATGTTCAGCGCAGAGTAAAAGAACTTCAAAAAATAATTTAGCCTTTGAATTGTGTGAAATATATGGAATAGACCAAGGAATAAGACAAGAAGGAATAGTTATAGATAAAAAATCAAATATTAAAATAGATTCTCTAAACTTCCAAAGAGTAATAAATTTTATAAATAAAAATGGATATCCTAACAAAGATAATATAGGAACATATATTAATGAAAAATGTGTCCAAGCAACTGCTACAATTGTTTTGCTCCATAATCCTCAACATATTGTAAATAATAAAGAGTATAGAGATATTTTAATAAAGGAAGTAAAAAAAGGAAATATGAAAGAAGAAACATTATTATTAATAATGGATAAATATTATTGGCATATAAGTAAAGGAAAAAAAGTCTATATGGGGTCTAAATTTGGGAAACCTTGTATAAAAGACAGAGCAAAAAGTGATTCATTGAGGAAGGCTATTTCGTTGCCACCTTTGAAAACAGAAGATTTTAAAAACTGTGAAGAATGATGAAAAATAGCAGAGTTCGGCTATGTATGTCATCGGTTTTTGCGATGATATTATATATTATCTTACAGGAGCTGGTTTTGAGTTTTTTAAATAGCTATTTCCCAGCGAGAAGGGATATTGCTTTTGGGATAGCAGTATATTATAATAAATTTGTTTTCAGCATTGTTTTGGTTTTATCGGCTTTTATTTGGTTGATGGTTGGTAATAAGGCGAATAGAATGCTGTTTCTGACCTTAATATATCTGATATATTTTATGTTTTGGTGGTATCCATCAATATCGGTGTATCCTTATAGAATATCGTTATTATTAGGATGTTCAATGTTTTTTTATATTGGTTTTCATCTGTATATTTGGTATTCATTGAAAAATGAAAAGTAAAATCATGAGAAAATACCTTGTAATAGGGCTTATATTTATTTTAGCAGGATGTAGTAAAGCTCCTAATGAAATTTTTAAGGATAAAGATATTGAGAAGTTATTTATTCTTTATTGTGATGAGGTTATAAATAGTGATATGAAGGATAGTAATAATGTTTTTATTTATACCAATGAAGGTAGTTGTAATGCTGATAGTTGTTCAATATTATTTTTAAATACTAAAACTATTGATGAGAATAACGAAAAGTATGGAAAGTTTTCATACAAAGGTTTGAATATTTATGTAGATAGTAGAATTTCTAAAAATATATTAGAACTGGATAGTTATAATAGTCAATTACCTAAAACTACTGAAGAAGATTTCTTCCCACGAGAATTTATAGAAATGTGGATTCACATAAAAAAAGATAAAATTAGATATATAAAAATCAATTTTAAAGAAAGTAATCCAAATAAATGGGAAGAGATAAATAGATAAAAAAAATCCATCACATTTTGTGATGGATTTTTTATGGTTTTCTTACCAGATTTTGATTCTGTTTTCTGGTTTTTTGTAGAGTTTGTCTCCTTCTTTTACATTAAATGCCTTGTAGAAAGCATCTACATTGGTAAGCGGAGCAAAAGCTCTGTAGAACCCTGGTGAGTGCGGGTCTGTTTTCACTTGGTTGATGAGGTACTGCTCTGTAGATTTAGTTCTCCAAATAGTAGCCCAGCTTAGGAAAAATCTTTGCTCTTGGGTATAACCGCTGATGACACCTGGATTTTTTCTTTCTTTTAGGTACATTTGAAGAGCATCGTAGGCGATAGCAACACCACCTAAATCTGCGATGTTTTCACCGCTGGTAAATACACCATTCACGAAACTTCCTTTTACAGGTTCGTATTTGCTGTACTGCTCTGCAAGTTGTTTTACTTTGATGTCAAAATTCTTACGGTCTTGCTCTGTCCACCAGTTGTTGAGGTTTCCATCTCCATCGAAACGAGCTCCTCCATCATCAAATCCGTGAGAAATCTCGTGTCCGATAACCGCTCCTATTCCTCCGAAATTCACCGCTGGGTCAGCTTTGAAATCAAAGAAAGGTGCTTGTAGAATAGCCGCTGGGAATACGATTTCGTTGTTCGTAGGGCTGTAATAGGCGTTTACCGTTTGAGGCGGCATTCCCCATTTTTCTTTATCTACAGGTTTTCCTACTTTTTCTAGGCTTTTCTCGTAGCTCCATTCAGATACATTTTTTAAGTTAGAATAAAGCGACGCCCCATTTTTAGGCGATTCTACTACGAGTTTAGAGTAATCTTCCCATTTGTTCGGGTAGGCTACTTTTACAGAGAATTTGTGTAACTTGTCCAGTGCTTTGGTTTTTGTTTCGCTGGACATCCATTCTAGTTCGCTGATGTGCTTGTGGTAAGCCTTTTTCAGGTAACCTATCAGGATTTCCATTTCTTGTTTAGCCTCTGGAGAGAAATATTTTTGAACATATAATTTTCCAAAAGCCTCACCAAGAACGCCATTGATTAGGCTAAGAGCTCTCTTGTCCATAGCTCTTTGTTCTTTTTGTCCTTGTAGATATTTGCTGTAAAAATCAAAGTTAATTTTATCCAATCTCTGGTCAAGGCTCGATGCGCTTCCAGAAAGAAGGCGAAGTTTTAGATAATCTTTGATTAGAGCGATATTATTACTATTGATGAATTTATCAAGGTTTTCGTAATATTTCAACTCGGATAGAATTACTCGGTCTGTGTTTACTCCTGCTTCTTTCAGATAGTTAGCCAAGTTTACATTTTTTACCAATTTAGAAAGTTTAGCCGTAGTTTTTGGGTTGTATCGCTTGTTGGCATCTCTTCCTTCCTCGTTAGTTAGGATAGTTTTAGCTAAACTCTTTTCAAAATCTACGATTTTCTGCGCTGTAGCATCTGCGTTTTTGTAACCTAAAATCTGCAATAGAGAAGCTACATATTTCTTGTATTCAGCGATAGTTTTTGTGTTCGCTTCATTTTCTTTTTGATAATAATCTTTTCCTAAACCTAAACGAGGCCCACCAAGATAAACAGCGTTCATCTTAGAGTTTTTCAGGTCTGTATAAACGCTCCATCCGTATAGCGGATTGTCGCCAGTTCTCACCGCTCCTATAAGGTAATTTTGAAGGTCTTTCAGGTTTCTGATAGAGTTTATCTCTTCTAAATCCTTTTCGATAGGTTTGATGCCGTCTGCGTTACGCTTGTCCATATCCATGTATGTAGCATACAAATCCTGAATCTGCTGTCCTTCAGTTCCTTTTTGGTAGTTTTCAGAAAGGATGTTTTTTAGGATTTTTAGTGAATTTTCATCAGTTTTTTCTCTCAATTCTTGGAAAGAACCCCAAGTAGATTTATCAGCAGGAATTACGGCAGTTTTCATCCATCCGCCGTTTACATAGTTGTAAAAATCATCTTGCGGACGCACGGAAGTATCCATCAAATCAAGGGCAATTCCATGGTCATGCTGCTGGGTATGAGCGTGGTTTTCTTCTTTTTTTACCTCCATTACTTTTTGTTCTGTTGCATTTTTCTGCGTGGTGCAGGAAGTAAGGAAATAAGCTCCTGCTAAAAACGAAATGCCTAATGATGTAATTTTCATAATATAAAATTTAAGTTAATTATTATTTAGTTATAAAATATGTCTTTCTGCTCTGTAAGAACTTCTTGTAAGAGGCGAACTCTCCACATGTCTGAATCCCATATTTTCCGCGAAAACTCTATACTCTTCGAATTCTTCTAGAGGGATAAATCTTTTCACAGGCAGGTGTTTTTTACTTGGCTGTAGATACTGCCCGATGGTGATTACATCCACATTAGCATTTTTGATATCCTCTATGGTCTGGAAAACTTCATCTCTTTCTTCGCCTAGCCCCAGCATTATTCCTGTTTTTGTTCTTCGCTGTCCTGAGTCTTTCAGGTATTTGAGGACATCTAGGCTTCTTTCATATTTAGCCTGAATTCTTACTTCTCGTGTCAGCCTTTTCACGGTTTCCATATTGTGCGAAATGACTTCTGGCGCCACTTCTATCATTCTGTCAAGATGTCTTGTAATTCCTTGAAAATCAGGAATAAGTGTTTCTAGTGTGGTCTCAGGAGAAATTCTTCTCACAGCATTCACCGTTTCTGCCCAAAGGATAGAGCCCATATCCTTCAAATCATCCCTGTCTACGGAGGTGATAACAGCATGTTTTATTTTCATTAGTTTGATGGAACGGGCTATTTTTTCTGGCTCTTCCCAGTTTACATCCAATGGCTTCCCAGTCTTTACTCCACAAAAACCACACGAACGAGTGCATATATTCCCTAAAATCATAAAGGTAGCTGTTCCTTCGCCCCAGCAGTCTCCCATATTTGGGCAGGAACCGCTCTGGCAGATGGTGTTCAG
The DNA here is from genome assembly GCA_013333875.2 of Flavobacteriaceae bacterium. Lineage (GTDB taxonomy): Bacteria > Bacteroidota > Bacteroidia > Flavobacteriales > Weeksellaceae > JABCPE02. The sequence goes on along the minus strand of JABCOA020000051.1, from coordinate 1,004 downwards.
CTTATATTTATCAACCAATGAGCGGAGTTCTCGGTAGTTTTTTCCCGTTGGGAGTTTTACCCTTATCCACTTGGGTTTATTAGTTATAGTGTTTGTTTCGGAAACCTCTTTGTTCATTATTTTTTATTCGTTTTTTAATAATTCGGCTAATATTTTTTTTGCTCTCATTATCCTCACTTTCGTATTTGCAACCGAAATATTCAGAGTTTCTGCAATTTCTTTTATGCTTTTTTCCTCAAAGAATCTCAGTTCTATGATTTTCCTGTATTGGGCATCCATGGAAGCAATAGTGCTGATGATATGCTGCTGCTGCTGTTTGGAAATCAATAATTCCTCTGGAGATTTTTCAAATTCATTTTTAACATCTTTAAAATCATCCGTAAAGACTTCCTCTCTTGATTTTTTCCGCCAATAGTCTATTACTGAATTTTGTGCGATGGTCAAAATCCAAGTCTTAAACTGAAAATTCTCATCATAAAGGTTCAGTTTAGTTAATATCTTCGCGAAAACAGCCACCGTAAGCTCATCTGCGATGGTTCTGTCCTGCACTTTTTTCAATACAAAACTGAAAACATCATCCCAAAAATAGTTAATTAGCTTGGTCTGTGCTTTTTGGCTCCCACTTTGGATTTGAGTAATGGTATCAACTAATTCTTTATCCTTCAAAAAAAACATATTTGAGACAAATATAATAAAAAGATTGCATTTTTAATGATTTTTGGCTTGTATTGTAATAAAAATGATAATTTTCAATTTTAATTCATAATATAATTGTTGATTAACAGTATTTTATAAATTTTTTGAAATAAAAATGCGAATTTTGTTTTGCTGTTCTACGATTTTTATTTATATTTGCAAACCAATTGTTAAGGATAATATCCTTTGGCCCTATAACTCAGTTGGTTAGAGTAGCTGACTCATAATCAGCAAGTCCTTGGTTCGAGCCCAAGTGGGGCCACTCGTTGGTTAATAAAGCACTTTCAAATAAAATTTGAGAGTGTTTT
>JABCOA020000050.1 GCA_013333875.2 Flavobacteriaceae bacterium | reverse complement strand
GGCGGATTTTTATACCTTGAAAAAAGAACAGCTCTTGCCACTGGAAAGAATGGCGGAAAAATCTGCACAGAACATCATCGATGGGATAGAAAAATCAAAACAAATTCCTTTTGAAAGGGTGCTTTACGGCATTGGGATAAAACACATCGGTGAGACCATTGCTAAGAAATTGGTTAAGAATTTTGGTTCTATAGAAGAACTCAGCAGAGCGAGTGTGGAGGAACTCATCCAAGTGGAAGACATAGGCGATAAAATAGCTGAAAGCATCGCGGCATTCTTTTCTAATGAAGAAAACAGAAAACTGATAGAAAGGCTCAAAGAGTATGGAATCCAGCTGGAAAGAGGCGAAGTATCTACGGAGGTATTGTCAGATAATTTAGCAGGGAAAACATTTTTGTTTACAGGAAAATTATCTCTTTTTACTCGTGAACAAGCCGAAGAAATGGTAGAAAAACATGGCGGAAGAAATATTTCTGCGGTGTCCAAAAACCTGAACTATTTAGTAGTGGGAGAGAAGGCAGGAAGCAAGCTCAAGAAGGCGCAGGAGATAGGCACGATTACCATTCTGGATGAGCAGGAATTTTTAAAAATGATGGAATAAAAAAAGGAACTCTATTTTAGAGTTCCTTTTTTATAGAAATATTTAGATTATTTCTTCTTTTTAGCAACTGGCTTTCTGTGGACAGTTTTTCCTTTAGCTCCTACAGATTTTTTTGCAGTAGCTTTTTTAGGAGTTGCAACATGCACATCAGATTTTGTCAATGCATCCCACTCGCTTCCTGTTACATATTTTACTTCTACTTTTCTGTCTTTTTCTCTTTCTGCATCAGAAGCAGTTACAGGCACTTCAGCAAATTCAAAGCCTACACCTTTTGATTTTAATTGGCTGTGGTCTACACCTCTTTCTTCAAGGGCTTTAACTACTGCAGCAGCTCTTTCTCTAGAAAGTCTAAGGTTAAGGGCAGCATTTCCTTTTCTGTCTGTGTGTCCGATTACTAAGAATGTTCCTCCGTTAGAAGATTTGATAATCTTAGCAGCGTCATCTAGTTTAGGAGCAGCCTCTGGTCTTAGAGTAGCTTTACCTAGGTTGAATAGAATGTTTTTAAGAGCCGAAGTAACTTCACCTGCGATATCAGCATGAGTTTTAGGGCATCCTTGTTTTTCTGGTAATCCTGCTTCAGTAGGACATTTGTCATCTTTATCTGGAACTCCGTCTCCGTCTGTATCTTTCCAAGGACATCCTTCATTTTCTACTGGTCCAGGAACATCAGGACACTTGTCATCTTTGTCTAGAACGCCGTCATTATCAGTATCTCCCCAAGGGCATCCTCTATTTTCTATCGGTCCAGGAACTGTAGGACATTCATCATGTCTGTCTAGAACTCCGTCTCCGTCTGTATCTTTATCAGTTTCAGCAACTACAGCTTCAGCTTTTTTACCTTTGTATAGTATAAAGCCAAGTCCAGCGTAGATATTAGCACCTTTTGATTCAGTGAATAAGATTTTCAAATCATCAGAACCTATTGACAATGGTCCTAATCTAAGAGCAAGTCCTGGTTTGAAATCTTGGCTCATAAAGTTGTAAGTCAAAGGAACAGATACATCTACCCATTTGCTTTCGAATCTAGGAACAAGCCCTACCAAACTGTGGTAATAAGGGTTAGTAGAGTTAGTATTTGCTAAATTGATTAAACCATTAGCACTAACGAAAAATCTTTTTGTGATAGCATAGTCTGCGTATAGATTTAGGTTAGTAGGAAGACCTTGGCTTACAGATGATGTAGTCAGAGTAGTGTTGTAACCTCTAGATCTAAGGTAGTCAGCAGTAGCATTAAGGTCAAAAATATCTATTTTGCTAGGGTCTATAGCAGAACCAGCACCTCTGATGCTCAGTTTACGAATATCATTGTATTTGATAGCACCGATATCATTAACAGATGCACCAAATTTTAAGAAGTAAGGTTTGTCTCCAGATGCTTCTTTTAAAGTCAATTCAGCACCGAAATCTCCACCAAATCCTGTCGCTCCACCGAAGAAGTCCCCAAAACCATACTCGTTTAATGATTTTTCAGGATTTAAGTTAGTATAAAGATCCCAGTTAATGTTAGTTGCTGAGATAGTAGGGTTGGATGGGTTATTGTTATAGATTAAGTTGTGCCCATTACTTTCGAATCTGTTTAGTCCAGCTCCTTTGTATAGTTTTACACTCGCACCTAATGATAGTTTTAGGTCGTTGTTATCAATCACAGCATAAGCACCTTTTACACCTAAATCAGTAAGTGCAGTAGTATTGATACCAAATCCTGTATTATCAACCAATGGAATAGTAGCAAGGCCTGGGTTGTCAGTTCCTAAATTCCCGTTTAAGGCATTAAGGAAAGCAGAATTTATGTTTTTCCCTTGACCGAAAAGTCTTACTCTTGAAGAAAATCCGAAGCCTAATTTGTTATTCACTGTAAACTGGAAAGACGGCCCTAAAACTTCACCTACAATTCCCAAGTTTATCAAAGCTCCATTTCCTCCATTGTGAGAAGCTCCATTTCCTAGCTCATCTAGTGTGAAACCACCGAAAGAGTTCAAATTTTTAAACTTGTAATAGTCGTTATTAACCAGCCCATTCACAGACACAAGATTAACAGCTACTTTTACTTTCTCATCAGTAAGTTTAGCCGGGTTGTATTGTGACCCATAAACTCCCGAATAGTTACTGTTGCTCAGTCCCAGATACTTCTGAGCCGATAGATTACTGGCTGCTACTCCTCCAAGGAATAGTCCCGCGATAAGAATTTTTCTCTTCATTTTTTATAGTTTTAATCTAATTATATTTTATTTTTCTATTAAACTTTCACGATGAAAATTGATTCCTTCCCATCCCGTTTTCATGAAATTTCTAATGTTCTGATGATTAGTCCCTTGCAAATCTCCTAAAACATCTTTTCTGTAAAAATCACCAAACAGAAATAATGTATTTTTCTCATTTAAACCTAATTTTTTCGCAAAAGAAAAAATTTTGCAAGAGCCATTATTTTGGTTCTCTTCGTTGAGAACTTCTCCATTCTGAAAAGCCGTAGGGACAAAGTCATAATGCTCATCAATATAAGCAATCACTTCATCGAATGATATTTCCTCAGGATTTTGTTTTATTTTATCTAAAAGATTCATTTTTAGTTATTTATTTCGAAAATAATAATCCCACACTGTTTTTGATATATCAGCAATTATTTTTTCGTTAGTTGATGTATTTTCTTTGGAATTTATCACAAAAACAGATATTGTGTAGTATTCGTCATCAGGTAAAATGATGATTCCCACATCATTGGTGGCAGCCTGAATTCCAGATACAATACCAGAAGTCCCTGTTTTATGGGCAACGATAACATCTGGAGGAAGCAGGGATATGAGCCTGTCTGCTCCAGTAGAAGTCTCATACATGATTCTGAATAAAAAATCTCTGGAAGACTCGGAAATTATCTCACCATTATAAAATTTTTGCAGAAGCCTGCTGGAGGCGTTTGCGGTTGTATAGTTGGAGTAGATGGATTTCCCATTCTTATTCATTTCTTCTTCATTGTATTTTATTGCAAAATCTTTGATACCCTTGCTCTCAATGAATTTCTGGACAGTATCAACTCCTCCAATCAGCCTCAGCAGAATGTCGCAACCATTGTTATCGCTCTGAGAAACGGTGTATTCTATGATTTCTCTCAAAGGGATATTCACATTGCCATTCGGATATTTATCACGAATGGGGCTCCAAGTATTCTCCAAAAGTTCAGATTTCTTGACAAAAATATTTTGTTCCAAATCCAAAATACCTCTGTCCACCAAATCCAAAACTGCCAATGCAATGTGAAATTTGAACACACTAAGCATCGGAACTTTTTTGTTTCCGTTAATATTTACTTCTGTTTTCCCTTTTGAGTTCATCACAGATACTGCCACAAGGGCATTTTTGCTTTGTATAATCTTTGTGATGTCTCTTTTTAAATTTTGTTGAGAAAAACAAAAAATAAAAATCCCCAAAAGACAAAAAGAAAAATATTTTTTCATTTGTTTAGTTTTCAGGT
>JABCOA020000049.1 GCA_013333875.2 Flavobacteriaceae bacterium | reverse complement strand
TTTTAGAAATTAAAGCGTAGTTGATTTTTTACGGTCTTATTGAAATTAGGCACAAGCGAGGATGCTTGCGCCATCGTAGGAGCGGTTGATTTTTCAGGTATTTTCTATTGAAATTAGGTAGATGCGAGGAAGCGTACATCATCAAGGGAGGTATGAATATGGATCTATACTTTGGAGATATTCCTATATGTTATTCGCATTCGGTTGCGATGACGTTACATTCTTATGGATACGATTTTCGTCCGGAATACTTGGAGGCAATCATGGTCATGGGAAACGGGGCTAGTGTTGTTAAGAATGATGCTAAACATCCTTTGATTTTCTTTGATAATGGTATGCCGGATAGGTCAATCAGCCATAGTTTACGGATTCTTGGGTTTGAATATGAGGAATTTTTCTGTGATAGTACAGAATCAATCAATGTCAAGGCGGTTCAAGAAAAACTCAAAACCTATCTAAAGAACGGTCCTGTTATTGTCGGACCGCTAGATATGGGCTATCTAACCTACAACCCGAATCACGAGTATCTGAAAGGGGTTGACCACTTCGTTTGCGTTTTTGGCATGGATTCCGATGCCGTCTATCTCCATGACCCGGCAGGGTATCCTTGTATGAAAATGATTATTCATGAATTATTGAAAGCTTGGCAGGCAGAAAATATTGACTATAAAAGAGGAGCATTTTCGATGTGGGGAAATATAAAAAGAAGGAAAATCCCAACCTCTGAGGATATTTATCATGATGTCTCTCTTATTATGAAAAAACGCTATGAGCATAGTGAAACCAAGGTTATCGAAGATTATGCTAAAGCAATTAAAAACTATGGTTTAAACCAAGAACAAAAGCAACTTCATCAATTTTTTTCTTTCCGATTGGCTTCCGTAAGAAATATTTATATGAGTCAATTTCTGAAAAAGCATGATCATAGAAAAGCAGAATTGAAAGAAAAGCTTGCGTTCCTTTTTGGACAAGCCCATTTGGATTGTTTAAAGGATGACTTTATCGCTTTAGCAGATACCTTAATGGCTATTTCTGAACTGGATAACCAATTTAAGGAACTCTGTATTCAATATAAAAAATAGATTCTTATGCTGGCGCGCGTTTCCTAACGCGTGCCCTAAAAGTAAATAAAGTGCGGTCAGTTTTTGAAGTGTTTTTGTTGAAGTTAGGCACACGCAGGGAAGCGTACGCTATCAAAGGAGGGGAGTTTTTAATTGGTAAATTGGAAGTATATTTCCAATTTTCTTTATTCTTCTTTGAATTGGAAACTAAGTTCCAATTTTAGAATTAACAGCAAAATGATAGCGCCAGCGTCCACGCTGGTGCTAAATTACGTGAAAACTTTGAATGGACAATTTTAGAAATTAAAACGTAGTTGATTTTTTAACGACCTTATTGAGATTGGGCACAAGCGAGGACGCTTGCGCCATCATGAGGGGCAAAAAGTTATATGTTACTTTTGTATTCCATTAAAAGCTCGTAACCATCAACTGGGTTCATTACTAGTTCAACTTCATTTCCTTCCACAATATCATCTATATTTTCAATTAATACTGTTGGTAAAACAGAATTCAGAGTAATTAATTTTGGAGGTAATTGTATAGATTGATTAAATAACGATAAAAGATCTCCTTCATTTTGCTGATATATTATACTTGTCGGTTCAAACTTCTGCTTAAGTAATGAAATATTTTCTTTACTAACAATAATAGTTGATTTTGCAGGCTTTTCTGGAAAAATTTTACTGGTTATTCCGTTATAGAGGATTTCTTGAGTTTTAGCAATTTTTTGATGCTCTTCGGAAGAAAAACTTACTTGAGTTGTAAATTTAATATGTTTATTTAATTTTTTACAAATTAATATGGAAAGGTTTGTATATTGTAAAAATGTATATATTTTATAAAATGAATCATCTTTTTCCATTTTTAACTGAGCATTAGCTAAAATTTTTTCCCCATCAATTTCAAGATCAAAACAAAATAACCAACCTTGTTCTATTTTTTTAAATAAGTTCCAAAGCTTTGAAAAGTATGAAAGTTTTAGAATGTCTTGTCCATTCCATTTTTCTAGTGATACTTTCGTTGAAATTTTTATTGATAAACTTTCAGTTTGTTGATAAAAAAATTGAAAGTTTATGTTCATTAATCCATTAAAGCAAGAGCCATTAAAAGAAAAAGATTTTAACCCAAATGAAATATTTCCAGGGATTTCATTAAGAGGATCGATTATTTGAGTGTCATTTTCTATAAGCCATAATCTAATAATTGCATCTTTTTTAAATTTACAAAATTGAATAATAGAAGAATTATTTGCAAAAAAATTTATTAACTTAGAACCTGAGAATGATATTTGATCTGAGTTTAGATAGAAGTCTTTACCATGTTCAATAAAATCAGCAAATTTTTCTTTAAATACACTAGTAGAGTTATCTTTAATATTTAGCTCTAAATTTACATCCTCTTTTGAAGTTACTCTATAATGTGTGATATTTTCTGTAAAATTAGAAGTTATTTTAAATCTTGGATCCATTTCCTCTAATTTTTTTGTATTAGCAGAAATTACATTATGAATAAGATTGTGCATTGCATTTACGGAAGAGGGAAAAATTCCAGTATGTAATGAGGTAATACTATTTATAATCTCATTATTTACTTCATGTTGATTAAATAATTGATTATTTAATTCTTCATTGGCTTTTTGTTCAGCCATTTTTTTCCACTCATGTAGTAACTCTACAGAATAAGACTTACTATCTACATCAATTTTTCTTGCACAGTTTTTGCATAACCAAATAGCATTATTTATTGATTTTCTTTCTTTTGAAGTCATTTGAGGATCATACCTAGGCCCCCCTTTAGATGCCGCACATATATGAGCGGCATCTCCCAGTATAGTAGCCTTATCTTGATTATAGTTAGGACCTGTAGTTACCACCCTGCATTCAGGATTAGAGCATCTATTAGCAACTCTTGTTCTCAAGATTTCAATATCTTTTTTACTGAAATTATCTCTAGACATATTTCCCTTTTCTTAAAAAATTATTTTCAAATAAATCAATTTAATAAATCACTTCATCGCCACACCCAACCATTTCATCATCGCTCTCTCATCCCAACCTTTACGATTGGCATAATCTTGAGCTTGGTCTTCATCGATGCGACCTAAAGTGAAATAGTTGCTTGCTGGGTGGGTGAAGTACCAACCGCAGACGGAAGCTGCCGGCCACATGGCGTAGCTTTCGGTGAGTTTCATGCCGATGCGTTGTTCGACTTCTAGTAAATCCCAAATCAAGGCTTTTTCCGTGTGTTCCGGGCAGCTTGGATAGCCGGGCGCTGGGCGGATGCCGACGTAGTTTTCATTGATTAACCTTTGGTTGTCGAATTCCTCTTGTGTGTAGCCCCAAATGCGGGTGCGTAACTCAAAGTGTAGGTATTCTGCCATGGCTTCGGCGAGGCGGTCGCCTACGGCTTGCAGCAAGATGGCGTTGTAATCATCGCCGGCGGCTTTGTAGCCTTCCACTAAATCCATTTCTTCAACGCCGGCGCATACGGCGAACATGCCGAACCAGTCTTTTTTACCGCTTTCGCGATCGGCGATAAAGTCGCTTAAGCAGAAGTTAAATGGGCTTTTGCTGTTTTTACCACGTTTCGTTTGTTGACGTAAGCCATAAGCGGTGCCAATGGCTTGCGTGCGGTCTTCATCAGAGAAAAGCACCACATCATCGCCCACGCGTTCGGCTGGGAAAATGCCTAAAATACCGCTTGGGTTGAGTTTATGGTTTTTCTCGAATTCGTCCAACATGGCTTGCGCATCGTTCCACACGCGACGGGCTTCTTGTCCGCTTTCTGGATGATCAAACGCATCAGGATAACCGCCCATCAAGCCCCACACACGGAAGAATGGCGACCAGTCGATAAATTTACGTAACTCGGCAATTGGTACGTTTTTAAATTCCACAATGCCCGTTTGTTTTGGTGTTGGCGGCACATAATCCGCCCATTCGCCGCTAAAGCCATAGAAACGGTTGGCGCGCGCTTCTTCAATGCTGAGCTGTTTGCGTAGCGGTTTGCGGTTGGCGAAGGATTGTTGGATTTTTTCGTAATCCTTCTTGAATTGTTCCCACAATGCCGCGCGGCCTTCCGGGTTCATCAACGTGGCACATACGGTTACCGCACGGGAGGCATTGGATGTATAAAATACGCCGTGTTGTTTGTATTTTGGATAAAGTTTAATGGCGGTGTGTTCTTTGGAGGTCGTTGCACCGCCAATCAAGACAGGCAAGTCCAAACCTAAACGCATCATTTCGCTAAGGAAGTATTCCATTTCGTCTAGGGATGGCGTAATCAAACCGCTCAAGCCGATAATATCCGCTTTTTCATCAATCGCCGTTTGAATGATTTTATCCGCCGACACCATCACGCCTAAGTCAATCACTTCAAAGTTATTACACTGCAACACTACGCTTACGATGTTTTTGCCGATGTCATGCACGTCGCCTTTCACGGTGGCGATCACCACTTTGCCGTTGCTGGAGCCTTTTTGTTTGGTGGCGTTGATAAACGGCTCTAAATACGACACGGATTGTTTCATCACGCGCGCGGATTTCACCACTTGCGGCAGGAACATTTTGCCGTCGCCGAACAAATCGCCCACTACGTCCATACCTGCCATGAGTGGGCCTTCGATCACCTCTAACGGTGTTGGCAATTTTTGGCGAGCCTCTTCGGTGTCTTCGATGATATGCGTGGTAATACCTTTCACAAGGGCGTGTTTCAAGCGTTCTTCCACCGGCCACGTACGCCATTCGGCCACAGAATCCACCGCACTTTCATCGTTGCCTTGGTTGCGATATTTTTCCGCAATATCCAGTAAACGTTCTGTGCCGTCCGGTGTGCGGTTTAAGACGGCATCTTCAATCACATTACGTAATTCCGGATCCAGATCATCGTAAATTGCGAGCTGTCCTGCGTTCACGATTCCCATGTCCATGCCTTGTTTGATGGCATGATAGAGGAAGACCGCGTGAATAGCTTCGCGCATCACGTTGTTACCACGGAAAGAGAAGGACACGTTTGACACACCGCCGGAAATTTTGGCATGTGGCAAGCTGCGTTTAATACGACCTGTAGCGTTAATGAAATCTACGCCGTAGTTGTTGTGTTCTTCAATCCCGGTGCCGATGGCGAAAATATTTGGGTCAAAAATGATGTCTTCCGGCGGGAAGCCTACTTGGTTGACTAAGATGTTATAGGCACGGGTACAGATTTCCACCTTGCGATCTTCGGTGTCTGCTTGTCCTACTTCGTCAAATGCCATGACCACCACGGCGGCGCCGTATTTACGCACCAGTTTGGCGTGTTCGATAAAGATTTCTTCGCCTTCTTTCAACGAGATGGAGTTCACAATCGGTTTGCCTTGCACCGATTGCAAGCCTGCCTCAATCACTTCCCATTTGGAGGAGTCGATCATCACCGGCACTTTTGCCGCATCGGGTTCGGTCGCCATAATGTTGAGGAAACGGGTCATGCATTTTTTGCCGTCAAGCAAGGCTTCGTCCATGTTCACGTCGATGACTTGCGCGCCGTTTTCTACTTGGTCGATGGCAATTTCAATGGCTTCGGCAAATTTGTCCTCTTTAATTAAGCGTTTGAATTTCGCCGAACCTGTCACGTTATTGCGTTCACCCACGTTCACGAACAGGCTTTCATCATCAATATTAAGCGGCTCTAAGCCCGATAAACGCATGGCGGTTTTGATTTGTGGCAATTTGCGTGGTGGGATGTTTTCTATTGCATCAGCAAAGGCTTTAATATGTTCCGGTGTGGTGCCGCAACAGCCACCGATAATGTTCACAAAGCCGCTTTCCGCCCATTCTTTCAGGTGTGCCGCCATGTCTTCCGCGCCAAGATCGTAGCCGCCGAAGGCATTTGGCAAGCCCGCATTCGGGTGTACGGAAACATAGGTTTCGCTGATTTTGGAAAGTTGTTCGACATACTGGCGAAGTTCTTTCGGACCTAGCGCACAGTTCAAACCGAATGTCAGTGGTTTAGCGTGGCGCAGAGAGTTGTAGAACGCTTCAGTAGTTTGCCCTGAAAGTGTACGGCCGGAAGCATCGGTAATGGTGCCGGAAATCATGATCGGCAATTCCACAGCTAATTCTTCAAATACGGTTTCAATGGCGAAAATGGCGGCTTTGGCATTTAGCGTGTCGAAAATGGTTTCGATCATAATTAAATCGGCACCACCTTTGATTAAGCCGCGCGTGGCTTCTGAATAGGCATCCACCAATTCCATAAAGGTGACGTTACGGAAACCGGGATCGTTTACGTTCGGGGAAATGGACGCAGTGCGGTTAGTCGGGCCGAGAATCCCCGCGACGAAACGTGGTTTTTCCGGCATGCTGTATTTATCTGCGGCTAAACGCGCTAATTTTGCCCCGGCAAAGTTGAGTTCGTAAGCAATAGATTGCAAGTCGTAATCCGCTTGCGCAATGGTAGTGGAGCTGAAGGTATTGGTTTCAATAATGTCCGCGCCGGCTTCTAAGTATTTTTCGTGAATGGCGGAAATCAACAACGGTTGGGTGAGGGTTAGCAAATCATTATTGCCGCGTAAATCGACCGCACTTTCTTTAAAGCGTTCACCACGGAAATCCGCTTCGGTGAGTTTATATTTTTGGATCATCGTCCCCATCGCACCATCTAAAATAAGGATGCGTTC
>JABCOA020000048.1 GCA_013333875.2 Flavobacteriaceae bacterium | reverse complement strand
TGGAAAATCAAGAAACTCATTGATTTTGAGGCTGAAATAAAAAACAATCCATTTAACAAAGATATTTTAATCAAGGCTAAAAAATTAGGTTTTTCTGACCTTAATTTAGCTCACCTTTGGAACTGTGCGCAGAGGGAAATTTTTAATTTTAGAAAAGAAAACGGCATCATGCCAGTTTATAAAATGGTGGATACCTGTGCAGCCGAGTTCGAGTCCGAAACTCCTTATTTCTACGGAACTTACGAGGAAGAAAACGAATCCATCGCCAGCGACAAGGAAAAAATCATCGTGCTGGGTTCAGGGCCTATCCGTATCGGGCAGGGCGTGGAGTTTGACTACGCAACGGTGCATTCTGTATGGGCGATTAAGGAAATAGGTTGTGAGGCGATTATCATCAATAATAATCCTGAGACCGTTTCTACGGATTTCTCCATTTCGGATAAATTATATTTCGAGCCGCTGACCGAGGAAGATGTGATGAACATCATCGACCTTGAAAAACCAAAAGGCGTGGTGGTGCAGTTCGGCGGACAGACCGCTATCAATTTGGCTGATAAACTGGCTTCCCACGGAGTAAGGATTTTAGGAACTTCGTTAGAAGATCTGGACAGAGCCGAAAACCGAGATAAATTCGAAAAAGCCCTGCAAGATTTAGGCATTCCTCAGCCGAAAGGAAAAACTTCCACTTCAAAAGAAGAAGCCATAAAAATTGCTAATGAAATCGGCTATCCTGTGCTTGTCCGCCCAAGCTATGTTTTGGGAGGAAGAGCGATGGAAATCGTTTATACAGAGGAAGAACTCGCTCATTACATGGAAAATGCAGTGGAGGCAAGCCCTGAACACCCTGTGCTGATTGACCGATACTTGACAGGGAAAGAAGTGGAAGTAGATGCTATTTCTGATGGCGAAACTACCATAATCCCTGGAATCATGGAACATATCGAGCGGGCGGGCGTGCATTCGGGTGATTCCATTGCGGTGTATCCTCCTCAAAATCTGACACAAAAGCAGATAGACACGCTCTCTGACTACACACAGAGACTTGCCAAAGGACTGAAGATCATTGGTTTGATGAACATTCAATATGTAATTTCTGATGGGGAGGTTTTTGTCATAGAAGTCAATCCTCGCTCATCCAGAACCGTTCCATTTTTGTCCAAAATCACTGGCATTCCAATGGCAAAATTAGCCACAAAAGCCATTCTCGGAGCGAAACTAAAAAATTTGGGCTATCAAAATGGACTTATTCCTAATAAAGAGGGCGTATATGTGAAAGTTCCTGTTTTTAGTTTTAGTAAATTGTCCAAAGTGGATATTTCCCTCGGCCCTGAAATGAAATCCACAGGAGAAGTGATGGGCAAAGACCAAACCCTAGAAAAAGCTTTATATAAAGGACTTATCGGCGCTGGAAGAAAAGTCCCTACCCATGGAGCGATTCTCTTCACAGTTTCTGACAAAGACAAAGCCGAAGCCGTGGGACTTGCGAAAAGATTTAGTGATATAGGTTTCAGAATATGGGCTACGGAAGGAACAGCGAAATTCTTTGAACAACATGGCGTAAAAACCAAAATAGGCTACAAAATAGGCGAAGAAGATGTAAACCTGATAGACCTCATCCACAAAGGAAAAGTGCAGTATGTAGTAAATACCACCACCAAAGGGAAACAGTCTGAAAGAGACGGCTTCCAAATCCGCCGTATGTCGGTAGAAAACGGAGTTCCGTGCCTTACCTCTATTGATACCGTAGAAGCCATCCTAAAAGTGCTGGAATCCCTTACTTTTAGCATAGATGCGATGTAGTATAATATAGATGCAAAGGAATGCTTAATTGACAATATGTGAATTTCAAAAATTGGCAAATTAACCAAAAGATAGGCTGTGTAAATTATTTATGATAATTTAATATTATTGAGAAAATGTTTTAAAATTTTGTATCCTTGCATCATTATAACTTAAAAACGATGTAACATTATGAGAAAAGTATTTCTTATCCTATGTGCTTTAAGTTTAGCTACAGGATGCTCTCGAAATGAGAAAGATGATTCTACTAACCAAATAGAAGACCCTTCTACAAGAAAAAATAATGAATATCTTAAAAAAGGAGGTTGGCGTATGGTCTGGAACGATGAGTTTAATCGTAATGATATTTTCATGACAGGCATTTGGTCTAAAATATGGGGCTGCCCTACTTCCACTGCTGACTGGTGTAAAACAATGAGCCACGACCCTAGCTTATTTGAGATAAAAGATGGCAATCTTATTTTATTAGGAAAACCCAGTCCAGATTCCAACAAGAACAACCCAAAATATATCACAGGAGGTGTTTCTACAAAAGACAAAAAGTATTTCCAAAATGGGCGTTTAGAAATTCGTTGCAAGCTCGAAGCTACCCAAGGTGCATGGCCTGCCATCTGGATGGTTCCTGATGCTCCTTGGCCTACAGGTGGCGAGATAGATATCGTAGAACGACTAAATTATGAGCCTTTTGTGCATCATACTGTACATTCTACTTACACACAAGCAGGTAAAAAAGACCCTAACAAGCGTTCTCCTAAAAGTACCGCTACAGCACCTATCAACCCTAATGATTACAACATTTATGCTGTAGAACTTGATACCAATGAGGTTCGTTTTTATGTAAATGGTGAACAAACCTTCAGTTATGCACGCGTACCTGGAAAAGAGAATGAAGGACAGTTTCCTTTTAATCGCCCTTATATGTTGCGTATCGATATGCAGTTAGGAGGCAAATGGGTAGGTGAAGTAAAGCCTTTTACCAAACCTGTGAGAATGTATGTAGACTGGGTGCGTTTTTATCAGAAATAAAAAAGAGTTAATTTTAGTTTTTCTCAGAAAAAACTATGAAAAGTAATTTAACTGATGTGATTGATGCACCTGTAGCATTGGTATATAAAATTGTTACCGATAATAAGAACTTTCAGTGGCGAGAGGAAGTGGAAAACATAGAGCTATTGGAAAATGGTTTTATTGAATATTACAAAGGCGGTGGACAAACGCTTTTTAGTAATATTCAAAAGAAAGAAAATGAATATTATGCCTTTACAATGCAGCACAAACTATTCTATGGAGAATGGGAAGGAAAATTTGAATCGTATAACGGAGGAACTAAAATTTGTTTTCAAGAGAAAATACATATCAAAAACTTCTTTTTAAGGCTTGTGGCACCTCTCTTTTGGAATTTGAAACGCATACAACAGAAGTATATCACAGCATTAAAAAAGGAAATCTATGAAAACCAATAAATACTTGCATTTGTGGTTGCCTATAATGGGACTACACGCTCTTCATCAAGTAGAAGAGAGTATTTCCTTTTGGCAATGGTATATTGATTTTGTAGATAAAATACCTTCTTGGCTTCAGCTTCCGAGAATTTCCGAGAATGCCCATTTAGTCAATGCCCACCCTGAATATTTTGTGTGGGCTTCCATAGGACAACTTACTTTGGTAGCGGTCATTGCTTTTTTATTTCGAAAAAATGAAAAAGCCACAAGAACTGCACTCACTTTGTATCTTGCGGGACTAAGTTTCTTCTTGGTATGGCACATTTTGATAAGTTATTTTACTCACTCCTATTCTCCTGTAATGGTTACCTGCCTTATGGGCGTTTATCTCATTCCAAAATGGGGAATTCAGGTTTTAAAAAAGTAAATCAGTAAATTAGCAGGCTAATAAATCTGATTTATGAATCCAATAATCAAACAATGGGACACTGCTAAGTCTCTAAAAAGAGCCTGCCAATATGAGGAGGCTTTGGCTATCTATGAGAGTCTTTACCCAAAGGTAGAGACAGAACTCTCGGATAATTTTGACAAAGCTATGTTTTTCGGGGATTACTTTGGTGTATTGGCGGATGTTGCCCAGTATGACAAAGCGGAAGCAATGGCTGCTAAAACCCTAAAATACATAACTGAAAATGGGTATACTACTCTAAACTATATTTTCTATAACTATGGGAATATGTATCTTCATCAAGCTAAATGGGAAGAAGCTATTC